>JAUWNG010000041.1 GCA_030612765.1 Planctomycetota bacterium
CGTCTTGACGGAAGAATCATGTTGTTCAAATACTCAATCGCCAAGTTTCAGACGACGCGAGGCAGTCTGGCACTTGCATAACAGCACCAACGAAACCTGCTATCAATGACAGCATCGATCAATCTAGCGTTGTAGTATTAGCAGCCCGTTGAAAAAGGGCGCCACTGCCGGCTTGCCCAGCAGTGTGGGGAGAAACACCCGGGGAAACACTGCTGGACAAGCCAGCAGTGGCACCCAAACTCCCGAAATCCGACTTTTTCAACGGGCTGTTAGCGGTGGAAGGCGATGTGGCGGCGCCAGCGGGCGTCGTCGGTCCGGGGGAAGTCGCCGCGAAAATGCACCCCACGGGACTCTTCCCGCTCCAACGCCGCACGGATCATCAGCCGCGCCGCGCAGAGCATGTTTTGCAACTCCCAGCCGGTCGGATCGGCGAACTGACGCGACAGCACGTAGCGCGACCAATGGTCGATCGTGTCCTGGGCCTCTTTCAAATCCTCGGCGTTGCGGCGTACGCCCACGTTGCGCCACATCAGGCTTTGCAACGAGTTGCGGATGTCGGCCAGGTTCAGCGGCTCGGCCGGCGCGTCGGAGTGCGGGTTCTCGATGACCGAGGCGGTGAAGTCGTCGTGCAACTTTGCCGCTTCCCGCGATGCCCCTCCGCCAGCGTGGGCGCCGAAAACCACCGCCTCGAGCAGGCTGTTCGAGGCCAGCCGGTTGGCTCCATGAAATCCGCTGGCGGCGACTTCTCCCGCCGCCCAAAGCCGGGGCATCGTCGTGCGGCCCTCGATGTCCACCGAGATGCCGCCCATAATGTAATGCGCCCCCGGCCGGACCGGAATCCGGTCGCGGCTGATGTCCAGATTGAACTCGGCGCAGACGGCGGCGATGCTCGGAAAACGTTCGCGGACCTTCGCCGGATCGAGGTGGTTCAGATCGAGGAACACGTTCGGATGCCGCGTCTTCTCCATTTGATCGACGATCGCCAGGCTGACCACGTCGCGGGGGGCCAGTTCGCCACGGGGATCGTAGTCGGACATAAAGCGGCGGCCGTGACGATCGACCAGCCAGGCCCCTTCGCCCCGAACCGCCTCGCTGATCAGGCTGCGGCTGCCCCCGGCGATGTAAAGCACCGTCGGATGGAACTGCATGAACTCGACGTCTCGCAACTCGGCCCCCGCGCGGTAGGCCAGGGCCATTCCGTCGGCGGTTGCCACCGCGGGATTGGTGGTTTCTCGATATAGTTGCCCGGCCCCGCCGGTGGCCAAAACCGTCTGCTTGGCCCAGATCATGGTTTTGCCGTGCCGCTCGTTCCAAACCAGAGTGCCGCGGCAGACGCCGTCGAGAGTCAGCAGATCGAGCGTGAAGGTGTTTGTCCAAATGTCGACGTTGGCTGTTTCCCGCGTGCGGCGGATCATCACCCGCATGATCTCCTTACCCGATGCGTCGCCCAGGGCGTGGACAATGCGCTGTTTCCCATGTCCTCCCTCGCGTGCCAGGGCCAGTCGATCCCCTTCCTGATCGAACCGCACGCCCCAGCGGATCAATTCGGCGATATGGGCCGGGGCCTCGCGGACCACTTGCTCGACCACCGCCGGATCGCAGAGCGAGACCCCGGCCCGTAGCGTGTCGGCGCCGTGCTCCTCGAAACTGTCTTCCGCGTCGAGCATGGCGGCGATGCCCCCCTGGGCCAGGCTGCTGTTGGAATGTTCCACACCCTGCTTGGCGACCACCACCACCGACAGCCCCGGATCGACGGCCAGCGCCGCCCGCAAACCCGCCAGACCGCTGCCGACGATCAGCACGTCGGTAAAAAAATGCGGCACGTGTTTGGTATGAAACGGAACGAGGTATCGGGGAACGTCTGGGGACATGGTGTCGGGGTTAAGCCGGAGGTTTGTTGCCGGGATGGGACTCGAACCTACCCCGAAATCCTCGGATTTTCAAGTGGTTTCCAAAACCCTTGTGTCCTGCGACCATTGTACGCCATTATACGTTGTGCCCAGAGAGGCCGTTGCATACCGCATGTTGTGGCAAAACCGTCCCGCGCAACGGTCGCAGGACACAAGGCATGATTGCGAAAGGGTGCGAAGCGGTGCGAAGGCGAGAAGGAGACTTGACGGAAACAACATAAAAGGCGATAATGTACATAAGAGGCATTTTCAGTAGGAGGAAAACCATGACCGAAATTGGCGTTGCCGACATTCGGGCGAATCTGGCCGATGTGATTAACCGCGTGGCCTACGGCGGCGAGCGGATCGTTTTGCAAAGGCGCGGCAAGCAAGTGCTGGCCGTGGTGCCGATGGAAGACCTGGAACTGCTGAACGCCCTGGAGGACCGGGCCGACGCGAAAGCGGCCCTGAAAGCTCGCAAGGAAAAGGGTGGCGTCCCCCTGGAAGAGATCAAGGCCCGACTGGGAATGAAGTAGGCCATGCGCGAATACAAGGTTTTCTTCAGGCCGTCGGCGGATCGGGCGCTGAAAAAGCTGTCCCAAGACGTGCAACGGCGGATCGTCGGCGAAGTGGCGACCCTGGCCTATGATCCCCGTCCGGCGGGCGTGGCGAAGCTGGCCGGGTACGAAAACCTCTGGCGAATCCGAATCGGCAACTACCGCGTGGTGTACGAAATCCACGACAATCGCCTGGTTGTGCTGGTGCTGCGCGTGGTGCACCGCAAAGACGCGTATCGGCATTAACGAAACTATACCAGCGATCAGGTGGCCGAGGCGGGATTCGAACCCGCACGAGCGTTAAAGCCCACGGGATTTTAAATCCCGAGCGTCTGCCATTCCGCCACTCGGCCGTAAGAACGCTGATTGCCAAGACTAAGCAACATACCGCCGGCTCAATCACTCTTTCTCTTGATTTTGCTCAGGCTGCGAAGACGCGCCGTACTGCTCCCGTTGGGCGTCGATCACGTCCTGAAGAATAAACTTCTCGGGGAAGGGGTCGTCGAGTTGGCTGAGGATGCGACGGTAGCGCTTGATTACTTCCAGCAAGTACTCGCCGAGCGTTTGGTCGGAGGCGAGTTCCGGGTTGGCGTCGAGCACCTTGCGCCACTCCGCCATGCCGTCGCGGTAGGCGTCGCGGGCGGCGATCAGCGACCCCTCGGAGAAGGCCCGATCGCCTTGAAAGATGAGTTTTCGGGCGTTGAGCATCTCGGGGGCTTGCTCGATCTCGGCCCGCTTTTTCCAGTAATCGAAGTTCACGATGTTGCGGTATCGGCTGATATAGGTGGCGAGTTGTTCGTGTTTGGCGATTTTCTTGGCTAGTTCGAGGGCTTTTTTTCGTTTTGGGCCGGTGATCCGGCGTGCAACCTCGTTGTGCGTGACCGCAATGGCGCCCTCCGCCTCCGAGGCGAGTTGAAATTGCTTGCCGGTCCGTTTTTCCGGGGGCGTATCAAGGGCATCGCGCTGGCTATCGGTCAGCGCGGCCCTCTTTTCGGCGACGATTTTTTCGCGCAGCCCCGGCTGAAGCACGTCGAGTTGGGCCAACAGATCGCGGGCGGTTTCCTCCTCCAACTCCTTATCGCCCAGGCGAATCATCACGGGTTCGTCGAGGCGGTCTTCGCGCCGGTAAGAGGTGGGGATGTCCTCCGAGGCATAGCGTTGCCAATATTTGGCGGCCTCGTTCCACGCCGCCTTGGCCACCTCGCCGAAGGTGCCGTCCGTTTCCAGCCCCTCGGCGTAGCTCATCTGACACATCGGGGCGCTGGAGCGGTATATCAACGGGCTTTTGCCCATCATGCTCGTGCCGATGTTCACCATCTCGATCGCCTTCTCATACCACCATTTGCCCACCAGCCAGTTGTCGCGCAGGGCGGTCGGCCGATTAAAGCGGTCGTGGTAGTCGTCGTCTTCCTTGAACAACTTGCGGAACTGCTTTTTCTCGTCGGCCTTGCCGATTTTTTGCGAGATCATCCAGCCCATGTCCCACAGCAGCCGCGGTTGGCGCTCGTTGTATTTGGTGCCCTCTTCGAGGAAATCGATCCCCTTCATGACCCAACGGTAACGTTCGCGATAGTCGTCGAACTCGACCGAGATGTTGTAAGAGAGGTTCCAGGCCTGGTTGCTCCAGACGTTGATGAAATTGGGTTGGACCTTGGTGATCTGGTTCAACGTGGCGCCGAAATTGGTCCAGTCCTTTTTCATCTTGTAGCCGTTGGCCTTTTCCCAGAGGATGTTGGCCGCTATACCCCGCAACCCCAGCGTGGCCAGTTTGACGGTGACGCTGGTTGGGTCGATCTCGCCGATCTGCGCCTGGCTTAGGTTGTAATCGTCGCGGAGCCGGGAGAGCTTGCCGCCGGGAGAACCTGGAGATTCCTTGGTGGCGATGGTGGCCGGCTGGCTCAGCCAGAACAAGGGGATCAGCAAGAAGGCGATCGCCGCCAGGTAAATGATTTTGTGTTGAAAAGTGCTGCGTGAACTCATCGGACACCTCGTGTTGCGAAACCGCAAGCGGTTGTGTTGCAAAGCCGCGAGCGGTATTACCGGCCGGTAAACCGGCCAGCCCTTTTTAATTTAATCCCTAATCCCTAATCTCTCCTATCGCGCCACCTCTCGGTTCTTCAGGCACAAATACGCCGCCACGAACAACGGCAATACGAACGCAAACGTCCGGCAGGTATACGTCAAAATGGTGTCGCCGGGGATGTTGAACCCATAAGCGACGCATTTGGAGAAGACGTTGAAGCGGGAGAGGTCGGGCAGAACGGCGGCCAGCAGCCAGAGACCAAACGCCGCCGGTTGGTCGAGGGTCTGCACCACGGTGGTCCGCAGGCCCGGCTCCATTTCCGAAGTGACGTTCTGTTGGGTGAGGATGCGGACGATCGACTCGAACGGTCCGCCGCCGTAGGTCTGGTGGGTCGCCAGGCGGAACATGAAGTCGTGGAACAGCCCTCCCAGCAACGCTCCGAAGGTGGCCAAAACGGCCACCGGACCGCTGAGGAACGTGCTGAACAACACGCCCAACGTGATCACCAGCAGCCCCAGCAACCAGATGCCGAAGTAGCCTTTGGCGAAGTTCCACGCGAACGAGGCGTTGTGGGCGCGGAGGTACATGTCGGCCTGTGCAACACCGAAATACTGTGCCATATCGACGCAACGCAGCCAGATTTCCACTTCTCCGTCGGAGACGAATTCCTTGAACAGATCGACCTTCTTCCCGTCGGGAGTCCGCACCTCGCGGGGAATGAGCCGGTTGTCTATCTGAAACTCCTTCGACTCGAATATCTCCACTTCCGTCGGCTTGACGTCAGGCCCGTCGCGGGGATTTCTCAGCAGCAGACTGCCCGTCACCCCTTTCTCGATGTTCCCCTTGTGCGTGCGGAAGATGCCGAGGATCATGTCCACGGGCAAGCCGTCGGGGAACCGCTCCTCGGTAATCCCCTGGAAGGTCCAGACGGCCGCGGCCAGCGATCCCCCCTCGATATAACTGCGGTAGGTCCATTCATCGCCCACGTTGATGCCCTTGTCGGTCGATTCACCCTCGCGGTTCCGAAACGCGAGCTTTCCGTAGACGGGCACGCGGGCCAGCAGCATCCCTTCCGGCTGGCCGAGTTGATACTTCTTTCCGGCCGACTCCTTCGAGAGCAACTCTTTCCAGTCCTCATCCAATTCGTGCCAGTGTCCTTGTTCTGTTTCCACCCGCCCGTTGCCCGAGGGATCGACGACCACCTTGTGTCGATGTTCGTGTACACGGGTAGTAACGCCCTGGCGTCCGGTCGGCCGGCCGGCGTATTCAACGGTTTTTAGGCTGTCGGCGTCTATTACATGCGTATGGGCCAACCCGCGCTCGACGAAAAAGTAGCTGATTACCCCCATAATCAGCAACAGGCAGGTCGCCACCGCGGTGAAGCCCGCGATCCGCCCCAGCACCACCTCGCTGGAGCGCACCGGCTTAGTGACGATCGTGTGCAGGGTACGGCTTTTGATGTCGGCCGGCAGACTCAGCGAACTGAGGAACAGCAACAATAGGATCACCAGATAACCGGTGGTGGTTAGCACGAAGTTCAGATACAACCGCGCGGGGTCGATGCTTCCCGGATCGAGGAACCAACCGGCGAACAGCAAGATCAAAATGAACACGGCGAAGACCACCACCACCCGGCGGCGGATCGACTCCTTGATCCCCAGCCAGGCCAGCGCGCCGACGCGCCGCGGCGAAATGCGGATGATGTCCAACGCGCAGTCTCCGATTGCCCGGCCCGAGGTCTCCAGGGCCTTGATCGGACCGCGCCTGAGCGCCACCGCCAGCCAGCCGAGGACAAACACCGCGGCCGCCGCGGAAATAATCACCAGGAACCACCAATACAAGGCACCCTGATGCCAGCCGCCCCCCAGGAGCCATTGCAGCCCTTTGAAGCAAGAGTTCCGCAATCCCTCCGCGAAATCAGCCAACGTCAGGGTCCAGGCGATTTCCTCCGCCTTTCCCAGCAGGAGCAGCTTCCAGGCGATAATTCCCAACGCGATGAGAACGATTGCCGCGGCCGATCCGCCGCCGATGGCCCTCGCGGCGCCGCGGTCGGTCGAGCCATGCCCCTTTCGTAGGCGGACAACCAACCAAGATAGTCCGGCGATCAGCAAAAGGAGAAACACCGTCAGCGGCAGCGGATGGAACAAGCGTCCTTCGGTCCACTCCGGCCCAAGCAGCCAGATGAACAGCGGCGTTACGTCGGTAATGTCGATGACCATGAAAGGGGTCAGGGGTTAGGGACCAGGGGACGGAAACCAGGGGTTAGAAGTCAGGGATTTTTTTGATTATAAAAAGTTGTCGCTTGCGGATTCGCAAGACAGCCGCTTGCGGTTTCGCAATTACGGATTGCGGCGACGGAAATCGCCTCCTGCTGGTCTTACGTTTTCTCCACGACTCCCCGAACTCTGCGGCCGGGATGCTCCTCGCTTTCGCGGATGATCTTTAGGAACAGGTCCTCGAGCGTCGTGGTTGGGTTGCCGATGTTGAGCACGTGTCCGTTGTTGTGTTCGATCGCCCGTTTGACCTCTTCCTGGGCGATGGCGCTAAGTCCCGTAACGCGGATTTCGGTCACGTCTTGGACCTTCAGCAGGCTGTCCACCCGACCCATCTCCTTCATTTCGCCCTGGTACAAGATGGCGATCCGGTCGCAAACGTCTTGCACGTCGGCCAGCAGGTGGCTGCATAAGAGGACCGTTTTGCCCTCGTCGCGGAGCTTGATGATCAGGTCCTTCATCTCGCGGGTGCCGATCGGGTCGAGGCCCGTGGTCGGTTCGTCCAGCACGATCAGTTCCGGGTCGTTTATCAGCGCCTGTGCCAGGCCGATGCGCCGGGTCATGCCCTTGCTGTATTCCTTCAACTGCCGCCGCTTGGCCCAGTCCAAACCGACCATTTCGATCAGGTCGGCGACCCGCTGGCGGCGGACCGCGCGCGGCATGTTGAACAGCCGCCCGTAAAAATCGAGCGTCTCCTCGGCGTTGAGGAAGCGATAGAGATACGATTCCTCGGGGAGGTAGCCGATCCGCTCGTTTTTGGTCACTTCCCTTGCGTCTCGGTCGAAGACCAGGGCCTGGCCGGTGGTGGGGAACAGCAGGCCGAGCAGCAGTTTGATGGTGGTGGTCTTGCCCGAGCCGTTAGGCCCAAGAAGCCCAAAAATCTCGCCGCGGCGGATTTCCAGGTCGAGTGCCTTCAGTGCCCTTACTTTTTGACGCCCCCAGAAATCGCGGTAAACCTTGGTGAGATTTCGGGTTTCGATAATGATTTCCGACTGCATGTGGAACCTCGCGGGGCCGCGGCGGGACATAATACGACGTATCGTCCAATACGTTCCCGGCAAACAATGTGTTCACACTCTAATATAATCCGGCGCGAAGTCATTACTATAAAATACTCCCGCCAATGTTACAAGCCACCCTTGCAACCTCTGCTTGTGGGTGGTAGGATATTGCTGACAATTTGATTTTGACGCGCGAGCGTCAAGTTACTGCCTTCACGAAAACGGCGAGCCTGAGTCTTCGCACTCGGGAGCAGAAGAAGCAGTATCTGGACCGCGCTTCCGTTATGGGAGCGTCGGCCGGGTGCTGTTCTTCTGTGCCCCCTCGCCGGGGTTCGTGAAGCAGGCTCGGTTCGGCGCTTCCTTTATGTTGTGCCGGTACCGAGGAGACAAGGCAACCCTTTGTCTTGCACGGGAGGGCACAATGGCCGACAAAGACAAGAAAAGGTTGATTGCGGACAGAGATCGGTTGATTGGAGAGTACGAGTGGTTGCGGCGCATGGCGTACCATTTGGACATGGAGACCGAACACATCGACCGGCAACTCATCGAACTCGAAAATCTCCTGCCGGACGACTACGTCTTTCCCAACGATCCCTCGGAAAGCTAGCGCAGTGATTCACAAACGTCCATGCTGCGCCGACACGCGGGCACGATTAGGGTAGAATGTAGTCTGCACATATCTACCGAGAATTGAACTCCTCCATGTCACCTTGCATTACCATCGACCGCCCCCCGCCACGGCGGGAAGCCGCCGATCGCTTCCTCGCCGAGCGGATCGACTACGAGCGAACCCAGTCGATGCCGAACTCCGAGGAGGCGCTGAAACTCGACCGGATGCGGGAACTGCTCCGGCGGCTCGGCAACCCGCAAGAGGGTATGCCCATCGTCCACATCGCGGGCACCAAGGGAAAAGGTTCGACCGCGGCAATGATCGCCGCGATTTTCACGGCGGCGGGCTATCGCGCCGGACTGTTCACCTCGCCGCATCTCGACCAGGTCGAGGAGCGGATGGCGGTCGATGCCCGGCCTTGTCCGCCGGAGGAGTATGCCGAACTGGTCGATTTGGTTCGGCCGGAGGTCGAGGCGATGGACCGCGCGGCGGCCCGTTGCGATCCGCCCGAACATGGTCCGACCTATTTTGAGATCATCACCGCATTGGCGCTGAAGCATTTTGCAATCCAAAAGGTTGAAGCAGCCGTGTTGGAGGTGGGGCTTGGCGGCCGGCTCGATTCGACCAACGTCTGCTCGCCCTGCCTGTCGATCATCACCAGCATCAGCATCGACCACACCCGGCAGTTGGGGGAAACACTCGAGTCCATCGCGGCGGAAAAAGCAGGCATAATCAAACCCGGCACGACGGTCATCAGCGGCGTCCGCGCCGATCGGCCGCGGGAGGTGATCGGTCGCGCCGCGGCGGCCGCCGGCTGCCGGCTGGTGGAGTTGGGCGTCGATTTCGACTTCGAGTACCACCCGCCGCGTCATCTGGAAAAGGCCCCGTCGCCCGCGCGATTCGATTTCCATTTAGCCCCCTCTCATTTAGCCCCCGGACATTTAGCCCCCGGTGAATACACCGGGGGTTCGTCATGCACCGGGGGTTCGTCATGCACCAATGGTTCGGTTGTCGATTATTCCAACATCCCCCTCGCCATGCTCGGCCGGCACCAGGCCGCCAATGCGGCGGTCGCACTGGCGGCCGTCGAGGAACTCCGCCGAGGCGGCTGGACGATACCCGAGGCCGCAATCCGCCGCGGTCTGGCCGAGGTCGTCTGGCCGGTGCGGGTGGAAGTCCTCTCGCGGCGGCCGGCCGTGGTGCTCGACGCCGCCCATAACGTCGCTTCCATCGAGGCGTTGATCGAAACGCTTGGCGAGAGTTTTTCCGCTGCCCGGCGAGTGCTCGTCTTCGCCGCGACGCAAGACAAGGACGTCGGCGGCATGTTGCGAGTCTTGCTCAGCCGTTTCGACCATGTGATATTTACCCGTTACTTGAACAACCCGCGCGGCGTCCCGCCCGAGGAGTTGCAGGCGTTGGCAACAGCCATCTCCCCTCTCCCTTTGGGAGAGGGGCCGGGGGTGAGGGCCGCAAACATCGAGACTGTCCCCACGCCGGCCGACGCCTGGGACGCCGTCCATCGCCTCGCCCAGCCGGACGATCTGATTTGCGTCACCGGCTCTTTCTTCCTCGCCGCCGAGATGCGCCGTCTAATAGCCGAGCGACCTTTATCACCCCGCTCCTGACTTCCGCAGCGCCGTCGAGGAAACGTCGTCGCGGAAAACCTCCGGCGGCACTTCTTCGCATATTGAGCGAAGCACGTCGGGCAAGTCCAGGTCGGCAAGACGGACGAACCCGCCGCTGTCCTCGCAACGGTTGAATACCAGGAACCGGCATCCATTGGCGGCGATCCGCTCGAGCGATTCCCGGCAGGCCGCCGCGTCGCCGCCGTGGTATCGCGGCGAGGCTATCCGCCGCAACGTGTCGGCCCCGACGATGAACGTCGCCCCGGCGAACAGCCGCGATTTCTCCTCGAACCTCGCCGCGCGGGTGAGATAGATCGTCCACTCCGGCAAAAATTGGCCCAGGCAACGCTCGATCTCCATGTAATCCAGCGGCGGCTTATCCACGTTGACGATGGAGATTTCCACGGCCGCGGGCTGCTGCGTCATATCCCGAGCAATCTGGGCCATGCGGCGATGGCCGGCGTGCAATGGATTGAAAGCGCCGGGAAAAACGAGCCGCGGCGGTCCGCTCTTCGGGCCGACGCGGAAGCTCTCGACATTGCCCAGCAGCAGGTCTTGCCACTGAGCCGGCGCACGGGTGCTCGACTTCTCGACCCGTTCGCTTTCGAGCAATTCGAGTTCGAGCCGATCGGGAACGTCGCAGGCCGCGGCGACGGCGTTCAACAGCAGATGCCCCGCCAACCGCTCTTCTTCCACGCGGCTGCGGCGCTGCTTGAGCAATTGCAGATGCCAGACGGCGGTCTCGCCGATGGTTTGCAGGGCGACGTAGATGCGATACGGGCCGCGCTTCGGCCGGTCGGACGTCAGGCTGGCCGTGCAGGACACTCCCGCCACGGTGCTCACGAGCTCTTCGTATCGACGCGCCCGCTGGAAGGCGACCATCGCCATTGCCCGGGCGGTCGCGGCCGAGCAGAACTCGTCCGGCGCTCCGCCGAGCCATTCGATCATCGCGGGAGCCGAATAGGGGACGACGGCTTCGAGAAGCGTTTTCGAGCCGCCGGGGGTTTCCAGCAGATCGGCGATTGCCCGGCTCCCCCCGCCGGTCGCCGCCAATACGATCCGCCACGGCGAATCGTGTATCTGCTGGACAAGTTGGTCGGGATAACAAGACATTATATGCAAGGTAGTTTATACGTCCGATGTCCGACGAAAAAGAGTCGGAAGTTGAATATACTGCGTGATTTCGGGAAAAAACTCGTTTGGCCCCGGCGTCCACGCCGGGGACGCTGCACAGCGGCAAAAAACCCGCTTGTTCCCGGCGTGGACGCCGGGGCTAAACGGGGGGGCAGTGTTCTTTGGCGGTTTCCAATATCCGCTCCTCGGCGGCGAATAACACAATGTAGTGGAGTAAAATCCTCGTCATAAAGCCGCAACCGGCGGTTACGGTGGCTTTATGGAGTGAATTCAATTGTACCCCAAATTAGGAGACCCCGGTCATGGTTAAGAAAGTATTGGTAATCGGCGGCGGCGTGGTGCTGCTCGGCGCGCTGCTGGTCGGGCGAGACGCTTGCAGCTATCTCCGCACCTCGGTCGGCTACGTGACCGACGCGGCGCGCGAGTCCGTGCCCATCGAGTTCCAGGTCGATCGCGCGCGGGGTATGATCCAAAACCTCGTGCCAGAGGTCCGAAAGAACATGCACGTCATCGCCAAGGAAGAGGTCGAGGTCGCGCGGCTCGAGGAACAGATCGCCGA
This sequence comes from Planctomycetota bacterium, assembly GCA_030612765.1. Taxonomy (GTDB): domain Bacteria; phylum Planctomycetota; class Planctomycetia; order Pirellulales; family Thermoguttaceae; genus JAHIKV01. Next base: position 11,672 of record JAUWNG010000041.1, read on the forward strand.
GTGCCGCGCGCGACTCGAAAAGGAAAAGGAGCAGCTCCTGCGGTTGAATACCGACCTGTCCACCGGCAAGGATACCTTCGTCTACGCCTCGCGCGGCTACACGGCCGACGAGGTCCGAGCCGATCTGGCCGGCAGGTTCGAGCGCTACAAGACCGGCGAGGCCACCTTGGCCAGTTTCAGCGAGATTCGCAACGCCCGGGAGAAGAGTCTGAAAGCCGCCCGGCGGAAGCTCGAAGGCATGTTGGCCTCGAAGCGTCAGTTGCAGGTCGAGGTCGAGAACCTTGAAGCCCGCTTGCAGATGATTGCCGCCGCCAAGGCGACCAGCGAGTTTCAATTCGACGATAGCCGGCTGGGGCGCGTCAAGGAACTGGTGACAAATCTGCGCAGCCGGCTCGAAGTAGCCGAAAAACTGGTCAACGCCGAGGTCTACTACCACGACGAAATCCCGCTCGATCAGGCGACGCCCGCCGACATCGTCGAGCAAGTGGCCGAACACTTCGCGCCCAAGACGCCGTTGGTAATCGAGGTGGCGGGGCAGTAGTGGGTAGTGGGTAGTGGATAGTGGGTAGTGGATAGTGGGTAGTGGATAGAACAAAACGTTCCCTTGTTCCCATGCTCCGCGTGGGAACAAGCGTGAATTCCTGGCTTGCGTATGATGATTGCCATGCTTCCACTTCTAGCCACTAGCCACTGACTACTAAAAACTAGAAACGTGGTGGGGCTGCGCTTCGCTTGACCCACCCTACACTTGGAGGCGACCGCCGAGTAGATTTCCCACCGGACGGCCGGTACAATACGGAAGTGCAACCGTGGCCCAACAACAGGCGCCAACCTTGAAACCGAACGCCCCAGAAGCCAATCCGCGCTCCGCCGATCAATCGGCCGCCGCAAGGCAATCGGCCGGGCACTTCCTCTACGCCGCCGGCGCGCGCCCCTTGGCCGGATACACCATCAAGCGAAGCATCGGCCAGGGTGGATTCGGCGAAATCTATTTCGCCACCAGCGACGCCGGCAAGGAAGTCGCCCTGAAGCTGATCCGCCGCAACCTCGACGTCGAACTACGCGGCATCCGACAGTGCCTCAACCTGAAACATCCCAACCTGTTGGACATCCACGACATCCGTCGGGACGATCAAGGCGACACCTGGGTGGTGATGGAGTACGTGGCCGACTGCGTGCTGGATGACGTGCTGGCCGACAATCCCAACGGACTGCCGCCGGACAAGGCGTTGGCTTGGATTCGCGGCATCGCCGCCGGAGTCGCCTATTTGCACCAGCGCGGCATCGTCCATCGCGATCTGAAGCCGGGCAACATCTTCCGCGACGAAGGGATCGTAAAGATCGGCGACTACGGACTGTCGAAGTTCATCTCGTGCAGCCGCCGTAGCGGGCAGACCGAAAGCATCGGCACCGTCCACTACATGGCCCCCGAGGTGGCAAACGGACGATACGGCAAGGAGATCGACGTCTACGCCCTGGGCGTGATCCTTTACGAACTGCTTACCGGCCGGGTTCCCTTCGAGGGCGAAAGCGTCGGCGAGGTGTTGATGAAACACCTGACCGCGAAGCCCGACGTCTCGATGCTCCCGAGGCCGTATCGAGACATAGTTGCTAGGGCCCTGGAAAAAGACCCGGAGTTGCGGTTTCGCTCGGTGGCGGAAATGGCCGCGGCCCTGTCGCCGCTAAGCGGCGCTGACATTAAGCAAAACGTAGCACAGCCGCCCCCGGCTGTGCAAAATCGCCCAGGACAGCCGAGGGCGGCTGTCCCACAAGTCCGGCGGCGGCACGGCCGGTCTAGTTGGCATGAGAGACCCGTGCCGGCGGCGCTGGTTAAATCGACGCACCAACGCTTCACCGAGCTTACCGGCTCGCTACTGGTCGGCACGCTGACGGCGGCCGTCATGTGCGTGGTCGCGGTGCTGATCGAAGGCTACTTTATCTCTTCCGTCGCCCCGAAGGCGGAGCAGTTCGCCTGGCTGCTGCTGGTCGGCACGACGGGGATATGCGTGGTGCTGGTTCCGGCGAAGTTTTGGGAGGGCTTTCGCGGCGAACCCGTCCTTCGCCGCTTCCTGATGATGGTCCTGGGGATGTGCGTCGGCGCGATCGCCTTCGGACTGTCCGAGGCGTTGATGGCCGGTTTGCCGGCGGCGGCTGGATACCCCGACCCGCCCGGATACAAACTGCCGCCGAGTTTTTACGACGCCACCGACGGCCGACCGCTGTTGATGGCGCACGTCGCCTGCTTCGGTACCCTGTTCCTGGTAATGCGCTGGTGGCGCCAGGCCGATCCATTGCGGTCGACGCGGATCAGTCTGTGGACGGTGTTCCTGAGCGTCGCCGTGGCGGGGCTGGTGGCCCATCTGTGGCAGTTTCCTCAGCCGAAGCTGCCGATGGTCGCCGGCACGATCTCCATTTCGGTGCAGTTGGCCGCCCCTTGGATGCGACCGGCGAAAAAACCGCGATCACGGTGGTGATATGAACAAGATATTGGCAATTCTGCTGGGTATCGTCGGGTTGTTTTTCGCAATGTCCGTTCTTATGTGGCCTGTAAGGGTTGAGACAACAAAACATGCGAGACGCACGTTTCCAGAGAAGGTACGCGAGGCTTCCGCTTCGGCCGAATTAATCGAAGCGGATATTGCACCCACAAAAAAATTCTCCGCGGCGCCCGACTGGATCGACGCCCCGCCGCAATCGGTCGGCGACGTCTATCGAATGAGCATCGCCGTCGGGCCTTACACCACACGGGCGGAATGCGACGCCCAATTGCCCGTAGCCCTTCAAGAAGCCCTCGACCGCTACGTCGAGGCGTGTCTTGGCGGAGAGGTCCGCCGGCGGATCGTTCTGCCCGCCGATTACCTACGCCAACTCGTCAAAGACCGATGGGAGGAAGTGCGGCAACATTCGTTTGGACCGATGACCACACAGCACGTTCTGCTCGAGTTCGACCGCAAGGCAAAGGACCGCGTGTTCGCCGAACTTCGGAGAACAAAAGTCGCGGGGCGTCTCTGGTTCGCCGGCGTCGGATGGGGCGTCTGGCTGGCGCTGTTGGGCGGGGTGTATGGATATCTGAGAATTGCCGGAAGCAAAAAGTAGCGGATAATTCGCCGGTCCTAACCACGCAACGCCATCCAGAGAACCACGCCGCCCACTATCAGCCGATACCAGGCGAACGGGACGAGCGTGTGCCGGCCGAGAAAATGGATAAAGGACTTCACTGCCACCCAGGCGGAAACAAACGAGACGATGAAACCAATCGCCAATATCTGAAATTGCGCGGCCTCCAGGATCGAGTAGCTCTTGTAAAACTCGTAGAGCGTCGCGGCGACCATGATCGGCACCGCCGCGAAGAAGGAGTATTCCGTGGCTGCTTTCCGATCGACGCCTACTATCATGCCGCCGAGGATGGTAGAGGCCGACCGCGACATGCCCGGCCATAGTGAGAAACATTGGAACAGACCGATCGCCAAGGCTTCTTTCCATGTAATCGCATCGACGCTATCGACCCGGGGTTGCGGGCGAAATCGCTCCACCGCCAAAATCCAAATCGCGCCGACGATCAACGCGATGGAGACGGTCGTGTTGTTGAATAAGTGCTTTTGAATGGATTCGCGGGCGAACAATGCGACGATCGAGGCGGGAATGGAGGTAATCGCCAGCAGCCCGAGGCCACGGAAGCCCGTCAGGCCGCGGTTGTCTCTGAAGCGGAGCAGGCCGGTGAAGCGGTTGGGGTAAGCGGCCACCACTGCCAGGATCGCGCCGAGTTGGATGACAACTTTGAAGGCGTCGGCCGCGTCCTTTGGCATCATGTTGTCGAAGCCGGAGAACTGGCCGGCGATGATCAGATGTCCGGTGGACGAGATGGGCAGGAACTCGGTCAGCCCCTCCACTACGCCCATCAAGGCCGCTAAAAGATTATCCATGGTCGAATCCTTGGAGTACGGGCCTATAGTGTAGCGGCGGGAACGAGTCGAGCAAAGCGATGGCCCGACTAACCCAACCGCCCCCTGGACTAATCCTCTTTCCGGAAGTATACTGTATAATGTTGACCGGTCCGTTGTTTGACCGATTGGGGGCGAACTGGATTCGATCGGGCGATGGAAGTGTAGGTGGCGTGCCGTGGTTGGTCAGCAGGCCACGTAAAAAGCCGACCAAAAAACTTAATTGCCGAGTCTAATCTCGCAATGGCCGCCTAGAGATAGGTTGCCCCGGCTGAGGACCTTCGCCGGAGAGGTCCGACTGCCGGCCACAATTCCGGATCGTCCCGGGTCACCGTTGGGCACGCCCGGGATTAAATTAGTTCCCGACTAGCTGCTCATTCACCCCGTCGGTTGGGGGTTTTTGCGGCGAAGGCGTAAATCATCCGACTACGCACGTAGAAGCATGCACGGAAACGTCGCGGGACGCGGGTTCGATTCCCGCCGCCTCCACATGAACGCTTGTGTACTCATACACACCCTCGCATTTCTCGGTAAATGCGGGGGTTTTTCTTTTCGCTTGCGACCCCTTACAACACGATTCCGACGGTTGCCGCACCGGATTCTGTGCCGGTATTGGGTCTAGTCTTTGTTCACCTCAAATATCCCGACTAACCCATGCGCACACCCGAGTCCTTGCTGGAGCTTCATTTCCAGATAGCGCAGAGCGTATCCCAATTGTGGTTCGATGATATTCTCGCGAGGCAGACCGAGGCCGAGCCAACCGACTCCTTCGACAACCAGTTTCATTCGCTCCATCATTTCTCGCAGGGCCGGCGGGTATGAAGCCGGGATCGGTGGCGGTTCGGAATAAAAGGCTCTCTTCTGGACGTCGTAGTTCCGCATCAGTTCATCGACGTACAAGACCAGTGCGTTCCAACACATCTGAAGATGCTCGAAATAGTCGTTGATAAACTCGAATCCCGCCTTCGGCGTATAGTCCACCAACAGAGAACTGGGGGCAGTACGCACGTTGGCTTCGTGCAAGGAATTGACGGCCAAGCGGATCGGCTGGGCATTGGGGTTGTAATCCCCAGTGTCCATGTGGCGGCCGGTGAAAACCGAACGGTCAAAATATTCAAGCGGCTTGATTTCCACTCCCGCGCGCTTGCTCGCCTCGGCGACAATCCCATCCGCTTCCCGCCGGCAGACCAGTCGGAGAAGGAGGTGCTGCAATTCGTCGCGTCGTCGTTCCCGCTCTTCCTTTTCGTAGATATAGGAAACGACGTAGTCCATATTGCGGTTTTCCGAGAGGTCGTTTGTCCAAAGCGACTGCCACGCGTAGGAGTACCGGCCCAGCCAGTCGCAGACAATCAAACAGTGTTTTTCCACGCGGGAGGCAATGTCCGCCAAAAGTCGAATAAGCGTCTCATCCTCGTTGTGGTGGGAACACGTCCCGTACGAAGCAAAGTACAGATCGTAGGGTTTCTCGTTTTCGACCAGTGGAAGCCCCTGGGTGAAGTCGGCTTGTTCAAAGACGAGCTTGGAATCATGGCCGTAGATGCCACGCGCCTGAGTAATAAGCTCTTCATTCAGGTCAACGCCCTTATAGACGCTCAGTACGTTCGGGGGCAACAGGGCGACCTCGAAGTCCTGCAAGTCCGCATCGCGGTTCCGCACGCCGGCGAGCAGTTCATAGCCGTCGGCGCTGCCGCATCCCAAGTCCATGATCCGGATGCGCTGCATGCAAGATTGCTTTCGCTCGATCAATCGCTTGAGGTGGGGGTGCAGGAAATGCCGTGTGATCTCGTCCTCCCATAGGCGGCGAACATTGTCGTACTTTCCCACCAGCCCGGACTGCTTGGCGTACAGGCCGCTGGTGACGGCCTCCGTGTATGCCTCCATTTGGTCGTTGTCTGTTTTTCGAGTCTTCATATTGCTTTCTCTTTATTCAGCTAATGTTTCCGGCAAGATGCCGGGAACGCTTTGTACTATCTCTTTTCGGAGTTCGGCGGGTATCTGGTTGCGCGGCCGTTCGAGGATTTCCCGGTATCGTCGATGGGCGGCGGCCAGGGCGCCGGCGTCCTCGTCTTCAAACGGATAACGGGTATAGACCGGGTCGCGGCTGGGTAACGGGAGGTGGTACATGTAGGTCTTGTGAGTGGACCCCATCACTTCCCGCACCAACGACAACACCTCTTCTCGACGCTGCTCGTCGACCGGAGGGTCTTGCAGTGTTCGCTTGACCAAATCGATTTGGGCGTCGTCCAGAATGGCCTGTTCCGGACAGAACACGTTGGTTCGCTCGAGCAGGCCGAACGCGTAGTGAATGTATTGTGCTCCCGACGCCGGGACGGACAGCAACGTGAGCATTTTCTCGGCGGTGGCCTGGATACCCGGCACGGACGTATCGCCCACGCCGGCGGTCGAGTAGCACGGCAGTCCGTAGAATCGGGCCATCTGAGCGCAATCGAGATTGTAGTGGACGAATTCCGGCGCCGCGTACATGTCGTTCAGGTTGTCCAGCCGCGATCGGACTGGTACTGCTCCGTACAACACCGGCGCGCCGGGCGCGACCAATTGATTCAGCGCCACGCCCGCCAGCAATTCGGCATTGATTTGGGCCACCATGCCGAACTCGTCAAACGGTCCGGTTGCCCCTCCCATCGGGCAGCTTGAAATCACAACCGGAACCCGTCGCTTGGAAATCTCGATCAACTTCGTCGTCGTATCATCCACCATTTGCAAGGGGCTTTTAATGACACAGGTGATGAACGAGAGAACGGGATTCTCCTGGAAAGCATCCCGTCCGCCCGCAACGATCCGACCCATTCGCATCACGTCGTCCAGGGCTTCCAGGCTCGTCAGTCCCGCCTGGACGTGCTTGCCGATGTTGTTCAAGCTGGTGAAGAACTGGTTGACGTCCTTGTTCGTTTCCGTGATCCCCTCGTCCCGGATGTTCACGTTGCGGATAAAAAAATCCAAGTTCTCCAGATTTTCGCAAAGATGGGCCGATTTGCGCAGCAGCTCGATGGAACCGGGTAGGCGCGAATACTTCGGCGCCGTGCCCTCGAACTTTACGTCCAGCCAGACGTTTGTTTCCGAACCGCTGCCGAACCGCACACGGGGTTCGTGGGCGTCGAGGATCAAACGGTTCGACGGATCGCGGGCGCCAAGGACAACCTTCGACGGCGCGGAATCCAGAGCCTTGTCGATGATCGAAGACGGGAGGCGGACGCGAACGCAACTTGCCTCGCTCTCGATCTTCGCGCCGGCGGAACGATAGATATCGGCCGCCGCGGCGTTGTGGCACAACAAGCCGGGGTTCTCCAGCAGATCGCGCGACACTCCGTCAATCAGCTTGACTTGTGTTTGAGACAATCGGCAGTGCGGTCTAACCACCACGCCTTCTCGCTGCAATTCAGACACGACACTCTTCTTTCTCTTGACTTCCCGCGCGACAAGTATTTTCCGCCAATTGGATTTCCGGGAACGACTGTAGAATTTTCTCTCGCAAATCCGCGGGCAGCAGGCTGTCCGGCGGAGATGACTTGATCTTATCGACAATCGCCTTGGCGCGGGACAACGAATTGTCGCCGGGCGACGTCGAATCTCGTTTCCGGCGGTTGGCCAACTCCGGAACATAAAACTCTCCACGCATGTGCCGCAGCGTGTGCTCTTCCGTCATGAAGTCCTTGCCGGGGCCTTTCTCGATCATCAGCTCGGTGGCCAGAGTATCATCGTTGACTTCGATACCGCGAATCACTCGCTGGCACATACCCAGGATTTCGTTGTCCACCACCAGTTTCTCGTAAGAAACCGTGAGGTCCGACTCCATCAATCCCGCGATATCGTGGATGTAGTTCGCGCCGGACATCGCCACCAACAAACTCGACATGGCACTCTCGTAGGCGGCTTGAATATCCATTTCCTTCGAGTCGGTGGTTCCGCCGGTGGAGTACAAGGGAATCTGAAAATGTTGGGCCATTTGCGACACGGCGGCGTTTATCATGGCCCGCTCGATCGGTCCACCCAAATGATCCATCGTCTGTAGGTTTGTGATCGACCCCACTCCCCCGCAGATCCCCGGCGCTCCCTTGTTGACGCACTGGACCAGGGCAATCCCGCCAAGCGTCTCGGCAACGTGAGTCAATACGTTTCCGGCCAAGGTGATCGGCGAAGTCGTGCCGCAGATCGGCTCGGTCGGCACGACGACCGGCAGCTTCTCCTTTGCCAGGTAGCAAGTTATCTCGCCGTAGTCCTTGTCGATCTTAAACGGACTGATTATCAGCGTGATGAACGATACAAACGGTTTCTCTCGCAGCGCCTCCGCGCTTCCGGCGATCATCCGTGCCATGCGGACCACGTCCCGACATCCCTTCATGGAGTAAATACCGCCCATCACGTGCTTGGCCGTGTTGTCAAAAGAATGGAAGAAGCGGTTGGCGTCGATGTGATCCTTTTGCTTGATCTCGTTGGGGAAAACGTTGATTGTAAACGCGTGGATGTGCTCCAGAGCCTCGACCATTCGGGCGTTGAGGATTACGTCTTTCACGGTCGAGGGCCGCCGCCGACCGGTATCTGGATCAAGCACGTAGATGGCCGTGCCGCCGGTGGAGTAATGAACGCGATTTCTTTCCAAAACGGCGTCATTCTCGCCATCGCGGGAAAAGAGCGTGATAGACGAGGGGCTGGAGTCGATGGCGTCTTCGACCAGCGAACGGGGAAACCGGACGATGCGCTTTTCCGTATCGACCTGGGCGCCGGCCGCCCGAAGCGCCTCGAATGCCGTCGGCGAGTACGCGGCCATTCCCGACTTGGCCAGAATTTCCAGTGCCGCTTCGGCAATCTGCTGTACGGCGCTTCTATCCAAGGGCGCATAGGACGCGGTAAGCGTTCGGTGCGACTCGCTGGTATACTTTTTCAACAAAATATCTTCCTCTGTGGTCATGTTCTGTCGTAACCAAATCGGTGTATCCAAAGCCTCGTGATTGAATCTAAAGGCTCACCCACTGACCGACCGTTTCCACGGCCCGATCCGCTCCAAAATGCTCGGTGAAAATGCGGAAATAGTAAAACTCTTCCTTGCTGCGGATCAGCGGGTGTTTTTCGCGGGCTTCGGCATATTGCTGGTCGTCAATGGCGTCCTCGAAGTAACCGGGGAGTACGTCGGCCGACCCCGAGCCTTGCGAAAACTCCTGCTTTCCTCGCCAGACAATGGACCCGGGCAAGACGGACTCGTAGGCCTTTCTGAATATCCACTTTTCGATCTTTCCTTCCCCGTCGGGCTTCTGCTTGTACCGCGGAGGAATCCGCAACGCATAGTCGAGCAACTCCCCGGAAATCAAAGGGGCCACCACGCGCACCGAATTGCACTGGTTCATTCGGTCCAAACGCAAAGAGGCATTGCTGTGCAAGTAGCCCAGGCATTCGATCTGCTTGGCGGTCAACTGTTCCGGCGGAAAATCCTTGAGATACGTGTAGCCGCAGAATATCTCGTCGCCGCCTTCGCCGGAAAGCAGGACTTCAATACCCTCTTCAGCGGCGAATTTCGAGATCAAGTAGTTTGAAACCGAGCTTCTTACCAACGATGGATCAAAGGATTCGAGGCAATAGACCACCTCCGGCAGAGCGTCGAGAATCTCTCGCAGGCCGACGATCAACTCTTGATGATCCGAGCCGATGTGCTCGGCCATCACACGAGCGTGGTGGATATCGTCGCTTTCGCCCACACCCATCGCAAACGTTTTCAATCTGGCGTCCTCGCCGAACTTCTCCTTGCATAGTTTGCTCGATAAGTAGGAAATCACACTGCTGTCCATACCGCCGCTGAGCAATGCGGCCGTTGGGCGAACAAAATCGACGCGGTTGCGGATACTTCGTTCGATGATGTCTAGTACGTCTTCAACGATTTGCGGAATCTCGGCATCCGTGACCTCGGGCGGCTCCGATAATTTTGCGAATCTGGTGGGCTTTCCATCCGCACCCATAAAGTGCCCTTCCGGGAATTCGCGGATGTCATCGGTTACTGCCCGAAGGCTCTTCAATTCCGAGGCCAGATACAGCGTGCCGTTCTCTCGGCCGTAGAAGAGAGTCTTAATCCCCAGCAGATCCCTGGCCGCGAAAAGCTTTTCCCCGTCGGAAATGACAAAGGCGAAAATCGCGTCGTCCAAATACCGGAGCATGTCGCTGCCGTACTTGCGATACAGTTCAAGCAGCAGGCGTTCTTCTCGGAATGGCCCGTCGGCGACGCTATGCTCGGCCGCCAGCTTTTCCCAGTTGCCCATCTGCCCATCGTAACAGATGCTCACGCCCTTATCGTGCGAACAAACGACGGGGACTTCCGCGACTTCTCCGTCGGGAGCAAGGTCGCCCCAGACATAGTTCTGTGCCATGACCGCCCGCCGCCGTTGGCAAAACCCGGAAAGGGCGGGACCGCGATGTCCGATTTTCTCGAACATCGTCGCCACGTCTTCACGATTCGGCCGACCATAGCCGACTACCAGACCGCTCATATCAACCTCCTGGATGTTGCTGAATTACCTGCCGCGGAGCCGCTTGATGTCGCGACCGTAAGCCACCAAGCAGCACAGCCCAAACACATCAAGATAGGGGTGGAACCCTGGTGTTTCGTGCTGTATATAAAACACTTGTTCGGCGAAAACCACCCTGGTCATCGCAAATTACTTTGCGATGAAACAATTCTCCATCGGACGCGGGGCTTCAGCCGGAACCTTTAAATGTAGCAAAATATCCTGAAACAACAAGTGCGGTGGGTATCCTCGATTATCTCATTATCTCACGGCCGATGTTGCTCAAAAACATGTAACCGTTCACGGGGTATCCGTCATTCTGAGCGTAGCGAAGAATCTCGTGTGAGATCGCGGCGCAGGCGAGATTCTTCGCTACGCTCAGAATGACAAGGGGATGGCGGCGCTTTCCGCAACAGAAACTACGAAGTTGTGAGCTTTGCGACATCCGCCACATAAAGCCGCGGCCGTTGGCCGCGCCCTTGGTGTCGTCGGTTGTCGTGAATTTCCCAAACGGGCGCGACCGACGGTCGCGGCTTTATGAAAGCTCATGCACCGCCTCGACCAGGGCGACGACGTTTTCCGGCGGCGTTTGCGGCAGCACTCCGTGGCCGAGATTGAAGACGTGGCCCGCTCGGCCGGCGGCTTGACGGAGGATTTCCTTCACCCGGCGGCGGATTTCCGGCGGATCGGTCAGCAACACCACCGGATCGAGATTCCCCTGAATCGCCCGGTCGTGGCCGATCGCCCGCCATGCGTCGTCGAGCCGCACGCGCCAATCGACGCCCACCACGGCCGGGCGTTTCGTCTTGCCGAAGGCCTCGCCCAACAGCGGCAGCAGCGCCGGATTGCCGGTGGCGAAGTGGATCGCCGGCACGCCGGGCCGAAGCCCCTCGATCACCGAGCGGCTGTGCGGCAACACGTAGCGGCGATATTCGTCCGGCCCCAGGCAGCCTGCCCAACTGTCGAAAAGCTGCACCAACTGCGCCCCGGCGTCGATCTGGGCGTTCAGATAAAGTATGACCGCCCGGGCCAGCCGGCCCATCAGCGCGTCCCACGCGCCGGTGTCGGTGTACATCAGTGTTTTGACAAGCCGATAGTCGCGGCTTGATCCACCCTCGATTGTGTATGCGGCCAACGTGAACGGGGCGCCGGCGAAACCGATCAGCGGCAGCGCCGGATCGAGGCCCGCCCGCGTCTTGCGGACCACCTCCATGACGAACTCCAACGACTCGACGCTTTCCAGTTCCAGCAGCCGGTCGACTCCGGCGGCGTTGCGGATCGGATTGTCCAGCACCGGACCTCCGGCGGCGGCGAACTCCAGCCGCATACCCATCGGCTCGAGGATCAACAGCAGGTCGGAGAAAATTATCGCCGCATCGACGCCGATCCGCTCGACGGTCGCAAGCATGACCTCGGCCGCCAGCTCGGGATTCTTGCACAGATCGAGGAACGAGGTCTTCCGCCGCAGTTCCCTATACTCGGGCATATAGCGGCCGGCCTGCCGCATCAGCCAGACGGGCGTCCGCTCGACCGGTTCGCGCCGGACGGCCCGCATCATCGGACTATTGACCCACGCGGGATTGGACATTGGACGTAGGAGTTTGGATGTAGGGTGTAGGGTGGGTCAAGCGCAGCGCAGCCCCACCATCTTTTTTCACCGCTTTTGGTGGGGCTGCGCTGCGCTTGACCAACCCTACTTCTTTCCCCCGCGACCGCAGTCGCGGGGCGTTTGTCTCACGGAATTTCCACCAGCCAACAAACCAATCCTACATCCTACGTCCTACATCCTCAATCCCCTATCCCCGTCGCCACCGCCGCCAAGCGAGTGTCGCAAGGAATCCGACGATTAGCAAAGCGAGGGTTGACGGCTCGGGCATGACCGTCAAGTCGTCAAGGGCGAAATAGGCCGGCGTGTTCATGCCCCAGCCGCCGGTGTCGGAAGAAGTCAAAGTGAACTCCAGGCTGCTCACGTCGTCGCCAAGCCCGGTCAAGTCCACCAAGGTCCAGTTGTCAATGATGTAGTCGTCGTCGAACTGATAGTCGGCTAGGTAGAACTCCACCTCGCCGGTTTCCGCGCCGCTGGCGTCCTTGCCGGTAATCGTCAATAAGAACCAATCCTCGTCGTTGCCGGTCGCGCCGCCGAACTTCTTGGCAAAGGCGTCGCCATTGAGTATCGAATGGTAAGCGTAGGCGTTGTTGGTGAAGTATGCCGACTGGACGGTGATGGGATTGCCGAAAGTGACGGTCGGAACCAAATAATAACCGCTACAGTAGGCTATTCCATAGTTGGAGTCGCCCTGTCCGCCAACGGGGTCGGCCATGGCTGTGTATTGACCGTTCATCCCGGTCGAGGCGGTGTCGGTTCGGTTGGAATAGGCCCAGCCATCCCAAACGGTCGAATTATACCCAGTCCCCCACGGGTCGCCGTACTCGTGGTAGTTGTTGAAGGTCGCGCCTTGGCTGTAAAACGTGTTGTAGTCACCGGAACCATTGTTGGTGGTGGTATCCACACCGTTCCACTGGCTTTCCGGGGCCAACAGCAAATCTCCAAAATCCACCACGCCGGCCTGGACGGTTCCCGGCGGCAACATTAGGCCGACGGCCATCGCGACGATCGGCGTACACCATTTCCACGTATTCCTAAGCGTGCGTCTCATCAGTAGCTCCTCTGTAAACAAAAATGAAAATGAAACAGAACTCATCGTCTATGCTGGCGCGCCACTGGCGCGATTATTGGGAAGCTTCCGTGTTTGTAGGGCGTTCGATCTCCATTTCAAAAATCGCCGACGATTTCGCCGCCGGCGCGGGTGCAAATCGCGGCGAGAGTTTGCAGTTGCATTGTTTCGCTAAGAAACCGCACGGAGCCATCGCAGAACGCACCGTTCGCTCCGCCGGGATGCTGGCTGCGAATTTCGTTTTCCGGGTAAATGCCATTGGCCGGGTCGGGCGGGAAGTTGATCGCGTATGCCTGATCGAAGATATTCAACCCGTTGATCCACTGACCATCGGCCCAGGCCGAGTCCTCGGAGACAATCAGCGTATAAGACGTTCCGTCTTGTATTTCTTGGATGCAGATTGCCCGATCGTAGAGCATCACGCCCTTGGGCGGGTTGTTCTGCCGGGCAGGGCCGCCGGGAAATTGGATCCGCTCGCCATATATCCCGCCGTAGTCAGTGACGCCGCGACCGTCGATCACGCATGATGTCCTGGCAACGGTTGGACAGATGTACGTCGAAATCACCACGGCGGCGGCCCGAATGTTTTCCGCGCTGTCGAACGGTTTTGAGAAATCTATCTGCTCGTGAAGCGGTTGCTGCTCGATGAACGGCAACAAGAAGACCGACCAGGCAAATTGTCGGCCGTTGGCGCCATATCGCTTGCCCGTTGCAGGGTTAATCATCATCCGATGTTCGATCCCGCCCGGCGGAAAACATCCGTGGACCTCGTGATAGCCGTGCAGTCCCAGGCCGATCTGGTGAAGGTTGTTGAAGCAGGAAACGCGGCGAGCGGCCTCGCGGGCAGCCTGTACCGCCGGCAACAACAACGCCACCAACACGCCGATGATCGTAATGACCACCAGCAACTCGATCAACGAGAAACCCGCGAGCACGCGATTGTGCCGCTGCTTGCTTGCAAGCAACGTGGAGCGTGACGCCGGCCAATGCACTGCTTGCTTGCAAGCAGTGGCACATGCGCGGCGGGAAAGCCCACGGGCTAAACGTGCCATCGGAAAACCGGAACAGCAAGATGCCGACAGTTATTGCGGCCTCTGTCCCTCGCAACGGGCCGCAGTCAACGCGCTGGTAGGTCTTCTGGCTCCCGAGTTCGGGCCGGTCCAGCCTTCTCGCCGCACGCCCACCGCGCGGCAATGGCCAATCAGATCGGACCGCCCATTTTGTGGGACAGGTTGGCAACCTGTCCTACCCATTTTGTGGGACAGGTTGGCAACCTGTCCTACATCTCACTCGGTTACAGCGGCGGGGCCGCCCCGGATTCGCACCGGTGTTCCCTGTTTGTCGGCCTTTCCCACGGGAAAGGCCGACCACCAACGCACATCGTAACGGAGATGAATCTAGCAGAACGCCGCGAAGCTGTCAAATGGGTCGGAAAAGAAAATCCGCCCCCCCGTTCCAATGGCTTTCAGCAACGAAAACTACTACCTTGTTGCACAATGGCAAAATCGACTGAAACAAGGTACACCTATAATAAGCGGAGTTCCGTGGACGGCACTTGCAATTATCGTGAATTGCGCCTGCCGCCCCCGGAACTCCCTTTCGCTTAACGCCTTTACGTTTGCGACCGCAGACGGTTTACCATTCCGATTGCTTGAACTGTTTCTCGCTATCCACGTTTGAAATTCCAATTAAACTCGTGGAGTCGATGATCAGCCCGTCCTCGGCCGCCTTCAACGCCAAGTTTGCCTCGTAGTATTTATGCTCGTCGGCAAGCTTGGTGGCCTCGATGACGCATTTCATCGTTGCCTCCCAGGGCATCATAATGCAAGTGTACGTCACGTCGATCTCGCCGAGGCGAAGCTCCTTGATCGCTTCCTTGCTTTGACCATTTCTGAAAAACTTGTTCGCCTTGTTGATGTGCTCGGCCTTCTCGGGCGAAAAGACGTAAGTCTCGGCCAAGACTATCTGACCATCGATGGGAATCCAATCCACGTACACGTTTTGGAGCTTGCCCGTGACGGTCTTTCCTTTGACCGTATATTTTGTGTCCTGTAAAAACGACGACGCATCCTTGTAGGCGGTCTGCAAATTGTCCTTCGCCTTGTTCAGCATCTGGGTCGTCACATTCGGTTCGCCGTTGAAGATGGCGACGCGCGCGGCGCGGACCGCCCGCATCGCGGCGAATCCGTCCTGCGAAACCTTCATCTGGATCTCTTGCGCCGACGTGTCCGCCTTGTACGCCTTGACCGGATGATCGGCGGCCGTACAGAACGAACACAACGCAAGCGTCAGCGCCAATAGGGAAATAACAACAGTCTTCACGATCCACCTCCTCGAATGGTTGAACTCGGCGGGAGAAGCCGGCCGGCGATACAATTCGACCTCGGATACTTTCCCACCTGAAAAATACATAGGTCACTCGACGGCGCCATTCATGGTTATGCGTGATTTTCGCATTCCCGAGCGAGCCTATCAGTCCGTTGAAAAAGTCGATTTTCGAGAGTTCGGGTGCCACTGCTGGCTTGTCCAGCAGTGTTTCCCCGGGTGTTTCTCCCCCTCCCCGCACTGCTGGACAAGCCAGCAGTGGCACCCTTTTTCAACGGACTGCTATGGACTCTTCGCCGCGTTTGGAACGGCAAGTTTCGACCCACCGCCCCCCATTCGTCGTTAGAAGCCACATCATAATAAGTTACACGTATTCTGCCGAGGGTGGCCCCTGCCAGCGCGCCGGCCAGGGGCGGGCCCCCCCAAAATAAAAAAGTTATTTCGCCGCGCCACAATAGCCGGCGTGCGTTTTCGCCCCCCCCCTCCCCCAAACGCCGGCGCCATCGG
>JAUWNG010000110.1 GCA_030612765.1 Planctomycetota bacterium
CTAAAGCGCGGTCGCGATGCGAAATGAATAGCCCGTGGGTTAAGCGGTTTGAACGCATCTTCGATCCTCGGCGAATCGACGCAAGAATTAAATGGCGAAATCGGAAATTTTTTCCAGTTAATTCAGACCGGAAAATCGACCTTAATCTGAATAACAACATGGGGTTGTGGCGACGACGCAAAAAACTTTTGCAATTGCCCCTCCTGCGAGGTATGTGCGACGAGGTCATTCTACCAGCCGGAAACGCCTAGAAAAAGGCTGTTTTCTGGCCGCCGGAGTTTTCGCCTTTTTTCGCGCACCCCAGGGGCGGGCGCAAAAACCGCTTTTCCCACCGAAATCCGTCCTACACGCGAGACAGAAATGGGAACATCGCTGATTCCGGCAAACTAGATAACCGATAATCAGTGATGTTTCCTTTTGTGCCCGCATCCTTTTTGCAAGTCCCATGCTTACCGACAACATCCTCGATCTGATCGGCAACACGCCGTTGGTGCGGCTGAAGGGCGAAAACATCTACGCCAAGGCGGAGTTTCTCAACCCCGGCGGCAGCATCAAGGACCGCGTGGCCCTGGCCATGCTCGAAGGGGCCGAACGAGACGGCCGGCTGAAGCCCGACTCGATCATCGTCGAGGCCACCAGCGGCAACACGGGCATCGGCGTGGCGCTGATCGGCCGGCTCAAGGGTTACCACGTGCGCATCGTCATGTCGCAAGGGATGAGCGAGGAACGCAAGAAGATCATCCGCGCCTTGGGCGCCGAATTGATCCTGACGCCCGACGAGGAGAACATCGACGGGGCATTGCGCCGGGTCCGCGAGATAGCGGCGGCCGACCCGCGGGTATTCGTCCCCCAACAGTTCGAGAACCCCGACAACCCACGCTGTCATTACGAAAACACGGCCCGCGAACTGTGGCGGCAGATGGGCGGAGAGATCGACTGTTTCGTCGCCGGAGTGGGTAGCGGCGGAACACTGCAAGGCGTCGGCAAATTTCTCAAACAACACAAACCGGACGCGCACATCGTGGCCGTCGAGCCGAAGGACGTCGCGGCTCTGCTGGGACACGAGCCGGGACTGCACCAGATACAAGGTATCGGCGACGGATTCATCCCCGCCGTGCTCGATGTTTCGCTGGTCGACGAGGTCGTGGAAGTGACCGACGAAGACGCCATCGAAACCACCCGGCAGTTGGGCCGCGATCTGGGGCTGCTGGTGGGCATCTCGTCGGGCGCCAATGTTTGGGCCGCCCGCCAAGTGGCCAAACACCGGCCCGGCAACATCGCCACCGTTTTACCCGACCGCGCGGAACGGTATTTCAGCACGGCGCTGTTGTAATAAACCTGGGTAACCGTTCACGGGTCGGGAAAACATCGTCATTCTGAGCGAAGCGAAGAATCTCGTGCGAGATCGCGGTGCAGGCGAGATTCCTCGCTTCGCTCAGAATGACGGGCACCCCGTGAACGGTTACTAAACCTGGTTAGCAGCCCGTTGAAAAAGTCGGTTTCTGAGAGTTCGGGTGCCACTGCTGGCTTGTCCAGCAGTGTTTTTCCGGGAGTTTTCCCCTGCACTGCTGGACAAGCCAGCAGTGGCACCCTTTTTCAATGGGCTGTTATGGGACTCGATTTCCCAACAATGTCTGCCTCATTTTGGCGAGAAATGCGTGTGAAACCACTTCGGCTGCCGATAAGAATTCCAAGGCGAAGCCGCGCCAAGGATGCTGTCGCGGCAGAGTCCACGCAATCCGCCTAGTTTAACGGGAAGGAGACCGACATGCCGGCCAGATTTATTGTTTTCATTGGCTTCGTGCTGATTTCGTTTGGCGCCGCCACTCAGGTCTCGGCCAATTGGTTTTCGGCGTTTTTCAACGACATTGCCCGGGAAACGAAACGCCGGCAGTGCTGGCCAGCCCCGTTCGTTGCTCTCGATCGGGCGGATGTGCGGTCGCCTTTCTGCACGATGGTAAACAACGGCTGGCGGCGGCAAAACATGCTCGGCGAGTTCTATTTTAAGCAGGGAACGGGACAATTGACCGAGGCCGGGAAGAACAAGGTGCGGTGGATTCTCACCGTCTGCCCTGAGCAACATCGGTTGGTTTACATCAACATCGCGGACACCAAGAAAGAGACACTCGCGCGACGTGCCGCAGTCGAGCAACTGGTCGCTCAGATCGCCCCCGACAACCTGCCGCCGGTGATAACCACGTCGATCTCGAAGGGCGGCTGGTCGGCCGAACAGGCTGATCTGATCGGTCGGAAATACCTCTCGACCATACCAGAGCCGAGACTACCAGACGACAAAGACAGCGGCGGCGAAAGCAGCAATTGAGTTTTCTGTTGCGGAAGGTCCATTTCTGTCACCCTGAGCGAAGCGAAGGGTCTCGAAGTGCGGAGATTCTTCGCTTCGCTCAGAATGACAAGGGAGTGGATTGGTGGAGTGTCGGACGGGCGCGACCAACGGTCGCGGCTTTATGGGGGGCTCTGCGGCTACGCCTTCACTCCATGCCCCCCAAACCACCGCCTGCGCTCCCGCCAGACTCGCTAAACTCGTCGAATCTCCCCTAATCGGCAAAATCGGTTGCAGGTTAAACGTGGTCGAGGTCGATCACTAAAACGATGTCGTCGGATGACAGTTCGGGCGGGTGGTGGAGGTGTTGGGTGATAAGTCAATCGACAAGAATTTCGCTGCTGTCGCTTGCACTCCTGGGATTGGGGGCGGCCGGCGCTTTCGGACCGATCAATTCAGTCGCCCTGGCCCAACAGACGCCCTATGGCAACGACAAATCGTGGACCGACTCGATCTCGTCGGGGTTCAAGCGGGGGATTGACAAGCTGGGGCAACTAGGGAAACCCAAGCCCCCAGCCAACAGTTATTCCTACAAAGACGACCCCATCTCGCTGAGCAACAAGTCCAAGCCGGGTCCAGAGCTTTTCTTGGCCGTCGCCCGTCTCTATGAGCAGTCGGGCAAAATGGCCGACGCCGCCAAACAATATCAGGCGGCGCTACGGGAGAAGCCCGACTATTTGCCGGCCTTGCTGGGTTACGCTCGATTGCAGGACCGGCTCGGCCGCACCGACGAGGCCTTGCGGCTCTACCGGCGTGCCGTCAAATCGAATCCCAAAGAAGCGGCGCCGGCCTACAACAACATGGGCCTCTGCCACGCGCGCCAGGGGCGGATCGACGATGCGGTCGCCGCCATGATCGAGGCCGTGAAGTTGGCGCCGAAAAATCCGCTCTACCGCAACAACATCGCCTCCCTGCTGGTCGATCGGGGCCGCTTCCGCGAGGCATTCGGCCACTTGCGGGCCGTGCATCGAGAGGCGGCGGCGTATTACAATATGGGCTATTTGCTGAACAAGAAAGGCCGGACCCAGGCGGCCGTGCAGCACTTCACCCTGGCGCTGCGGGCCAATCCGTCGATGACCCAAGCGCGGCAATGGATCCAATATCTGAAAAAGGACGCCTCGCTGGCTCGACGGTCCCAACGGTCGGCGGTCGAGGACAACCGGAGCATCATAGAAACCAGAACTCCGCGGCACTCCGTACCCGAGCGGGAACCGCCGCGCGCCGCGCGCGAAGCGCCGCCGATGCCGCCCGATCGCCAGACACCCCGCCGTTTGCCGCCGACCGACACGCGCGGCTCGGCGTTTGAAGAACCTCCCTTGCCGGGCATATACTATCGCCGCCCCACCGCACCGGTGGTCCCATTGCCGCCGCCGAGCGGCAACTCCGCCATCCGACCGCTGCCGCGAGTCAATTAACACGCGGGCTACCGTTTGCGAAGTCGCAAGCGACTAATCCTCGACCCGCAGCTTCAACTCGTCCGAGTTGGCCTTCAGTTCCGGGGCGTACATTGCCCAGGCGCGGGTCGGCAGGGCGCTGAACTTGCCTGGTATCTCGGCCCGCATTCGGTACGATACGCTGTGCTTGCCGCGGGCCAACGTGCGGGCGAAGAAAACCACCCGGTTGTCGCGGAACTCGACGTACGCCCCAAGATCGTTGCCGTTGTAGCCGCTGCGGACCTCGACCGGCTCGAATCCGGCCGGCTTCATGTCCTCGAAGACCAGATACTCGTAGTCGTTTTTGCTGTCGATCTCCAGTTCGACTTCCACCAGGTCGCCGCTGGTGAGCTCGGAGAGGTTTTGCAGTTCCTGGCGTTCGTACTTCTCGACCTTCCGGTCGACCGCCTGCCCGCGCGAGCCGGGCACGTGGATCGACTTGTCGGCCTTCACCAGCTTGTAATACTTCCGGTTGACCTTGATCTCCAGACCGGCCCGCTTGATGAAATCCTCGAGCGTGAAGGTGGTCAGATAGCCGTTGTAGTAGAGCGGCCCCTTGCCCTTCTTTTTCAGTTCGATCGTGTGCCGGCCCGAGGCTATCGAGTCGCCTTCGAGGACGAACTTGTTGTCGAACTGGAAGAGGTTCTTGGGCGTGATCTCGACCGCCTTTTGCAGACGGCCGTCGTAGTAGACCTCGACGGTCATCTCGGGCCGGTCCTCGCCGCTGGCACGCAGGAAGTCGGCCATCGCCTCGATGCACAACGCCGTGTCGCGGGTCGAGTTCCAATAGGTGGCGTGCTTACGGTTGTTCAACAGATACTTGACCAGCCGCGGGGCCACTTCACCTTTCGGATCGGTCCGGGCCAGCAGCTTCAAGTAGTAGGCGTGGGCCTCGTACTCGCTGCCGTACCAACACCACCAGTGCCCGCCGGACAGACGGAGCCAGGCCGTCTGGTTCTCGTCGTCCTGTTCAAGGTACTGGCCGATGTTCCGCATAATCATGGAGAGCTTGTCCTTGACGCCGCCGCCCTCACCCCCGGCCCCTCTCCCAGCGGGAGAGGGGAGCTGCTTCTCCAGCGCGATGCCGTACATCGTCATGCCGTAGACGGCCAGATGGGTGCGGTCGCGGTAGAGGAAATCGAGCATGTCGGCGCTGTTCACCCCCGCGTCGACCAGCACCATGTAGACGAAGGCGTCGATGTTGTCGGCGTGCGACTTCCAGCGCAGGTCGCGCGGCTTGTCCTTGATGGCCGCGTTCCCCAGTAATTGGACTTGCTTGTCCTGGTAGCGCCGGAGCCACTCGACGCCGCGGGCCAACATACCGTGTACCAACGCCACGTCGTTCCGCTCGGCGATTTGCAGGCCGTGGACCACCAGGGCCGTGGTGTGCGGCGTGGAACGCTCGCCCCAGCCGGAGAACCAGCCCCAGCCGCCGTCGGAACACTGCATCTCGGTGAGCCGCTCGACGCCCTCCTTGACCATCTTGCGGACCTCGTCCTCGTCGAAGACGGGATTCTTCCTGGTCCCCTCTCCCTCTGGGAGAGGGCTAGGGTGAGGGCTGTTCGCAGCTTGGGCGGTTTTCGATACACCTGCTGCCCTCATCCCCGGCCCCTCTCCCAAAGGGAGAGGGGAGGAATCGCCGATCTCCTGGGCGTTCAGGTTGGTCCGCTTCCGCTCGATCTCCTTTAGGTCGAGTTTCATGTCCAGCAGAATCTTTTGCGTAATGACCGTCGGCAGGAAGCGGTTCAGCGTCTGCTCGGTGCAGCCGTAAGGGTAATCGACCAGGTACGGCAGGGCGTCGACCATCGCGCCGGCCAGGGTGGGCGAGAAGCGGACTTCGAGCCGCGACTGCTCCGGCCGCCGCTCGCTCGGCACGTTGATGGTAAACTTGCCGGCGGTCTCCTTCGGCCGGATCGAGCCGCTGTAAGAGTCCATCTTCAGCATCCCGTGGATGTAACACGGGAACCGCTGCTCCATCGCGTCGGACTCTTCATCGGTCAAAGCCCTCATGCGGACCACGGCCTCGCCCTCGTCGAGAACCTTCACCCGCCAATCGACCCGCGCCTCGCCGTTGGCCTCCACTTCCAACGGCGGGTTGAACATCTTGCCGGTGTTCAGCATGACCGGATGGCCGGGCTTCGGCGAGAGCTTGTTCCCCTCCGGGATCACTTCCAGGCACTTGCCGTCCAGTTCGAGCGCCACCTTCACACTCTTCTTACTCTTCAAATAGTTGTGAACGATGGCCGACAGCACCACCTCGTCCGTTTGCACGAAGAACCGTGGGGCCTGGAGGCGGATGATCAAGTCCTTGCGGGTAACAACGTCGGTGAAGCCCTGGCCGACGCGGGTGCCTTGGCCCATACCCCAGACCTTGATCCGCCAGGTGGTCAGGTTCTCGGGCATCTCGAGCGCGACCTCGGCCGTGCCGTCCTTGGCCGTGGTCAGCGCGCCGACCCACAGCGCGGTGTCGGCGAATTTTGTCCGCACAGTCGGCTGTACCATCGCCGCCCCGCCGCCTTCGCCGCCGCCGAAAGCGGCCGACTTCTCTTCCATTGCCGCCGCCATGGGAGCGGCAGCGTCCATTGGCGGCGGCGCTCCGGCCGTCATTGCCTTCGCCCTCCCCTTATGTAACATCCCGCCCACGCCGAAGCCGCGCAGCTCTTGCGTATTGGTGCGGTCCATTCCTCCTTCCCATCCATCCATCTCATCGGCCACCGTGCCGCCGAAAACGCCCAGATCGTTCATTCCCGTGGTCTTGGGTTTGATGAGGTTGCGGAACCAGCGGCTCAGACTCGACTCAGTTCGGGGGTGATGGTGGCGTCGCCACTTCCAGAAAAACTCCTTGATGTCCGGCACGTTCGAGCCGCCGGAGATGTACTCGACCGACTTGTCGTAGATCGCCACCACGGTGGAGCCGACGAACGGCTCGCCGGTGAAGTCGGTCAGCCGGATTTTCGCCTTGGCCTTCTCGCCCGGCTTGTAGGCCTCCTTCGACGGGATGATCTCGACGTTTAGAATCCGTTTCTCGGGCGGAACGACGATCTCCTTCGCCTCGGTGTAGACCTTTCCGTCGGCGATGGTGACCGCTTCGACGAAGAAGTTGGGCATATCCTTCTTTACTACGCCGATTTCCTCGACGGTGCTCTTGCCGCGGAGGCGGATCACCTTAGGCGGCAGGTAGACGCCGTTGCTGGGCCGAACGAACAGCAGCACCGTCCCACCGGTGCGGTCGGTGTTGATCTGCAACTTGATCTTATCGCCGGGCGCGTATTCCCGCCGGTCGGGGATCAGTTCAAGGTGGTTGAAGCGGAACTGCGCACCGTCGAACCCCTCGCCGATGATCGTGAACAGGTATCCGCCCTCGATGGTGTGCGTTCCCTCTCCCTCTGGGAGAGGGTTAGGGTGAGGGCCGTTGGCAGCTTGGGCGATTTTCGATACACCGGCCGCCCTCACCCCCGACCCCTCTCCCAGAGGGCGAGGGGAGGATGCCAGTTTGTAAGAGAGGCGATACTGTCCGGCCTGGGAGGCAGTGATCTGCTGATTGGCTTTGCCCTCGGCGTTCGTATCGAGCGGCCAGGTCTGGACCGGCGTCTCGACCGGTTTACCGTCCTTGTAGCTGATACGCAACAAGCGGAGTTCACCCTTGCCCTCGACCGGTTTTCCGTCGAGCGTTCGAGCGGAGAAGTGGGCGGCAATCGTATCGCCAACGCGGTAGTAGCCGCGATCGACCCAGACGTGGACCTTAAACGGCTTTCGGGCGACCAGCACCTTGCCCAAGCCGACGATCGTGCGGCGCGACTCGTCCACCACCTCGGCGGTGATCGTGTAGCTGTGGTCCTGGTCGGGGTGAATGGCCTTTGCCACGGCGGTGTCGATCTCGACTTTCACGGTTCCGTCCGGTCCGATCTCGACCTCCCGGTCGGCGACCAACTCGGGCTCCTGATGGCCGCGCGGCCACCAGAGCGGCATCGGCCGCCGACAGCCCCACGATTTCCAGCCCGGATACCAGTTGCAGTCGTAGGCGAACCACCAGTAGCCCGGCCCGTAGAACCAGTCCCACGGCTCGATCGGATACCAGCGCTCGTCGTAGCTGCTGCGTTCGACCTTGTACTTGACCTTGGCCTTCGTCACGGGCGAGCCGAAGTAGTATTTTGCTTTGATCGTGGCGGTGATTTTTTCGCCGAGCATGACCGGCTCGGTCGGAGCATCGACGGTCACCTCGAACTCAGGCTTCTTATATTCCTCGACGCGGAAACTGCCGCCGCCAAGCCGCCGCTTGCCTCCCGACTCCTTGACGTTCATTCCGTATAAGCCGAGGGTAGCGTCGGCGGGAATTGTATACTCGCCCTCGATGCCTCCGTAGGCGTCGGCTTTATAGGTCTTTTCGACGATCTTATCGCCCTTGGGGTTGTGGATTTCGACCGTGAAAGTCTGGTTGGCGAATTGGGAGGTGTCTTCCATGTCGTATTTGGCATGTCGGACCCAGAACTTGTAATGCACCTTCTGATCGGGACGATAGACGGGCCGGTCGGTGATCGCGTAAGCCTTCACGGCGTTGTACTCGGCGTCGTGCCGCCGCCCGTACCAGACGTTTGTGAAGCCGAGATAGGCGAACCGCCCCTGCCGGGTCCGCGCCGTGACGAGCCACTGCATGTTGGGCGGTTGGCTGCCGGGGCCGAGAATCACCTGGCCGTCGGCGTCGGTGTATTCGGCGAACTGCTTGGTGACGACTTCATATCGCCGCTGCCTGTTGTGGCGGATCTGCCGCCAGCCGAAGAACTCGACGTTGGCCCTCGGGATGGGTTTGCCCGAGACGGCGTCGGCCACGAAATAGTAGGTCTTGCCGGCCAACGGTTTCTTGACGATCGCCGTGTCGTCGACCCAAACGACGATAAAGCTGGTGTTGCCGCCGGCCATCTTGGCCTCGACCAGATACGCGCCGGGGTCTTGCAGCGGGGTGGTCACCGTCACGCGCTTGTCAAAATGGTCCGTCCGCGGCTTGACCATCATCTTCCACTCGGCGACCCTCTCGCCCAGGTATTGCTCCTGGTTTTTCGAGATGAGCCGATGGCCGATATTGCCGATGTTGACCTTGTTCCAGTCGAGCTTGCGGGGATTGGATTTCAGATATGTCTTGATGTCGTCGAGCAGCTTTTCGACCTTGATTTTGTGGGCGGTCAGTTCGATTTGCCGACCGTTGCGGAAGCGGTACTCGATCGTGGCGCCGCGTCCGGCCGGCTCGGTCTGGATCGGCTCGAAGCGGCCCCAATTGCCCGTGATCTGGTCGAGCCGCCGTCGCCAGTTCTCGCGGCGGCGGGAGTTCTCGTTCGGAAAATCTTTCAATAACCGCCGCCAGTAGTCGGCCGCCTTGGGGTATTGCCGCCGGTTCTCGAAAATGCCGGCCAACTGCTGCAGCGCCTCAACCTTTTCGTGGGACAGGTTGCCAACCTGTCCTACACTGTCGGCCACCTGCTGGAGAATCCTGATGTAGTTGAACTCGTCGGGCAACTCGAACCGCTTGATTCCGGTGGCCAGCCGGGCGATCGTCTCGTTCTCACCCAGGGTGTGCAGCGCGTACGTGCCGCTCTCGTCCTCCGTGGTGTCGTCGGTCTGCATCCGACCGAACCGCCACCCGCACTGGGCCATCGTCTGTACGCCGAACTGATTCTGGAGGAACTCGGCGAACCGCATCCGCACGGCATTCAGTTGCCGGGGGTTCATCTCGGCGGTCTGTTGCAGACACCACCGCCACCGCTGGCCGTCGTTCTCGGCCGAATCAAATGTTTTTGGCACGCTGTAGTAGACCGGACGGCCATCGGCGTCGACCGGCGCGCTGGAAGTTTGGCGGCCGTATCTCCAGCCTTCCTCATAGTCGGGCAAGACGCTCAAGTCGGTCAGATATTGCAGCCGCCACGACTCGCCGTAGCCGCGGTTGTTCAACAGCATGTTGGCCAGCGCCGACAGATAGTTGCCCACCTCGCCGTGGTCGTCGTCTTTCATGGCCAAGGGCATTGCCTGGACCATCAGTTGCAAGGCTCGGACGCGATCTCGCTCGGCGGCGTTGACGGCTTTTCCGCCGCCCCGTTTTCTTCCTCGCCGGAATTCTCCGGCCACGATGAAGCCGTGGTGGGGGATGTTCATGTATCTCGTCGCCGCGCCGTACAGCAGCCGCCAGTTGTCCTTGTGGATTTTGACGGCGTCCTCCAGCAGGGCGTCGATCTCATCGACGCGGTTCAGCCGCTGGAGGCATTGGATCGCCTTGTCCAGGTCGCCGCCGACCTGCCGCGGGGCGTCATCTGGGTCGAGGACCAGTTTGCGGAACCCTTCGTAGGCGTCCTTGAAGTTGCCCTGCCGGAAATTATTGTGCATTTGGCGCCTTTGTTCCTGTTGGTCGGGGGCCGGAGCGGCCGACACGGAGAACGTCCCAACAGCGGCCGCCATCACCCCGGCCGCGACCAACAGCAAAAACCATGAAGTCGCTTTCATCGTTCAAGTCTCCCGTAAAAAGTGCCAAATCGGTATGGCGGCGGCTACGGACGGCCTTTGCCCCGGCACTGAGCACGGGACATATTTTTTATACGTTGCACGGAAAGTAATGCAACATTCTTTTCGGATGGAAAAGGATGTTGCACTTCAAGCCGCTCACCGTATGTCGGATGCCTGAAACGGCCGAAAAGTTCCCGCGCATGGAATGATAATGGGATTTGCCGCCCATGTCGCCCCCCTCCAATGGTGTATGGAAACAAGGTCGCCTAACAGCCCGTTGAAAAAGTCGGATATGGGAGTTTGGGTGCCACTGCTGGCTTGTCCAGCAGTGTTTTTACGGGTGTTATCTCCCCGCACTGCTGGACAAGCCAGCAGTGGCACCCTTTTTCAACGGACTGCTAACGCGGGCTGGTTTTGGAGATGTCGCATCATTTCCATCCCCTGACGATCAGTCCACGAGTATAACTTGAACAGGAGGAAACAGAGAAAACAGAGATCGGAAGAAAACAAACATTGCTTCTCCGTTGACTCTGTTTCCTCCTGTAAAAATTCATATACGCTACTGTATACGGCTAAAATGTTGCGAATTTCGCATTTTTCGGAAGAAGTGGGGAACCCTTGGCGCCCGGGGTACGTCCAAATCGGATGAGCAGGGGCGTTCGTCGCGTTTCCGCTCACCCCCCATCCACCACTTCCGAAAAGGAAAACCCGAGATGAAGACGAAAGTATTGAGCACGGTTTTGGCGATTCTGGTTGCTCACCTTGCGACTTGCTTTGCGGGAGACGGCGCCAAGGACCGACCGAAGTTAAGGGACAGGAATATCGCAGACTTCCTCAAGTCCCACGATCCCCAAAAAGCAGCGGAGTTGAAGAGCAAGTATGACGAGCAAGGTGTTCGGCTCTATACCATCAAGGCCGTGGGCAAGCTCGATGACAAAGAAGCTCTTCCGTTCCTATTGAATGCCCTTGACGACGAGCGTCCCCAGGTTCGCCTCTGGGCCGCATTGGCCCTGGAAAAACTAGGGCGGAAGGCCGCGTTCAAGAAGGTCGTGATTAAGTCGCTGATTGAAAAGCTTGCCGATACCGAAGAGGTGGACTGCTATGGAAGTTACCGGTCGAAGTCGATGCCGAATGTCCAACTGGGCGTGCGCCTGCGAGTCCGCGTATGCGATGCCGCGATAGAGGTGCTCGACAGCATCATTCCGAAACGAAAGGCGGAACACAAGTTCTTCGACGTCTTCTACCCGAGCGAAAAGAAGAAGAAGTCGAGATTCTTCCGATTCTATGGAGTCAACCTTCCCGAAAAACCCGACACGGGACACTGGGGCAATCCTCCAGAGCGCAAAAAGGACATCGAAGAGCTACAACGGTGGTGGCGGGAGAATAAGGGGACGCTTGAATACTTCCGGGGATAAGCCGGGGGGACAACACGCGATTAGCCCGCATTTTTCACCACGGTGTGCCACTGCTTGGAACAAGCAGTGCTGGGGCAATGGGTTACGCTCGGCACTGCTTCTGCGAAGCAGTGGCACACTGTTGGCCAATATCCCTGCGTGGTGAGAAATGCGGGATAAATGCACGACAGCGATCACTTTCCCCGCGGATTCCTCGCGATTGGTGCGGATTGGTATTGTCGCAGTCGCGGCAATGGCATAAGCTGAGGCACTCTCGCCTGCCCTTTCTTGAGAGGGATGCGTCAGGGAGGACGGCGTTAATCGCCAGGAAAAAGGATGCCATGAGTTCGCTTCAGAAGCAGTACGTCGTGCCAATGGACGGGCAGGACGATTTTCCGGGGGTCGTGCCCGCGGAACCTTTCAGCGTCGTCAAGTCGTTGGCGGCGCCGGTGCGTCTGGCAATCCACCAAACGCGGCAATGGCTGCTCGATCAGCAGGCGGCCGACGGCTCCTGGTGCGCCGAACTGGAAGGCGACTCTCTGCTGGAGAGCGAAACGATCCTGCTGCTGACCTTCCTCGGCCACGAGGACACCGAGGCCGCCGAACGGCTGGCCGATTATCTGGTCGAAAAACAGTTGCCCGAGGGTGGCTGGGCAATGTATCCCGGCGGTCAAATCGAGATCAGCGGGAGCGTGAAGGCATATTTCGCCCTGAAACTTACCGGCCACGACCCAAGCGCCGAGTACATGCGTCGGGCGCGGACGGCGATCATGGCCCACGGCGGGGCCGACGCGGTAAACAGTTTCACCCGCTTTTTCCTCGCCTTGCTCGGACAAATCTCCTACGATCAATGCCCGGCGGTCCCACCCGAGTTGGTGTTGTTGCCCAAATGGTTTCCGCTGAACATCCACGCCTTCAGCGCCTGGTCGCGGACGATCATCGTGCCGCTGACGATCATCTCGGCGATGCGGCCGGTGCGTCGGATCGAGCCGCGGTTGGGTATCCGCGAGTTGTTTCTGCGCGAGCCGGAAGATTGGCCGCCGCTGAAGTGTCCCGGTTTGCAGAACAACTCGGGCGCGTTTAGCTGGGACGGCTTTTTCCGCATGGCCGACCGGATGTTCAAGTGGTGTCAGCGCCGCCGACTGCTGCCGATGCGGCGCAAAGCGATCATGGCCGCCGAGCGATGGATGCTCGCACGCTTCGACCGCAGCGACGGGCCGGGCGCGATCTATCCGCCTATCGTCTGGAGCATCGTGGCGTTGAAATGCCTCGGCTATCCCGACGATAGCCCAGAGCTGCAATACTGCCGCGAGGAATTGCGAAAACTCACCATCGACGACGAGCAAACGGGCACGACTCGGCTGCAACCGTGCCGTTCGCCGGTCTGGGACACGGCGCTCACGGTCCGCGCGCTGGCCGCCAGCGGCGCCCGGCCGGAAAATCCCGCCATGCGCGAGGCGATACAGTGGTTGCTGGCCCGGCAGATCCAGCGACGCGGCGATTGGGCCGAATCGGTCAACGTCGAGCCGGGCGGATGGTGCTTCGAGTACAACAACGATTTCTACCCTGATTGCGACGACACGGCGATGGTCTTGATGGCGCTGCACTCGCGGTTCGCCGAACCGACGGAAGAGCATGAAGCCTTGCCGCCGGAGTTGAAGCTGGCGACCCTGCCGCCGGACGAAAACAAAGAGAACCGCCGGCGCGTCGCCGAGTTGGAGGATACGGTTGCGGCGATCGATCGGGGACAGAGTTGGCTGCTGGCCATGCAGAACAGCGACGGCGGCTGGGGAGCCTTCGACCGAAACAACAACCGCGAGTTCCTCTGCCACGTCCCCTTCGCCGACCACAACGCCATGATCGACCCCAGTACGCCCGACCTGGCCGGCCGGGTGTTGGAGGCCCTGGGACAGTTGGGACGACGCCTGGGCGATCCGGCCGTGGATCGAGGCGTTGCATACATCCGCTCCACACAGAACGCCGATGGAAGCTGGTTCGGACGCTGGGGTGTGAATTACATCTACGGCGCCTGGCAGGCGATCACCGGACTGGCGGCCGTGGGAGTGCCGACCGACGATCCGGCCATCGTGGCGGGCGCCAACTGGCTGCTGGTCCACCAACAGGCCGGCGGCGGATGGGGTGAATCGCCCGACAGCTACGAGTTCCCGCACCTTCGCGGTCAAGGACCGATCACCGCCTCGCAAACGGCTTGGGCGTTGATGGGGCTGTTGGCCGCGGGATTGGAACATCATCCGGCCGTCGCCCGGGGAGTCCGCTACCTGTTGAATACCCAGAACGAAGACGGCGTCTGGGACGAGCCGGAGTTTACCGGCACCGGTTTCCCGCGCGTCTTCTACCTGCGCTACCACTACTATCCGATCTACTTCCCGCTGCTGGCGCTTTCGCAATGGGCGGTGAAGGTCGGCGGCGAGAAGGCCGCCGAGGAGCAACTCGCGGCGGTTAGTGGCTAGTGGCCAGTGGCCAGTGGTTGAGTTGGCCGCGAAATGTTGCGCCCCGCTTGCGGTTTCGCAACGCCGAATGGCCTTGTCGAACTATCAGTGCGTTAAATCCGTAAAACAAGGAAGAAACGGATTTCACTCACGAATGAAAGGAGTCTCGACATGGCTGGAACACGTAAAGGTACATACAAAATCACAAATTGGAGGAAATACAACGA
>JAUWNG010000206.1 GCA_030612765.1 Planctomycetota bacterium
TTCACGCATAAACCATTCGGCCGTAAACGGTTCAGACTTGAACGATTATTTCGATTGTAGTGGGGGATGAGCGGCTAGATTTTCTGGCGGCTATGCCATTTTTGTCATTCTGAGCGCAGCGAAGAATCTCGCTTTTCCGGCAGCGTCGGCGAGATTCTTCGCTGCGCTCAGAATGACCAAACCTGCCAGAAAATCTGGCCGCACACGGGGGGCGGGGGTTCTCTCCCCCTGGAAACTTGGGGGATGAGCGGCTTGGGTGAAGATGGCGGAAACTTGACGCCCGGCTCCCCCCCGATTATCATCAAGGTTCAGGGACTATCCCCCGGAGCAGCATAAATGAGTATCTGGAACAAGATTTTGGTCGGGCTAATCTGTCTCGCTTCGCCGTTCTTCTTTTACATGGCGGCGCGGATGCTGAAAACCACTGAAAGATGGAGCGGGGAGGCTATTGGGTTGCAGAAGCAGATCGATCAATTGGAGAAAGAAAACGAGCAGTTGATCGAAGGGGTGGAGAAAGCGGACGGGACGGTCGAGCCGGGTATCAGGCAACTGCGGATCGAATTGCACAAACTGCTGGTGGATCGCCGCAGGGCGTGGTTCAAATGCGTCCCAAGCATCAAGCTGGAACGCGGCGGCAGAACGGCCGAGATCACGGTGACCATCGACAAACCCGACCCGCACGGCATCGCCGAGAAGACGGTCCTCCAGGCCTTCGAGGAGGCCGACACGCGGAAGAAGGGGCGCTACCTCGGCGAGTTCGCCGTCACCACAGCAGTCGGCAAGCAAGTGATCCTCGTGCCCACGAAGAGGCTGACGGACCGCGAGATCGACAAGTTGGAAAAAGCCAAAAAGGCCAAACATTCCTGGATGCTGTACGAGTTGATGCCGCAAGACAATCGGGATATCTTCGCCACGCTCACCGACGAGCAGAAGAGGTCGTTGTTGCCGGCCTCCCGCGTGTCGGAGTATCTCAAGGACGGCAAGCCCGCCGCCGAGGACGATCCGCGGGAGCGGGTGGTCGACGGGAAATACGTCCGGCAGTTGCTCGACTACAGCGTGCTGTTCAACGCCGAATATGAAAAGCAAACCTTGCTGCGGGATTCCATCGAGGCGGCCACGCGCGACAAGAAGCTCGTCGAGGAGGCGTTGGCTCTGGGTCGCGAGCAGGAAGAGGCGTGCAAGAGGGACATCTCCGCCGCAACGGAAGACCGCGTGAAATTCTTTCTCCAGCGCGACATCGTAGCCGCGCATCTGAAGATTCTACAGGAGAAGGCGGCCGCCATGCAGGCGGCCGTCGAACGATTTATCGAGTGGAACCGGGCCATGGCCGGCCAGATCGCCAAGTCTCAATTGGAGGCCGCACGGCGAATCGACCTGCGCACCCGAACCATGGCCCGATCCGAATCGGGGAGGCCGTAACGGAGTGGGCATCTACGATCGCGATTACTACCGCCCGGCACGGCCGGCGCCGGGCTATTCTTCGTTCAGGCCACGGTCGATCGTCATTGCGCTGATTGTGGTGAACGTCGCCGTCTGGCTCATCGACGGATTGTTCTTTTCCGGAACGCTGAGAAACTACATGGCGGTCCATGTGTCGGCGTTGGACGGCCCGAGGGCCTCCGAAGACACGCTCAGACATCCGTGGCTGTGGTGGCAGTTGCTCACGGCCGGTTTCGCCCACGCGGCCGAGTTCCAGCACGTCCTCTTCAACATGCTCGTGCTCTTTTTCTTGGGACGCGACGTGGAGGAGCGTTACGGATCGAAGGAGTTCCTGCGGCTTTATCTGGTGATGGTGGTGTTCGCCTCGCTGGTCTGGACCGTGGTCAACAAGCTCGTCGATTCCGGCCCGGTAGGGATGTATGGGGCTTCGGGTGCGATCTCGGGCGTGGTGATTCTCTTCGCACTGAACTTCCCTCATCGAACGCTGCTGCTGTTTTTCGTGATACCCGTGCCCGCCTGGGTGGTCGGCGTGATGTATGTACTGCTGGACATGTTCGGGGCGTTTGGCGTGGCCGCCGATACAAACGTGGCGTTTTCGGCCCACCTGGCCGGCGCGGCCTTCGCCTTCATTTATTTCCAGCGGCAATGGAGCCTGACTCGTCTCACCGAAGGCCGCTTCCGCTGGTTGCGGTCCCCCTTCCGCAGAAAATCCCGTCTGAAGGTACACCGACCCGAGGAAGAGGCGGAATCGGACATGACCAAGGAAGTGGATCGGTTATTGGAAAAAATCTCCCGAGAAGGCGAGGCCAGCCTCACCGCCAAGGAACGGCGGATACTCGAAACCGCCAGCCGCGAGTATCAACGAAGAGGAAAAGGCGGCAGGCGGTAGTTCGTTATATATCGAGGATCAGAACGCCAATCTTATCCAAACGCCCCGCGACTGCGGTCGCGGGGGACGTGAAATGCTGCAATTCTCCCCCACGATCGCAGTCGCGGGGCGTTTGCCATATTCACATCGGATTCACCCGGGGCTAAATGTACGCTGCTTCGGCGTCTTCTCCGGTTCCGGATGTCCGGCCGTTCACCGTATATCGCGACTGGATCCGGCGGGGCGGCGATGTGGCCCCTTCAGCGACCTGGCACGCATCAGGAACAAGCGGTGCAGTTCCCGCCGCATGTCCTCGGCGGACATCCCCAGCAGTCGATCGCGTTGCTCGCCGCTGAGTTCCCTCTCGAAGAAGCGGGCCAACCGTTCGTCGTTCGTGGTCGGCGCGTTATGCAAGCCCTTGAACGATCCCGGACGGCGCATCCCTTGCCACAACCATCCGGCCGCCATTTTCCACTGCATCGCCGGCGGCACGGCCTCCAGCCGCTTTTTCGCCTCTGGACTCAACCGCTCGCGGAGTCGCTTCATTTCCTCGTCGTTCATCATCGGCAGCGGTATTTTGGAGTCGGCCGCCCGCCACCGCCGCAATATCTGCTCGAAGACCACCCGCCGCATCGTTCGAGGGTTGAGTTCCGAAAGACGTTTTCTCTGCGTTTCGGACAACGATTCGAGATACTGTTTTTGGTATTTTGTTGCGTGCTCGAAGACCCATTTCCGCAGCTTCATCAGGTCGTCGCCGCCGAGCCGGCCGCCGTTTTTTCTGAGCCGTTCCAGCCGCAGCCGTTTTTTGATCCACTGGACGCGATCGGTCGATTTCATTTCGGCCAGGCTAACCCGACTGTACGAAGACAACGTTTTCAGCCAGTCGCAGTAGCGTTGCCCGATCGCTTGGAGCCGATCGGCGTCCGCGTCGTTTCGCAATTCCTCGTGCAATTTCCGCATGCGTTGCCGTTTGTTCGGGGTCAAGTTGTTGAACCGCTCCGCGACCAGCCGAAGTTGTTCCTTCTCGTCGGAGTCCATACCCGCCACGCGCCGGCGTCGTTCCGCGGTCGAGTAATCGAGGTCCGCCTCGGGTGGATCGGCGTCCTTTTCCGAGAACAACCCCTCGTCGCGGAGCAAACGAAGGAACTCGATGCTTTCGACGTGCCGGTATTCGTCGAACCGTTCCAGCACGGGCAGGTCTTCGAGCAATTGTCGGTCTGTGTCGGGTACGAACAGCGCAACGGCGGCAAAGCCCGCGGCCGCGGCCGCGAAAAAACAGACGATAAACGTCATCCGCCACCGCCGTCGGCGCCGAGGCGCCTCGCTCTTCTCGCGTTCGACGTCCTCGCAGCCGGCAAGGGCCACCATTTCCAAAGTGGTGTGCGTGAACGGCTCGCCCACCGGCGCCGTGTCGAGTTCGTCCAGCAGATCCCACGTCCGCTCCAACGACTGGAGACGGCGGCGCAGTTTCGGGTCCACCGCCAGCAGGGTCTCGATGCGGCGGCCGTTGTCCGCGTCCAGTTCGCCGTCGAGATAGGCGACCAATTCCTCGTCCAGCGGGGCCGGGGTGTTGGAAGCCTGTTGAAAAAGTCGGTTTCCGAGAGTTCGGGTGCCACTGCTGGCTTGTCCAGCAGTGTTTTCCCGGGTGTTTCTTCCCGCACTGCTGGGCAAGCCAGCAGTGGCACCCGTTTTCAACGGGATGTCGGAAGGCTTTTTATTCATCATCGTCGGCCGCCTCCCACGTCGGAGTCGCGCCGTGGTCGAAGTATGGTTGCAGCACTTCGCGCAGGTTCTCCCTGGCCCTCCAGAGCAGCGACTTGACCGCCTGGGGCGAAAGTTCCATCACCTCGGCGATCTCGGCGTAGCTCATTCCCTCGAACTTGCTGAGCAGGATCGCCATCCGCTGCCGGTCGCCGAGCGCCTCGAGCGCCATCCGCACGATCTGGCGGGCCTCGGCCTTGTCCAACTGCCGGGCGGGCATCTGCCCGCTGCTGGCCAGCAACATGCGGTCCAGCGGCCGCGCGCCCAGCGGACCGCTGTCGTGCGAACGAAGCGTGACCTCGCGCCGCCGCGACCGATCGCGCAGGGCGTTGGCCGCGGCGTGGTTGGCGATGGTGAAAAGCCACGTGGAGAACTTGGCCCCGGGCTGGTAGCTGCCTCGGGTACGGTACACGCGAAGGAACACCTCCTGGGCCAGGTCTTCGGCCTGCTCGTGATTGCCCACCAGATGCTTGAACAGCGTCACCAGCCGGCCTTGGTATCGAGCAACCAACTCCTCGAACGCGGCGGCGTCGTCCTCGCGCACTTCGAGCATCAAACGAACGTCTGGATCGAGCGCGTAGCGGCGGGCGGACGATTCGCTGACTACCACGGAATACTCCGTCTGGGAAAGCAGGCCAGTCCATTCCAGTCTAACATACACGGTCGTCAAGGGCCATCTGCTCTGGCCCTTGCGGACGCGGCCGGGTAGACTGGGCAAGATTTGTTCGGTTCCCGTACAAACGCTGTTTGTTGAGTGGCGGATCGGTTAAGTCGCACAAGTACAACGCCCCGCGACTGCGGTCGCGGGGGCGATACGCGGCATTCCCCGCTCCCCCC
>JAUWNG010000165.1 GCA_030612765.1 Planctomycetota bacterium
TCCTCTCTCCCCTCTCCCCTCGCCCCTCGTCCCTCGTCCCTCGCCCCTCGTCAACGGCGAGCAGTGCGGCGTCGATGTCCAATTGCCTTAACAGAAGCATGAAGACCCACGCCCGTTCCGTGGCCGTGCCCCTGCCGAACAGCAGCGTTTCCCAGGGGAAGAGAGGAATTCGCTCCGGCGATTCGGGTTCGATCTGGATGTTTCGCACGGTCCAGTCGAAGAGACTTTTCGCCCGCTCCAGGTCGTCGAGCTTCTCGCCCCGCGCCCAGAGAGAAACGTCGCGCAGCCAGGCGGCCTCTTGCAAGGCGTATCCGTCGAAGCGGGTAAACTCCATTTGGCCCAGGTTCTTCACTTGCGGCAAGCCGGCCAGCGGCTTGGGCAGCGAGGCGACCATCGGGTCGGGTTTCCAGTCGGCAGACGGCCGTTGGGGGCGGATCCATTGGTTGAGCCGGTCGACGATTTGGCGAAGCATCTCCGTCTCGGGCCAGACGGCCAGCAAGGGATCGAACGGTCGATCGGAACCTTCGGGTTTGGGTTGGTTCAACTCATTGAGCCGTTTGAGAATTTGCGGCAGAACGTTGGCGGAGCCGAACTCGTCGAGGCGGTCGAGATTGCCGATCGCGTAAGTCAACAGTTCCTCGCGGTACTGGCTCGATACAGCCGGACCTTCCTGGTCGCCTGCCGTCGGGGCCTTCTTTGAATCGCGGCAACCCCCGCAGCCGGTCAGCAGCGGAATGAGTAGCAAGCAGAAGAAGAGCCGCGTGGGAACCAGATATTTTACAATTTGCATTTTATTATTCCTTCAATTTGCGTCGATTTCCTCGACCGCTCGCCTCAGTGCCAGCAGCCGCCTCAACATGCCGGCGAATTGGTCCAAGGGGACCATGTTCGCCCCGTCGCTGGGCGCGGCGTCGGGGTTTGGATGGGTCTCGAAAAAGAGTCCGTCGGCGCCCAGTGCGACGGCCGCGCGAGCCAACGGCTCGACCATTGCCCGATTGCCTCCGGTGGCGGCGCCCAGTCCGCCGGGTTCCTGAACGCTGTGCGTGGCGTCGAAGATCACCGGCGCGCCGAGCGATTGCATCTGGACGATTGCCCGCATGTCGTTTACCAGTCGTCCGTATCCGAAGAAGGTTCCCCGCTCACCGAGCAGAACGTGTCGACAACCGCCCGACTCGAGTTTTTCGACGACGTGTTTCATATCCCAAGGGGCCATGAACTGGCCTTTTTTTACGTGTACCGGCCGGCCGGTCGCCGCCGCGGCCAGGAGCAAGTCGGTCTGTCGGGCGAGGAAAGCGGGAATCTGCATCAGGTTGCAGGTCCGCCCGACCGGCTCGGCCTGGCTTGGCTCGTGGATGTCGGTCGTCACCGGCAGGCCGGTCGATTCCTTGACCCGTTGCAGAATCGCCAGTCCTTTTTCCAACCCTGGACCGCGATATGCCGCGACGCTGGTGCGGTTGGCTTTGTCGAACGACGCCTTGAATACCAATTGAACGTCCAGTTCGGCGGCGATTTGCTTCAGCCGCTCGGCGATCGACAGGGTCAGTTCCTCGTTTTCGATCACGCACGGCCCGGCGATGACCAGAGGCGGCCGTCCGCGTCCGCAGCGAAGATTGCCGATGGAAACGGGATTTTCAGGCATGGGATATTACTCGTTTAGCCGCCGCGTCCACGCGGCGAAGTTGTGTTATGTGAATTTACAACCGCTTCGGCCGGCACGACCAGCGTCAGCCTGCCGGGCAACACCCGGATGTCCAGCGGCAACACTCCGCCCGGGTCTCCGTCGAGTTGATAGGGTACCTCGCCGTCGGAGGTGATTCGCAACCGCCGCGCGCGGCAGGCGGTAAAATCTTCCAAACGATGATGTTGTCCGGCCAACACGGCCGCCGCATACCACAGACCGGACCAAAATCGACCGCGGCGAAGACAACACACGTCCAGCATACCGTCCGAACCGTCCGCTTGCGGGGCGATCCGCAATCCGCCTCCGTAACACGGCAGGTTGAAAGCAAACAGCCAACGCGCCGCGATCGGGCCGGATTCACTCAGGTCGTCCCATTGTATCCGAATCTCGGGAAATTCGTAACTCCCGATTGATTTCAGAATCGGCTTGCCGTAGGAACCAAAATTGATGTGTCCGGTGCGATTTTCATGCACGCGGCGGACGACTTCCGCGTCGAATCCGCAACCGGCCATCAGCGAGAAGAGCCGTCCGTTGGCCTCGCCGGCGTCTACCCGCGCGGACAGGCCGTCGGCGATGGTGCGGCAAAGCGTTTCGGGGTCTTTGCTCAGCTTAAAATAGACGGCCAGCAGGTTCGAGTTGCCTGCCGGCAGGAAACTCAACGGCACTCCGTCGTCGGTGCGGTTGATCAACTCCGCGGCGGTCCCGTCGCCGCCCACTCCGACCAGCGCCCGCAGCACTCCCTCGACGTGCCACCGGTTGGCCTGGGATGCGGCTTCGGCGAGATCGGTGAACAGCGCGGTCTTGAAGTTTTGCTTTTCAAGCAGGTCAGCCAGACGTTCGACCCGCTGGTGCGAGTCCCTTGGCCCGGCTTTCGGGTTGAACAGAATCGCCACGCGATCGGCGTCGCGGGGAAGCGCGGCGGTGGAAACGACGGCGGGCAAGACTTCCCTCCTTGAACCAACTTGCTCGGAACCTGAATTCGGGACAGCGTTGCGTCGTTAGTTTTCAGTTGTTGGGGTGGCAGTTGTACTGCCACCCCGTTTGCCAGATACGGCAGTACAACTGCCGCACCAACTTGTTTTCAGAGTCAACGAACGGCAATGTCACAATGGCAATTGAGTATCAGTAATACGTAATATACCAAGGCCGCCCCTCAGAAAAAAGACAGGCAGAATCGGTGGATGATCTCCGTGGCCTGACGAAGTTGATCGAGCGAAATCCATTCGTCGGCCGTGTGGGCTTGTTCGATGGAACCGGGGCCGAAAACCACCGATGGGACGCCAGCGGCCGCGAAAAATGCGGCGTTGGTGGCGTAAGGCACGCCCAGCCGGCGACATCTCCCGACCACCTCGCCCGCCGACCGTGAAAGCCGATCGGCCAACCGTTCGTTGTCTCGGTCCGAAAGCGGCGGGCCGGACATGAACGGCAAATCGTGCTCCAACGGAAACGAAGTTATCGCCGGTTGCGAGAGGTGATCGATCAACTGTTGCCTGGCCTCCTCGGGCGACTCGCCGGGCGGCGGACGGCAGTCGATCTCGATCGTACAGCGGTCGGGTATCGTGCCGACGCTCGAGCCGCCCCGGATCGTGCCGACGCTCAATGTCCTCCGGCCGCAGAGCGGGTGGGCCGGCCCGGCGGTCTCCAACTCCGCCGCGTATCGCTCAATCGCCGCGACGACTCGCGCCATTTTGTAAATCGCGTTATCCGCGGCCACGGGGCGGGAACTATGCCCGGCACACCCTAGGGAATGGCACCGCCAGCGAATCACGCCCTTGTGGGCAACGATCGCGTCCAGACCGGTCGGCTCGGCTACGATCGCGGCGTCGGGCCGTCGGGGAACGATCTCGCCGCCGTCCTCGTCCCATAGTTTGGTCAGCCGCGAAGCCCCGCTGAATCCATGCTCCTCGTTCACCGTGCAAGCGACGACGATCGTCGGCCGGGGGCTGGGCCGCCGGTCCGCCAGCCGGGCGGCGGCCGCGATAATGGCGGCCATCCCTCCTTTTACGTCGCAGGCGCCGCGACCGTGGAGCCGGCCCTCGCGCTGGAGCGGCTGAAACGGTTCGATGGTCATGCCTTCCACCGATACGGTGTCCTGGTGGGCGTCGAGCAGCAGCAACCGGCCCTCCCGCGCTGATCCGGCGTCTCCATCGAGCCGGGCAATAAGATTCTCCCGGCCCGGCGAGACCGGCTGGCGGAAAGTGGTCAAACCGATCCGCGAAAAGGTCTCTTCCAGAAAGTCGGTCAGCCGGGCCTCGCCGAAAATCGGCCCCGTCGGCTCCCGGTCCATCGGATTGACGCTCGGGATCGCCACCAGTTGCTTCAGGATTTCGACGGGATCGAGGATCATTAGTCGGCCAGCCAATCGTCGAGGTGTTCGGCCACGAATTGGTTGTCGGTCAAGTGCGGATAGTCGCGGCAAACGCGGTCGATTTCGGCGGCCTGTCCTTCGCCGAGTGTTTCGTGGGGATCGAGGCACCAGACGCCTTCGAGCAGCCCTTGCCGGCGGAGCACCTCATGGATGCCGGGAATGCAGCCGGCAAAGCCGCCGGTGACGTCGAACAACGCGGCGTTCGAGTCGGTCACTTCCACGGCGCGTTGCAGCAACTCGGGCGGAATCGGGGCTCCGCTCTCGGCGACCGTCCGGCATTGCTCAAACAACTCGACCGCCCGGCGCGTCCAAACCGCCCAGTGGCCGAGCAGCCCGCCGACGATCCGCCGCTCGACCGGTTTTCCAACCGAGTGAAAGCGATGGGTCGTAAGCAGATCGAGGACGATGTGGTCGTCGTTGCCGGTGTAGAGCGCGATGTCGTCGCGGCCCGACTCGGCCACCGCGCGGACCACGTCCAAGGTGCGATAGCGGTCGAACGGCGCGATTTTGATGGCAACCACGCCTTCGATTTCGGCGAACCGCCGCCAGAACTCGAAAGCAAGCACTCGGCCGCCGACCGCCGGCTGAAGATAGAAGCCGACCAGCGGGATCGCCTCGGCAATCGCGCGGCAGTGGGCCAGCAGCGCGTCGTCGGCGGCGTCGCGCATGGCGGCCAGACTGAGCAGCCCGGCGTGGTATCGGAACCGTCCGGCCAAGTCGGCCTCGGCCGTGGCCTGGCGCGTGTCGCCGCAGAGGCCGGCAATCCGCACCAGCGGCCGGCCGCGGCGGACGTCAAGCCGGTCGAATTCCTCGGCGGCCAGACTCAATACCGGCTCGAACAGGCCGATCTTCGGGTTGCGGATGGCGAATTGCGTGGTATGTACGCCCACGGCGACCCCGCCGACACCGGCCGCCTCGTAATAGCGCAGAATTGCTCGTTGCCGCCGCGGATCAAAACGCCGCTGTTTGTCCAGCGCCAACGGACAGGCCGGAATTGCCAGGCCGTGCAAAATTAAGTCGCGGATTGCGGGATCGATTGGTGATGTCATGTTGTAGATTTATGATGATGGAATGTTTAGCGGCCGACGGAACGTCGGCCAATGTTCCGCCGCAAGCCGCCGTACCGGCGGCTGCTAAACATTTGACTTATGCTAAAACCTTCCGTTTCGCACCTCGAAATGGGTCGGTTTATCCAGAGTAGGGCCGCCGCGAACGGTCCAGTCGGCGATCCAGCGGATCAGTTGCGACTCGTCCACTTGCGGTTGACCGAACAGCCGATAGGCCAGCGAGGCGTTGCTTAGCAGTGCGTCCGGCGCTTCTTCGCCGGTGATACTTACCGGCCGGTCCATCAATTTGCCCAACTGTTCGGCGACTTCCCGGACGCTCAACGTCCGCCGTCCGGTTACGTTGATCGTCATCGGGGGTGAGGCCGCCTCGTCGAACGCCTGCAACGTCATGGCGTTGTTGTCCCCCTGCCAAATTGCGTTGAAATAACCCATCGTTACGTCGATCGGCTCGCCGGCCAGGACTTTTCGGGCCAGATCGACCAACACCCCGTAGCGCATTTCGTTGGCGTAATTCAAGCGGATAACGGCCACGGGGATGCCGAGGGTTTGGCTGAAATGCGCGAATATCCGCTCGCGTCCCAAACAGCTCATGGCGTATTCGCCCACCGGATTGGGCGGATCGCTCTCGACCGAGCCGCCGGCGACGACCGGCACGAGCGGATAGACGTTGCCGGTCGAGTAGGCGACGATGCGGCTGTTGCGGAATTTTTCGCAGACCATGCCGGGCAGATAGACGTTTCTGGCCCAGGTCGCCCCCTCTTGGCTGGTGGCGCCAAATTTCATGGCCGCCAGATAGAGCACGTTCGGCACGTCGGGCAGAGCCTCCAACTGGCCGCGATCGAGCAAATCGCAACGGATCGTTTCGATGCATTCCGATTGGAGTTGCTTTTGCAGTTCGGGCGTCGAGAAGCGTGCCACGCCGATCACGCGGCGCCGCCCGCCGCTGGCCCGACGGATCATCCGCGCCAGGCTCGGGCCGATTTTGCCCCCGACGCCCAGGATAATAACGTCCCCCTCCAGCCGCTCCATCGTCGCCACGACGCCCGGCGTCGGTCGGCTAAGCAACTCATCGAGTTGTTCGACGTCCGCGATCCGCTCGGGCAAAGGCGACTGTTTACTACAAGAGTTAGTCATCGGTCGGTAATGACTAGGTAAGAAACCAGTGGTCTGAAACGAAAAAAATCCGTCCTACAATTCACCCATCTATGTTGACTTGTAGCAACATGACGAGCTGACTGTAGCAAAATAATACGCTTCGGAACAGAGCCTACGCCCTCCATCACAACAGACCAAGCCGGATGCAATTGCCGGAAAGCCTTTCCATTAAAAGAGTTGGGGCGATTTTCCTATATTTTCGACCAGAAAGCCAAGCAAGTGGCACGCCGAATGCTCAAAGAGAGCAGTCAGCGAAGCGAAAGAAAGAATTCGCCGGAACAAAGCGACTGGC
This sequence comes from Planctomycetota bacterium, assembly GCA_030612765.1. Lineage (GTDB taxonomy): Bacteria > Planctomycetota > Planctomycetia > Pirellulales > Thermoguttaceae > JAHIKV01. Next base: position 6,564 of record JAUWNG010000165.1, read on the forward strand.
CCGTGGGGCCTCTGACGATTTTGACCGGACGGTTACCTTGCCCTTACTGCCCGGTCGGCCGCTATGTAGGTGGCACGTCAAAGGCCCCTATTTTATTTCCTTTCCGAAGATTTTGGAAGAGGTAAAATTCCCGGAGGGCAAGGCGACCCTCTGTGGGGTGGGGGCTTGGGGCCTTTCATTCGCCGAGGCATCTTGCGACCTCGCGCCCGTTTGGATACACTTGTTCTTTCTATCTTTGCCTGCCCCCTTCCAAACAGTAGGAAAAAGGGGCTGCCCGATGGCTGCCAGCGTAGCTTCAATTGGCAGAGCACCGCATTCGTAATGCGGGGGTTAAGGGTTCGACTCCCTTCGCTGGCCCTATAGTGTGAACGCATAAAAGACAGGGATTCATTGGACTGCGGCCAACAACGGCGCGACCGACGGCGGCGCGACCGACACAACGCGGTTTTATGGTTTAGGAGCAACCCACGATGGCGCAAACCGCCGAGTTCGATCTGAAACAAACCGTCCTGATGAACGACGCCTTCGGCCCGCAGGAAGTGCGGCAGATGCAAGAGGCGATCGCGCGGGATTTCTCTCAATATGCCATGCTCCGCGACGCGGTCGGAGAACTTCAAGGCCGGGAGGAGCAAACGCCGGCCAGTCAAGTGCGGCTCGGCGTCTGTTTGTATTTGTTGGGGCGTTACTACCGGGCGATCGAGGTGCTTAGCGAAGCCGACGGTGGGGCGATGGCCCGCTATTATCAGGCTAAGTGCCATTTCGCCCGGCAAGAGTACGCCGAAACCGTGAAGAACTACACCGCCGCCGAGAAAGCCGGTTACGACTCGGACGAGTGCGCTTTGGGCCGGGCAGATGCGATCCGTTGCGGCGGCGACGCGATGGCCGCGTTGAAGACGTTGGACGCGCTTTCGGGCGCCGTCGAGCAGACCGCCGAATACCTCTCGCAACGCGCGGCCACCGTCTCGGCCCTGGGCGGCAACACCAAGGAAGTCGTGGCGCTGTACGAAAGGGCGGTCGAGGCCGACCGCAATCATCCCGGCGCACTGTTCGGCTTGGCTCTGGCAAACGACCGCTACGGCAACGACGACACGGCGATGGAGCTTTACAACCGCGCCGTCAACCGCTTTCCGGCCCACGTCGGTTCGCTGGTCAATCTCGGCTTGCTCCACGAAGACCGCGAGCAGTACGACAAGGCCGCGCAATGTTACCGCCGCGTGTTGGACGTTTACCCGGACCATCAGCGGGCGCAGCTTTTCTTCAAGGACACCGAGGCCTCGCACGGACAGTATTACGACGAGGACGCCCAGAAGAAGCGCGACCGGATGGGACAGGTAATGAACGTCCCGGTGACCGATTTCGAGTTGTCCGTCCGCAGCCGGAACTGCCTGCAAAAGATCGGCATCATGACACTCGGCGATCTCTGCCGATGCACCGAATCGGAACTGCTGACCAGCAAAAACTTCGGCGAGACCAGTCTGGTGGAGATCAAGGAGATGTTGACCACCAAGGGGCTGCGGCTCGGTCAGTTTGCCCATGACCGGCCGGCGGGTGAGTTTGTCGAGTCGGAATCGCTCTCGCCCGACGAGCAAGCGATGTTGGGCCGTCCCATCTCCGAGTTGAACCTTTCGGTCCGCGCGCGGAAGTGCATGACACGTCTGGCGATCAACACCCTTGCCGATCTGGTCCGTCGGACCGGCGACGATCTGTTGGAGTGCAAAAACTTCGGGGTGACGAGCCTCAACGAGGTCCGCGAGAAACTCACCGTGTTGGAACTGAAGCTCCGCGGCGAATAACACCATTTATCCCGCCGTGAATACCATTTAGCCCGCCGCGAACACCATTTAGCCCGCCGCGAATCCCCGGCGGGGAAGGGTTGGTTTTTCGCGCCGGACAGTGCCCCCGGGTGTATTCACCCGGGGCTAAATTGCTGTTTTATCGGGCCAATTCCCGGACACCCTCTGGCGCAAGCAGTGCTTGCCTTGCCACGGAAGACAAG
>JAUWNG010000099.1 GCA_030612765.1 Planctomycetota bacterium
GTGCGTCTGCCAATTTCGCCATCCCGGCGGGCAGATTCTACCACAAAGACACAAGGAAGTGAAGAACCACGGATGAACACGGATGAACACAGATAGGGCAAGGTTGAATGTCAAAGCCCAAATATCAAACGCGAAGAAGACAAAAGCCACGGCCGAGTATGGGGATCCGAATTCGGGGTTCGGGGTTCGGGATTCGGGATCCCGAGGGCTGGCCGCTTTAGCGGCCAGTGATATGGCCCCCCTTGGATTCTCAAACAGCATTCGCTCCAAGCGGGCCATGGCCGGCCAGCCGGTTGTCGTGGGCCGCTCCAATTGCTCGACCACGGCGTTGGAACGTCGGCGTCGCAGCGCGTCGAGCGTCTTCAGCGGCTTGGCGAACAGATCTGCCCGCCGCGGTTTCCCTTCCAGCGGCAGCGAGATGAACATCTCCTCCGCACGCGCCGCCAGACTATCGAGTATCTCGTGCTGCGTTCGCGTAAAGTCGGTGAATCCGTCGGCGACGATGAAGGAGGGACGGGGGACGGGGGACGGGGAACGGGGGCTCTGCGAAACCGCAAGCGGCTGGGCGTCCGCCCTCCGCACTCCGTCCTCTGCCGTTCCCTCGCCCCTCGCCCCTCGCCCCTCGCCCCTCGCCAGTTCGTCCCGGGCCGACCAGAAGCGGCCCTCCGCGTCGAACAGCCCGTGCTCGCGGAGCGATTGTTGGTATTCCTGATAAAACTCGAACAGTTCGGCGTCCTTGTCGGTCAGGCCGCGTTGCTCGCAGGCGCGCTGGAAATCTTCGGGCCAAATTTCCAGCCGCTTCAACTCGCCGATGAACTCGCAAATCAGGTCGATCAGGCCGGCGGTCTTGGCGATCGGCAGAAAATGCTTCAGCCGCTGCCGCGACGCCTGCTGGTCGATAATCCGGCGGAGCAACTCGCGTTTCATCAGCCGGGTGACCTGTCGGATCGGCTTTCCGGCCTTGCGGAGCACCTCGACGGCGAACTTGTCGAAGGTGGTCACTCCCGGCGTGAAGCAGCCTGGCAGATCGCCGTCGAGCAGCCGGTCGCGGATTTCGGCCACGGCCCGCCACGTCGGGGCCAGCCAAAGCGTCGATTCGGGCGGTCGCCGGCGGAACGCATCGCAGTATAGCGCGAGCAACCGTTCGGTCTTGCCGCTTCGTGCGGGGCCACAGATGATGGTGACGAGTGCGGACATTTGCCGTTTAGCCGGCGGACTCGCCAGCCGTGCAGGAAGCGGAATTGGCGGAACTTACACGGCGTTCAAGCAAGCCGGCCAAACAGCGCCAATCCATCGAACAAAACACCGACCGCGAAATTTCTTCTTACTTCGGCGCCAGCGTGCAGGTCATCCGACGGCCGCGATGCATCGGCGGCGACTCGACCTTCGAGACGTCCGCCAGTTGGGCGAGGATCTCTTCGACCACCTTGCGGCCCTCCTGAATGTGCGCCATCTCGCGGCCGCGAAACAGAACCGTGACGATCACCTTGTCTTTGTGGGCAAGGAACTCGCGGGCCTTGTTCACCTTCACCTGGATGTCGTGATTGCCGGTCTTCGGGCGGACGCGGATTTCCTTGATCTTGACCTGATGCGAGTGCCCTTTGTGCTGCCGCTTCTTCTGCTGGTATTTGAACTTGCCGTAGTCCATGATCCGGCAGACGGGCGGCCGCTCCTTGGGCGCCACTTCGACCAGGTCCAGCCCCGCTTCCCTGGCCTGACGCAACGCGTCCTCGGTGGGGATGATACCCAACTGTGACCCGTCGGCGCCGATCACCCGGATGGGAGTGACGCGGATCTGTTCGTTCATGCGCTGTTTACCAGCCGTTGTCTGCAGCTTCCATTTACCCATAAGCATCTATCTCCAGGGATCAGGGGGGGAATGTCGAATGTCGAAATTCAAATGTCGAAGGAATGACAAAATTCAAATGTCGAATATGGGACGACCGTAATATATTGTTCATTCGACATTAAAATTTCGACATTCGTCATTCATTCGTCATTTGAATTTCGACATTCGTCATTTCTTCCTAACAGTTTTATCGTGGATTTCGGTCTTGAGCCGTTCAACGGCGGCCTCCAACGGCATGGCCCCGAGATCGCCTTCGAGCCGGTCGCGGACGGCCACCTTGCCCTCCTCGACCTCGCGCGGGCCGACGACGAACATGTACGGAACCAACTGCAACTGTGCATCGCGTATTTTGGCGCCGATCTTTTCGGCCCGATAATCGCCCGTGACGCGCAACCCCGCCTCGGCCAGTTGCCGCTCGACGTTTCTGCCGTATTCTTCAACTTTTTGGCTGACGACCATCACCCGCACTTGCTCCGGGGCGAGCCACAACGGGAACGCCCCGGCGTAGTGCTCGATCAACATCCCCACGAACCGCTCGAACGAGCCGAACGGCGCCCGGTGGATCATCACCGGCCGATGGGGCGCGTTGTCTGCGCCGATGTACTTGAGGTCGAAGCGTTGCGGGCCAGGAAGGTTGTAATCCAGTTGCACGGTGCCGAGTTGCCACTGGCGGCCGAGGCAGTCGGCGACGATGAAGTCGGCCTTCGGTCCGTAGAAGGCGGCCTCGCCGCGCTCGATGTGCATGTCCGGCAGGTCCATCTCGCGGCAGACACCCTCCAGGGCATCCTCCGCCCGTTGCCACGTCTCGGCGTCGCCCACGTACTTGTCTCCGGACGGATCGCGGAAACCGAGCCGCACGCGGTAATCGTCCAGCCCGAGGGTCTTCAGCACAAACAGGGTCATTTCCAAACAGCCGCGGAACTCGTCGGCGACCTGCTCCTCGGTGCAAAATACATGAGCGTCGTCCTGGGTGAAGCCGCGGACGCGGACCATGCCGTTCAGTTCGCCCGACTGCTCGAAACGATGCACCGTGCCGAACTCCGCCAGCCGCAGCGGCAACTCGCGGTAGCTCCGCGGCTTCAGCTTGTAGATCATCACATGGTGCGGACAGTTCATCGGCCGCAGCAGGTATTGCTCGCCGTCGTCCATCTCGATCGGCGGGAACTGCGTGTCCTTGTAGTACGGATAGTGGCCCGAGGTCTCGTACAAGTGGACGTTGCCGATCACCGGGGTGTAGACGGGCTGGTATCCGCGGCGGATGAGTTCGCCGTGGATGAAGTTTTCCAACTCGTGTCGGATCACCGCCCCCTTGGGCAGCCAAAAGACCAATCCCGATCCGACCGCCGGATCGATCATGAACAATTCGAGCTGTTTGCCCAGCACGCGGTGGTCGCGCCGCTTGGCTTCTTCGAGCCGTTTGAGGTGTTCTTCGAGTTGCTGCTTACTGAAGAAGGCGGTGCCGTATAGCCGCTGCAATTGCTGCCGCGAGGCGTCCCCTTTCCAATATGCCCCAGCCACCGACATGAGCTTGAAGGCCCCGACCGCACCCGCGCCGGGTACGTGCGGGCCGCGGCAGAGATCGACAAACTCGCCCTGCCGATAGAACGACACGGTCTGCTCCGTCGCCAGCGTGTCTTCCAGGTGTTCGACCTTCAACGACTGGTGCAGGTCGCGGCAGAACTGGATGGCCTCGGCGCGGTCCATCTCGACCCGCTCGAACGGCTCGTCCTCTTTGACGATCCGGGCCATCTCGGCCTCGATCTTCGGAAAATCCTCCTCCGAGAGTTTGTGCTCCATCTCGAAGTCGTAATAGAAGCCGTCGGTCACCGTCGGGCCGAATGCCAATTGCACCCCGTCGAACAGCCGCATCACCGCCCGGGCCATCAAGTGCGCGCACGAATGGCGGAGCAGGTCGAGGGCTTGGGGGTCTTTGTCGGTGATCAGACGCAGGGCCACTTGGCCGTCGGCCGGCAGGGGATCGTTTGCCCCAGCCAACTGCCCGTCCACTTCGGCGGCCAAGGTGGCCTTGGCCAGCCGCGGTCCAATATCGGCGGCGACGTCCACCGGTCTAACGCGACGCGAGTAATCGCGGGATTTCCCGTCGGGCAGAGTGACAGTGAGCATGTGTCTCCAACGAGCCTTGGGCCGATCCCCCAGCGAGCGGGGCATCGGTACAAAGGACGCTCCGCAGACTACCCGCCCAGAGGATTCTGTATCCAGAGTATAGGTTGTAACGGTCAGTCGCCGCAAGGGGACGAAAGGCCAATAACGGTCGTCTATCTCCCACCCCTTTCCCTCCCGAGAACATTCACCCGTTGACTGTCTTCGTTTGGGATGTCAGAATTAGGATTCCGTTGTTTCCGCGGGCATACGCGGCAACACCGGGCCAGGGCGGTTAGCTCAGTTGGTTAGAGCACCAGCTCGACAAGCTGGGGGTCACAGGTTCGAGCCCCGTACCGCCCACTACGACGCGCGAAAACACTTAACAACAAGGGATTTGTTCGCCCGGCGGACCGAATCCCGCAGCTTCTTGCAGAGGCTATCCAAAAAGCTCCCCTCTCCCTTCGGGAGAGGGGACCGATTTCACCCTCTCGCCGCTGCCATTCGCTTGTTTCCGTCCCTCGCGGCGTGTTTTGCAGCCAAGGTAAGCGTTCACGGGCTGGGGACTGGTCCATTTTTCGGCCGAAAAACGCATTTCGCGGGCAAACGGTTGGCCGAAAACATGGACCTGTCCCCCTTCCTGCGGTGCAAGGGGGACAGTCCCCTGTGAACGGTTACGTAGCCGAGTCACCGTCGTATTTTGCGTTGCCCGCCCCGCCCCCCGCCAGCAAGGGGGCGGGATTCTGCCGTTGCCCTAGGTAACTCTTCTCGTTACTCTTCGCCCCTCAACCTCGTGAGAGTGCGGGACGAATACAAGCCTACGGCATATTTTCGATACCATCTCGGCAAGGTCGAGACATCCTCTTCTGGGCAGATTGCGTATGGGACAGGCGTCCGTTTTCTCACAATGCGGTTATGGCTATTCGGAATTTCACTCCTCCGTGCGGCGTGTGCATGCCCCGCTGCGCTTGGAGACGGCGATCTATTTTCGCGGCAATGTGGTCGCGGCAGTATAGGCGGCGGCATTGTCGGACGGGCCGCCGCGCGTGCGGAACACGGAAGGACTGGGTGGGTTGTTGGCGACTGCCACCCACGGGAACGGAGTACGCGCCGACCGAAGTTGATTGGAGAACACACGATGATCCAAAACCACGATTCTCTATGGTGGGAGCCTTGCCCGGTGCCGTTGCCCCCAAAAACGGCGGACGATCGGGACGCAACGCCGAAAGAAGGCGAACCATCGGAAGAGTCGCTCGCGCCGCGGCAACAGCCGGCGCCGATGCCGCCGCTCGAGTATCCGGGCGACGAGTATGAATGGCTGATTATGCTGTAATTGTCAACAAAGACGTTCCGCTGATGTCCGTTCAAAAATCGGCCGACCATTTAGCTCGCAATTTGCTCAGGAATAGCGCGCTGATGGTTCTCTCTCGAGTTGTCGGCGCCCTTACTCTAATCATCTCGGTGCCGTTCATTATCGCCTTTCTTGGGACGGACGGCTTCGGTGTGTGGGAATCGATGCTGGCCGTTTCGGGAACGGCGATGGTGTTCCAAAAGGTCGTCAGCGGCACAATCCTGTGGCGCATAGCAGTGAGCTACGGCAAGCAGGATTCGATCGAATCACAACAACTTGTGCGCGTCGGCATCAGCGCCACGCTAATGCTGATTGTCGCGTTTGTTCCGCTCATCGTGGTATTCCGCGATCCGATTCTTTCCGGGCTTCAAATCACCGGAGGATGGCTCGGCAGCGCACGGTGGCAGTTGCCTTCGATCGTCGGCATAATGCTTCTCGGTGGGATCAACGAGGCCTTGCTGGCCGTGGTCATAGGATATCAGCGGGCGGGCATCGCCTCGCTGATCCTGTCCTTGGACTTGCTCGTCACGAACATCACTTCAATCGCAATCCTCGCTCTTGGCGGCAACCTCGACTCGTTGTTTTTCGGTCTTTTAGCGGGGTTCGCGGTGAAGTTGCTCATACTCTATCCGCTGGCGCGATCACTTTGCGGCCGGATAAACCTCTTGCCGGCGCTGCCGTCCTGGGCCGACGTGACGGTGCTCGGTCCATTCGCGGGCATGCTTCTCCTGAGCAATATGACACTCCTTTTCCGCGATCAGATGGACAAGATCATCCTCGCGGCGCTTGCCTCGCCGACCAAGGTGGGATACTTTGCCATCGCTCAGCGCGTCTCGTCCGTAATAATGCACATCAGCGCGGTGTTTACGATTCCGTTAGCGGCGGCGATCGCCGCCCAATACGCCCGGAACGATTGGAACGGCGTCCGTATGCTCTACAAGAAGATCGGCACTTGCATAATGGCCGGCGCCGGATTGGCGACGTTTCTCGTCTGCACGCTGCACGAACCGCTGTTTGTTTTTTGGCTCGGAAAACCCCTTCCCGAAGCATACGGTTATCTGGCGATGATTCTCATGGGACTCACGTCCGCCGTGATATTCACGGGCGCCGGTGTCGCACTGGCCAAGGGGATCGGCCGTCCGGGCCTGGAAACGACCTACTTGCTCGTCACGCTGGTCTTGGTCGTGCTTCTCAAACTGCCCCTGATCCTAATCTTCGGAGCCGACGGAAGCGTGGCCGCTTCGGCCGTGAGCTGGTGTCTGGGGGCGGCGTTCTTTCTGTTCTTGCTGCACAGAAAAATCGACCTTCCGCGGGTCATGATCGTGCGTGCCGTCGGCATTGCTCTCGTCACGGCGCTGCTGTCCGCGATCGGCTGGTGGACGTCGCGGGAATTCTCCTGCCCGCCTACTCGACTTACGGCGGCAACGGTCGTTTTCGCTCTGGCGCCTTTGCTCGGCGCCGGATACATCGGAGTGCTTGCCGCGTTTAGTCTGGTTAAGCTGCCGAGATGGAAAAATATGGTCGAGAAAGAGCCGGAAGCCGATTTGCTGGAGCCTAGCTCATCCGCATGACATCCACCTCAACAACACGTTCTCCGGCGCCGGGTAGATTCATCGGCGGCAAACAAGCCGTTGCGCCCCGTCCTTTACACCAACTGTGTGTACCGCGAAATGCAGCAATTCCAGTTGCGCGTTCTCTATCCTGGAAAGCCATATTTTTCCCCATATTATTCTTTGAAGCATATCTGCTGGGTTCAGTGGTCATGTTTGCATTCGGTCCCATTGAACACTATGTTCCCAACCCGCTCTTGCTTTATTCCTACGTGTTCATGGGGCAACTTGCCATCTTTGTCGGATATAATTTGGGTGTGTCCGAACGCTCCTGCGGTTATTCTGGATTTTTACCTATTCCAACCCTTCTTAAGACAGCAATAATAGTCGCAATAATCACACTTGTGATAACCTATGTTTACCGCAATTACGCCAACGCATCTATCAGCGAAGCCCTTGCCGATCCCAAAATAGCGTATGACACGAAAAGGCTTGCCTTGCGCGAACGGGAAGAGGCGCCTCTGGCTTCCGTGATACTAGCGTTGACCGGTCCAATAGTAGCTCTACTTCTCCCAATGGGGATCGTCTATTGGCGACGAATGAACCGCATGTGGCGGACTTTATGGATTACAGGCTTGCTGAGCTTCCCTCTCGAATCTATCTTTACGGGCACCGCCAAGTCCTTCTTTGATATCATCGTGATCATACCCTGGCTGCTTTGGTTGCGCACCAACAATTCCGTGAATCGAAAGGCCGCTGCATCACAAAAGCACACTCGGTATCGGCATCCGCAACGTTCGACGTTCAGGAAGTACCTTCCAGTTGCACTCACGATTGCACTGCTAGTAGCCGGTTTCGCTTACTTGAACCTGTCGCGGCAATCAAGATACAGTCTCTCGGGCGATCAGTATCCACTGGGAACGACGGGGTGGTCTGCCGATATGTACGGCGTCCAACTCCCCGGATCCATCGAGTACACAGTATACAATTTGGCCGGTTATTGGGCGGCTGGATATCAAGGGTTGTCCGGTTGCCTGGAGCTACCGTTTGAGTGGTGCTACGGTTGCGGTCATTCGTCTTTTTGGATGCGTTACGCGGGCGAGTTCAGCAACGCCTCTGGGAATATATGGGAAATGTGCTATCCCGCTCGGCTTGAAGCCGCAACGGGATATTCCGCCACCTCTTCCTGGCACACCATCTATCCCTGGCTGGCATCGGATCTCACATTTCCCGGCGCCCTCCTGTTTATTGGGCTGATGGCCTATTTTTTAGCAATGGTCTGGCGCGATTCGCTTCTCGGCGAAAATCCTTTTGCAGTGGCGTGTTTTGCGCAGCTCCTTTTGATGTTCTATTACATTCCAGCGAACGATTGTCGTTTGGCTTTTTCAGAAGAACTGATAACTTTCTGGACACTTCTGGCTGTTTGGTTGCTGACCCGAAAAAGAAAAATCGTGGGCAACATTATTAGGCGGGCACCGGCTCTGTAACTTGTTCGGCAAGGGAAAAAGGCTTAAGCAACTGGAACGGCTTTGACACATGTCCAACCGTGAATATCCCCGCGTGGTCATAGTTTCCGCAAACCCGCTCCGAAAGGACATGGCAAGCGGCATCTCCATGCGGTCCTTGTTCGCGGGTTGGCCCAAGGATCGACTTGCCCAGGTATATCTCCCCGTCGCTATGCCGTATCCTCCGGAAATGGACATCTGCCGCGAATATCGCATGATTCGCACCTGTGGGTTGGTCCGCCGTTTTCACGCGCAGCACGAACAACAGCGCTCGACAATCGAGGAAAAATCCGCTTGTCGCAAACCCGCCGCCGCCAACGGTTCTTGGATCGGCCGACTCGCGTATGAACTCAGAGGACGCCGCGGAATCAATCGCTGGCTAAGATTGATGCAGGAAGCCTGGTACTCATACTCTTGGATCGGAAAGGTGCTCGAACGGGAACTCCGCAGCCTCAAGCCGGATATCGTCTGGGCAACGCTGGGGAATTGGTGTCTCACAAAGATCACCTGTACGGCTTGCGAGCGACTCGCCGTCCCACTGTACCTCAAGACAAACGATGATTTCATCGCGTCTCTTTATCGGGACGTTCCACTGTCTTCAACGTTGCGGTCGCTCTCCGACCGCTGGTATCGGCGGGCGGTGAATTACGCCGACGGTCTGGCAACCATCAGCCCGGTGATGAGCGAGGAATTCGGCCGCCGCTATGGGAAAGACTGGAGTTGGTTTACGACGCTGACCGAGGCTGACGATTACGACCCGTCGCCTCGTCCGGCCGACGGAACGATTAGGCTGGCTTACGCGGGAAACCTGGGACTGGAGCGATGGCGAGCGCTCCGTGAACTCGCTCAGGCTCTCAGGCAGTTCGGCGAAGAGCAAAAACTCAACGTGCGGTTGGCGATATACTCTTCTCCTCATCAAATAGACACTCATCGACAGGCGCTCGACGTGCCCCCGGTAACTGACTTGAAGGGCTGGGCCTCGCCGGAAGACTTGCCTCGCATCTTCCACGAAGCCGATGTTCTGGTCCACGCGGAGAGTTTCGATCCGGTCATGGCGAATATCACGCGTCTTTCCTTTTCTACAAAACTCAGCCAGTACATGATGGCCGGTCGTTGCATCCTGATGTTCGGTCCCCAGAACATCGGGTCGGCACGAATGGTTCAACTCGCGAACGCGGGAATCACGATCGGCTCGAACGACCCGCAATCCTTGCAAGCCGCTCTTCGACCAATCATTGTCGATTCTTCTTTGCGGGAACGCTACGGAAAAAACGGCCGTCTTTGGGCCATGAAATGGTTTGAGGCAATATCCGGAAGGGAACGCTTCCGACAAACCATCGTCGATGCCTTGCGAAGAAGCGACGTTCGTTCAAATGCGTCGGCGCTCAACGACCGCCAAACAACGGAGGCAATCTCATGTCCGGCAACACCACAAGCTGGAATGTGAAGATTAAGGACGGCCTGCTGCTGGCAGCCGAATGGTCGGCACGACAAGTCTACTGGCGTTCGCCCCAATTGCGGACGTGGGTCAAACGACGCCGCAAGCGCCGACGTCCCTCGCTTCAAGTCGCCGACAGACAAGAATTGCTCAAATATCTCCAGAGTATCGGCGTAGTCGATGGGGCATTAGTGATGGCGCACACCTCGATAGCAAGGCTGCAACTAACGTCCGACAATGCCTCGGAACAGAACCCCAAGGGACCGATCGCTCTTGCATGCCAAGTGGTCCAGGATCTTATCGACCTTGCCGGAGACGCAGGCACGCTCGTCATGCCGACGCATGCCTTCTACCAGAACGAGAACGGCTTGTCCCGGAAAGGCATACGACACGACCCGCCGGTCTACGATCCAACCTCCACGCCCTGCGGCGTGGGACTGGCGAACGAAATCTTTTGGCGCCGAAAGGACGTGCAACGCAGCCTTTTTCCGTACAACATGCTGGCCGCACGGGGGCCGTTGGCCGACGAACTCTTGCGGGACCATCTCAATGATTCAAAACCACTGCCGCACGGAATTCATTCCGGCTACTACCGCTTCTGCAAAAAAAACGGACTGATTATCAGCATCGGCGTCCCCTTGGGAAGACATTTGACATTGCACCACGCTGGAGAAGAAGTCCGCGACACCCAGTGGCCGGTGAAGGATTTCTTTGAGGAAAAAGAATATGTCGTCGTGGTCGAAGGCGAAAGAAAAACAGTGGTGGTAAGACAGACCCGCCCCGAATATCTCATGTTCAGCAGTTGCACGCGGAAATTGCAACGCGACCTTGTCCAGGCGGGAATTCTTCACGAAGGCCGCGTGGGAAGCGTACGCGTGGACTGGGCAAGATCGAAAGAAGTCTTTGATTTCCTGATGGCTCGCAACCTTAACTCACCCTATCCTTTCTTCTTAACGTCGCTGGTCAGAGTCAAGAAAAAACGGGCATGACTTGCTCTCTCAAAATCCGGGAAATCAACAAGTTGCGCGGCCGTGCTCTATATATCGACAAAAAAGAATGTCTGTATATTGCAAGGAGCTATGATATCTACCGCTCCGACAACGGGGGGAGCACATGGCGACTGGATTGCCGCCTGCCATCCACGGGTTGGAAATCGTGGGCGGCGCGAAGCCGCTTGGCCGCTCGTTTGCTGCGATATTACGTCGCCGCCTTTCGCGTTTTGGACGATGGCTCGCGGATCGCCGTCGCCCGCGAGGGTATCTTTCGCGCGGAGTCGGGCGAACAAAAGATGACTCTGGTTTTCCGGCTCACACGAGGTTCGCGCCCCTTGAACCTTGCCGTCGACGGACACCGAGTCATCTTCGGCGAATACGGAGACGGCTACGGTTCTTCAGAGGTCTTCGTTTACGTCTCGGAGGACTACGGCCGATCGTTCCAGGTCGGATACCGCTTTCCACGGGGTGATATTCGTCACGTACACAATGTGCTTGTCGACCCATATCACAACCACTACTGGGTGCTGGTGGGAGATTTCGGCCGACAACCCGGAATCGGCGTCCTGTCCAAAGACATGAAATATCTGGATTGGATATGTCGTGGGTCTCAGCGATGCCGAGCGGTCGGCGCCGTGGTGGAGAAAGATGGGCTGGTGTATGGAACCGATTCGGATCGAGAACGTAACTTTATCCTCCGTATGGACCGACAGAGCGGGCGAATCGAAGACCTGCGTGAAGTCGAAGGAAGTTCGCTATACGCCGCCAGATTCGGTCCGGTGCGCCTCATCTCGACCTGTGTGGAGCCAAACCCCAAGTGTCCTTCACGCGAATGTTCCCTGTACGCAAGCCAAAACGGAACCTGCTGGCAGCGAGTATCGATCCACCAGAAGGACCGCTATCACCCCACGCTTTTCCAATTCGGTACGCTGGTTTTGCCTTATGCCAGTCACGAAAGCCGCCGGGGAATGTACAGCGGGCAAGCGGTCGAGGGCATGGATGACCACGTCGCGCTGATCGACTTCCATGAATCCGAGGAATCGTAAAGCAAACTTTTTTCCCAAGTGGCAAGGAGTCGCACATGGCAGCCGGAACGGAGCTTTCCTCTCAGCCCTGCTTAACCCAAGACGAAGTGGTTGAGTTGGTGGCGGGGGCCTTGGGGGCCTCGACCAAAGACCTCAACGCCGAAAGTGTGGTTGGCGACCTTGCCGAATGGGATTCCATGGGAATCTTGAGCATCCTCACAACGCTAACTCGCGAGGGCATCGTCCTGGATCCCGATGAAATGGACGCACTCCAATCGATGCAGGGCATATTGGCCGCATTTCGTGCGGCGGGGCGGCTGACATGATCACATCCGACGCCATCCGCCAAATGCTGCAAGAAAGCGCCGAAACCAAACTGGCCGCGAAGGGCCTGGCGGACAAAATCGCCGCCTTCGCCGAGTGGATGAGGGAAACCTACCTGCACGGCGGGAAAGTGATCCTCTTCGGCAACGGCGGCTCACTGTGCGACGCCGCTCACATCGCGGGCGAACTCGTCGGCCGTTTCAAGCTCCAGCGGCGCGGTCTGCCGGCCATCGCTCTGGCCGATCCGGCGATCCTGACCGCCGTGGGCAACGACTACGATTTTTCCGCCGTTTTCGCCCGCCAGGTGGAAGCCTGGGCTACGCCCGGCGACCTGGTTGTCGGGATCAGCACCAGCGGAAAATCGCCCAACGTCCTGGCCGCATTGCTCGCGGCCAGACAGCGCGGCGCGCGGACCGTGGCACTGACCGGAACGGACGGCGAAAGCACAATGGCGGAAGCCGCCGACCTCGTGTTGGCGGCGCCATCCTCCAACACGTCGCGCATTCAGGAATGTCACATCACCATCGGACACATTGTCTGTGAAATCGTCGAGCAATCCTTGGAACCATAAGTGAGGGGATTTCACATAATCATCTATACGGCCCGATTCATGGGCAAAAACAATCAGGTCATTATCGCGGCATACAAAATGGAACGGTTTCCAATGAACAATTTTCATAAGAGGACAAGGTAGTGTTCCAAAACAAAACGCTCCTCATCACCGGCGGCACAGGCTCCTTCGGCAACGCCGTCCTGCACCGTTTTCTCGACACCGAAATCGCGGAAATCCGCGTCTTCAGCCGGGACGAGAAGAAACAAGACGACATGCGGCACCAATACCGTAGCGAGAAGCTGAGATTCTACATCGGCGACGTGCGGAGCCCCGACGGACTACGCGACGCCATGGAAGGCGTGGACTATGTCTTCCACGCCGCAGCGCTCAAACAGGTCCCCTCCTGCGAGTTCTATCCGCTGGAAGCCGTGCAGACAAACGTCCTCGGCGCCGCCAACGTCTTGACGGCCGCCATCGGCGCCGGCGTGAAAAACGTTGTCGTCCTCAGCACCGACAAAGCGGCATATCCGGTCAACGCCATGGGGATGTCGAAGGGCTTGATGGAGAAAGTCGCAATTGCCCGATCGAGGGTCGCCGCCAAAAAGGGATGCACCCTCTGCGTCACGCGCTACGGCAACGTGATGGCCTCGCGCGGCTCGGTCATTCCGCTGTTCGTCGATCAGATCCGCCAGGGAGCGCCGCTGACGATAACCGACCCGAACATGACTCGGTTCATGATGTCGCTGGACGACGCGGTGGACCTGGTGATCTACGCCTTTCAGAACGCCTCGCCCGGCGATCTGTTCATCGAAAAAGCCCCGGCGGCGACCATCGGCACGCTGGCCGAGGCGGTCAAGCGGGTTTTTCGGGCCGAGAACCCGATCCTCACGATCGGCACCCGACACGGCGAGAAACTGTACGAAACCCTTTTGACCCGCGAGGAAATGGTCCGCACAATCGACCTGGACAGATACTACCGCGTCCCGGCCGACGTCCGCGACCTCAACTACGCCAAATACTTCTCCGACGGGCAAAGCAACCTCGCCGAAATCGAGGATTACCACTCGCACAACGTGCATCGATTGGACATTGACGAAATGGTCGATTTGCTGTTGAAGCTCCCCTACATCCAGGAAGAACTGAGTAAAGAAGAAGTCAGACTTTACAAACCGGCGAAAAACCGGAAACGCAAGGCGGCATAACTCGACGACACGACAAACCTCATGTTTAGCAGCCGCCGGCACGGCGGCTCGACGCGGAACACGGGCCGCCGTACCGGCGGCCGCTAAACGGGCATGACCTCAACCATGAAAACCATACTAATCACCGGCGCGAAGGGATTTATCGGCCGCAATCTCGCCGCGCACCTGAAACTCCGCGAAAACGTCCGCCTGCTGACCTGCGACATCGACAACACCGAGGCGGAACTCCGCCGTTGGGCCTCGCAGGCCGACGTCGTCTTCCATCTGGCCGGAGTGAACCGGCCAAAAAAAAACGCGGAGTTCGAGTCGGGCAACGCCGGATCGACCGACCTGCTCTGCCGCGCCCTCGACGAGACCGGCCGAACACCGCTGGTCATCCTCGCCTCTTCGATCCAAGCCGAATTCGACAACCCTTACGGCCTCAGCAAACGGCATGCCGAAGAAACCCTTCAGCGATTTTCGCGGCAAAGCGAAGCCCCGATCGCCATCTTCCGGCTCAAAAACGTCTTCGGAAAATGGTGCCGCCCGAACTACAACTCCGTCGTCGCCACGTTTTGCCACAACATTGCCCACGACCTGCCGATCCAGGTTTCCGATCCCGGCCGGCAACTGGAACTGGTCCACGTGGACGACGTAATCGCCGCCATGCTGGCCGAGATGGATCGGCCGGAACACCATGCGTCGGGCATCGTTTCGCCCGATCCGATCCCGTCCTACACCCTGACCCTCGGCGACCTGGCCGACCGGATACGCTTCTTCCACGAGATGCACCGGTCGCTGCGCGTGCCCGACCTCTCCGTCCGTTTCAACCAGCAGCTTTACGCGACCTACCTTTCCTGCGTCGAACCGCCCCGGTCGGAATACGGACTGGACGTGAAGCGCGACGCCCGCGGCAGCCTCGCCGAGTTCATCAAGTCGCCCCACTTTGGGCAGATATTCGTGTCGCGGACCGTCCCGGGCATCACTCGCGGCAACCACTTCCACCACGTGAAGACCGAAAAGTTCCTCGTCCTCTCGGGCGAGGGGCTGATCCGCCTCCGCCACGTCGAGAGCGACGAGGTCCATGAGTTCCGCGTGCGCGGCGAGGACTATCGGGTAGTTGACATCCTGCCCGGATACACTCATTCAATCACCAACGTCGGCGCGACCGAGATGGTCACGCTCTTTTGGGCCAGCGAGATTTTTAATGCCGAGCAGGCGGATACGTATGGAGCAGAGGTCAGAAGTCAGAGGTCAGAAGTCAGAGGTCAGAAGTCAGAGGTCAGAAGT
>JAUWNG010000104.1 GCA_030612765.1 Planctomycetota bacterium
GTTGTATTTCCTCCAATTTGTGATTTTGTATGTACCTTTACGTGTTCCAGCCATGTCGAGACTCCTTTCATTCGTGAGTGAAATCCGTTTCTTCCTTGTTTTACGGATTTAACGCACTGATAGTTCGACAAGGCCGTTTTCCTATATTATCAACCGCACAGGCGTGCGAAATCGCGCGCCCGAACATCGGAAAACCATTGAAAATAAGGGATTACGACTGTTCAATTCCCGGACACCCTCAACTATCTCAAAAGAGTAGATTCATAGCCCCCTCTCCCTTCGGGAGAAGGGAGATTTTTGAAATAGTTTCTAAAGGAGGAGCAAAGGGGCCGTGAGTCTTGGGGAAATATCGGCGGCTATTGTGGGATAACAGTGGTGCCTTCTCGCTCGCCGGGCGGGCTACCGAAAAAACGTCTGCTGTCCGGGGCCTTTTATGGCGTCGTCGGCCGGGGCAATGCCGAGATGATCGAACGAGGCGGGCGTTAGCTTCCGGCCGCGAGGGGTGCGGATCACCAACTCGCTCCGTAGCAGGAATGGCTCGACCTCGTCGATCAGCGTGTCGGTGGCGACGTTCATCGTGTGGGCCACGGCCTCGACGCCCGCCGGACCGCCCAAAAACACCCGCGCGATCGTCTCCAAATACTTCCGATCCTGCGGGTCCAGCCCCAGCGTATCGATGCCCTGCATTTCCAAGGCGTCGCGGGCAACCGAGAGCGAAATCTTGCCGTCGGCCTTGCTCTGAGCGTAGTCGCGGACCCAACGGAGCCGGTTGTTTGCCAATCGAGGCGTACCCCGGCTGCGTCCGGCGATCTCGAAGGCCGCCCGATCGACGATCTCGACCCGCAGCTTCTTCGCGTTGCGGCGGATGATCTCCGCCAAGTCCTCGACGCTGTAAAAATCCAGGTGTTCGCGCATCTGGAACCGGTCGCGGAGCGGGGCCGTGAGCAGCCCGCTGCGGGTAGTGGCCCCAATCAGCGTGAACGGACGCAACGACATGTTGATCGTCCGCGCGTTGACTCCCTCGCCCAGGGTCAGGTCGATCCGAAAATCCTCCATCGCCGGATAGAGGAACTCCTCGACCGCTTGGGGCAACCGATGGATTTCGTCGATAAACAGCACCGACCGTTCCTCGGCGTTGGTCAGATAGGGGATGATATCCTTTGGCGCCGCCAGCGCCGCACCGCTGGCGATCTGAAAAGCGATACCCAGGTCGCGTGGAATGCAGGTGGCGAAGGTGGTTTTGCCCAGCCCCGGCGGGCCGTCGAAGAGGATGTGCCCCAGAGGCTCGCCCCGTTTTTTGGCGGCGTCCACGGCAATCTCCAGCCGGGCGTAGACCTCCCGCTGGCCGACCATGTCCCGCATCCGCTGCGGACGCAGGTCGCGGTCCTTGTCATCAAACTCCGCCGGTTTCTGAAGGATCGTTTCGCGTGCCATAGGCCCATAGTATAAGGATGCAAGGGGCGAGGGGCGAGGGGGGCGGTTAAGTCGGGCGTGTTGCCACAACCGGCCAGCAAGATTAGACTCATGTGTTCGTTTAGCGGCCGCCGGTAAGGCGGCTTGCCGAGAAACACGGGCCGCCGTGCCGGCGGTCGCTAAACATCGCCATGTCCCGGTTTAGCCCCGGCGTCCACACCGGGATTGAACCGCTCCGCGCCGCGTGGGCGCGGCGGCTAAACGCACTATTTCAACCGCAATAGCGCATCGTGGGCACCAGTCGGAAGAGGAGAATCATAATATGGCCGTTTGCGTCCCCAAGGGTTATTTGATGGCGGGGGTCCATTGCCGGATAAAACGCGCCCCGCGCAACGAAGACCTGGCGCTGGTGATGTCGGAGACCCCGGCCGTCGCGGCGGGCGTCTATACACTGAACGTCGTCTGCGCCGCCCCGGTAACGCTTGACCGCTCGCGGACCCCCAGCGACCGGATTCGCGCCGTGGCGATATGCTCGGGCGTGGCCAACGCCTGCACCGGCGAGCAAGGGCTGCGCGACGCCGAGGAAATGGCCCGACTGGCCGCCGCGGCCTGCGGAGCGGAAGCCGATCAGGCCCTGGTCCTCTCGACCGGCGTGATCGGCGTGCATTTGCCGATGGACAAGGTTGCCCAAGGCATCTCGGCCGCCGCCGTCAAGCTCGGTCGCAGCGAGACGTCGCTGGTGGCCGCCGCCCGAGGAATGTTGACCACCGACACGATCCATAAACTGGCCGGACGGACGGTTACGGTCGCCGGCCGCGATGTCCAGATCACCGGCATGGCCAAGGGAGCGGCCATGATGGGACCGAACATGGCCACGATGCTGGGGCTGATACTGACCGACGCGGCATTGACGCCCGAGAGGGCGCAAAACGCGCTCGTCGCGGCCACCGAAGAGAGCTTCAATTGCATGAGCGTCGACGGACACGTGAGCACCAACGACACGGTCCTGCTGCTGGCCAACGGGGCGGCCGGCGGCGAGCCGCTCGAAGGCGACGACCTGGCCGCCTTCCAAACCGCCTTGGACGAAGTATGTGTCGATCTGGCAAAGGCGATTGCCGGCGATGGCGAGGGGGCCACGCATCTGATTACGATCGAGGTTGGCGGTTGCGCAGATCGGCAATCCGCCCTACAGATCGCCAAAACGGTGGCCAATAGCCCCCTGGTCAAGACGGCGCTGTACGGAGCCGACCCGAACTGGGGGCGGATCGTCTCGGCGGCTGGATACGCCGGAGTGCCGTTCAATCCTAATGGCGTCACGTTGCGGCTGAACGGGTTTTTGCTCTATGAAAAAGGTTCGCCGGTCGAGTTCGACGGGCAGGCGGTTTCCGCCTCGATCCGCGACAACCGCGACACGTTGATCCAGCTTGAGTTTAGCGACGGTACAGCCGGTCGGCGGTTCTGGACCGCCGATCTCACGGCGGAATACGTCCGCCTGAACGCCGATTATCACACGTAAGTCAAACCGTTTAACCCGGAGCCATCGGCGACGGGGAGCTTTTTGCCGTCATGCCGTCGCCGTTGGCTCCGGGTTAAACGACAACACAGTCGAGGACGGCTGTGCTACAAAGACACCCTGCCAAAATGACATGCGACCGAAACATAGACGTTTTTCGTTCCCAATCAAGACCCTCGGGAAAAACACGCAAACACATACACAGCAATAACTTATCGAATCCGTCGACCGCCTTGGCACACCGCTTGCTTCTATCCGGTGGCAAACCGCGCGCGGCTGCCAATTGTGGTCGTGCCATGCAATAGTTCTGGATTTGCAAAATAGCCAGCAACAGGAGGAATCCGCTGTGGCAAAACAGTTGGTCTTTGAAGACGAAGCTCGGCAGCCGCTGGCCGCCGGGGTGAGCAAATTGGCTCGGGCAGTGGTCAGCACACTTGGTCCCCGCGGCCGCAACGCCGTTTTGGACAAGGGATGGGGAGCGCCGAAAATCACCAAGGACGGCATCACCGTGGCCAAGGATATCGATCTGGACGACCCGTTCGAGAACTTGGGCGCCCAACTGGTCAAGGAAGCGGCCTCGAAGACGGCCGACGTCGCCGGCGACGGCACGACGCCCGCCCCTTTGCTGGCCGAGGCGATCTACCTGGAAGGACTGCGGATGGTCGCCGCCGGCGCCGACCCGATGGCGCTGGGTCGCGGCATCCACGCCGCCAAGGACGCGGTGATCAAGTCGCTCGAGAAAATGGCCACTCCGGTCGACGAAAAAGACAAGAAGGAGATCGCCCAGATCGCAACCATCGCCGGCAACAACGATCCGACGATCGGCGCGTTTCTGGCCGACGCCTTCCTGAAGGTCGGCAAAAACGGCGTCATCACCGTCGAGGAAGGAAAGCAGTCGGAGACCACCGTCGAAGTGGTCGAGGGGATGCAGTTCGACCGCGGATTCATCTCACCCCATTTCGTAACCAACCAGGACGCGCAGACCGTCGAATTCGAGAAATGTCTGGTTCTGATTCACGAGGAAAAAATCTCCAACGCGAAGGACTTGATTCCACTGTTGGAGGCCGTCAGCAAGGCGGGCAAGCCGCTGTTGGTTATCGCAGAGGACATCGAGGGCGAAGCACTGGCCACGCTGGTCGTGAATAAGCTGCGCGGCATTCTCAACGTGGCCGCGGTAAAGGCGCCCGGCTACGGCGACCGCCGCAAGGCCATGCTCGGCGACATCGCCACCTTGACCGGCGCAAACGCCGTCTTCAAGGATCTCGGTGTTTCGCTCGATTCGGTAAAGCTTTCCGACTTGGGCACGGCCAAGAAGGTGCTCATCACCTCGGACGACACAACCATGGTCGGCGGCGCGGGCGACAAGAAGGCCATCGAGGGCCGCGCCGAGCAAATCCGCCGCGAGATGGAGACGACCGACAGCGACTACGACCGCGAGAAGCTCGAGGAGCGGTTGGCCAAACTCGCCGGCGGTGTGGCGCAGATCAACGTCGGCGCCGCGACAGAGACCGAGATGAAGGAGCGGAAGGCGTTGATGGAAGACGCCCGGGCCGCCACCAAGGCCGCGTTGGAAGAGGGCATCGTGCCCGGCGGCGGCGTGGCCCTGCTCCGCAGCGAAAAGGCCCTCAACAGGCTGGACCTCACGGGCGACGAGGCCCTCGGGGTGAAGATCGTGCGGAAAATTTTGGATGCCCCGCTACGGGCAATCGCCGACAACGCCGGCCACGACGGAGCGGTCGTGGTCAACCGCGTCCGGCAGATGAAAGGAAAAGCCGAAGGTTACGACGCCGAGCGGGACATCTACTGCGATCTGATTGAGGCGGGCATCATCGACCCGGTAAAGGTCGTTCGCACCGCCTTGCAGAATGCCTCCAGCGCGGCCGCGCTGCTGCTGACCACATCCTGCCTGGTGACCGACATCCCGAAGGAAGAAGAGCCTGCGGCCCCCGGCCCCGGAGGAAGGGGGGGCATGGGCGGAATGGAAGGCGGCATGGGCGGAATGGGTGGCATGGGTGGCGGCATGCCCGGCATGGGTGGAAGGGGATTCTTGCACATTATGCGTTTCGCGGCCGGCGGCAGGACGGCCCGCCGGCGCGGAAAGCCGCCGTGCCGGCGGCTGCTAAACGGGTGGCATTGAATATCCGACATTCAATTCGCACGGCAACGTAGGCCGGGTCAAGACCCGACAGAGTTTTCGCCGGGTTACTATTGCAACAAACCAACCAACTTACACCTTAGCTCAAGGAAAACGGACTATGAAGGCACTCAACTTGAAGCCATTGGATGATCGCGTCGTGGTGGAGCCAATGGAGGCCGAGGAGATGACGTCCGGCGGCATCGTGCTACCCGACTCAGCTCAGGAAAAACCGCAACGCGGCACGGTGCTCGCCGTCGGGCCGGGAAAACTGCTCGACAGCGGCCAGCGCGGCAAGCTCTCGGTGGCCGTCGGCGACGAGGTGATCTACAGCAAGTACAGCGGCTCGGAAATCGAAATCGACGGCCGCGAGGTAAAAATCGTCCGCGAGTCGGACATCCTGGCAAAGGTTGTGAAATAGCGAGGGTGGTCGGGGCTCGGGATTCGGGGCTTGGGGAAGCAAACGTGGCGTTTTCCCCCATCCCCGAACCCCGAGTTCCCGAACCCCGAGTCCCGAACCCCGAACCCCGAATAATTTCAAGGAGCCATAAGCAGTGCCCAAACAACTCCTATACGCACAGAACGCCCGGGAGCGGATTCTCCGCGGAGTGGATAAGCTGGCCGACGTGGTCGCCGTCACGTTGGGACCGACCGGACGAAACGTAATCCTCGACAAATCTTATGGCGGCCCAACGGTTACCAAGGACGGCGTGACCGTCAGCAAGGAGATCGAGTTGGAGGACCGCTTCGAGAACATGGGCGCCAAACTGGTCAACGAGGTGGCGTCGAAGACGTCCGACGTGGCCGGCGACGGCACCACGACGGCCACGCTGCTGGCCCGGGCGATTTTCCGCGAGGGCCTGCGCAACATCGCCGCCGGCAGCAACCCGACGGCCATCCGCCGCGGCATCGATCGGGCGGTCCAAGCCGCCGTCGAGTCCCTCAGTTCGATGGCCAAGCCGGCCAACAACAAGGAGCAAATGGCCAGCGTCGGCTCGATCAGCGCCAATAACGATCCGGTCATCGGCAATCTGTTGGCCGAGGCAATGCAGACAGTCGGCCGCGACGGCGTGATCACCGTCGAGGAAGGCAAGACCGCCGAGACGACCTACGAGATCGTCGAAGGCATGCAGTTCGACAAAGGCTATCTCTCGCCGTACTTCATCAACCGCTCGCCCGAGATGGACTGCCTGCTCGAGGACGTCTACATCCTTATCCACGAAAAGAAGATCAGCAACCTCCGCGACCTGGTTCCGCTGTTGGAGAAGGCGATGCAGAAGGCCAAGCCGCTGTTGATTATCGCCGAGGACATCGAGGGCGAGGCGCTCACCACCTTGGTGGTCAACAAACTCCGCGGCATATTGAACATCTGCGCGGTGAAGGCGCCCGGTTTCGGCGATCGGCGGAAGGCCATGCTCGGCGACATCGCCGTGCTGACCGGCGGGACGGTGATCAGCGAGGACCTCGGCGTGAAACTGGAGAACGTCGAGCTTGCTCAACTCGGCCGCGCCAAGAAGATCAGCATCGACAAGGATTCCACGACGATCGTCGAGGGAGCGGGCAAGCGGGCCGACATCGTCGCCCGATGCGACCAGCTCCGCGCCCAGATCGAGAGCACCGACAGCGACTACGACCGGGAGAAGTTCCAGGAGCGGCTGGCGAAGCTCTGCGGCGGCGTGGCGGTGGTTTCGGTCGGGGCCAACACCGAGGCCGAGATGAAGCAGAAGAAGGCTCGGGTCGAGGACGCCCTGCACGCCACCCGCGCGGCGGCCGAGGAAGGGATCGTCCCCGGCGGCGGCGTGGCGTTGGTCCGCAGCCGAGAGGCGGTCGAGAAAGCCCGCTCGGCGGCGCGAGGGGACGAGAAGATCGGCGTGGACATCGTACTCCGTTCGCTGGACATGCCCATCCGTCAGATCGCCGACAACTGCGGCGTGGACGGATCGGTGATCGCCGACGAGGTCGGCCGGAAGGCCGCCGCGATCGGCTACGACGCCAACACCGGCAAGTACGTCGATATGTTCAAGGCCGGGATTATCGACCCCGTGAAGGTGGTCCGCACGGCCTTGGAGAGCGCTGCCAGCATCGCCGGGCTGATGCTCACCACCGAAACGATGGTCACCGATCTGGACAAGGATGACAAAAAGAAGCGGCAAGTGGAGGGAAGCGTAAGGTAGATCGGAGGGGGTCGGGGATCATGGGCCAGGGATCTGTATCCAGGGGCGTAGGAGAACAATAGCCGGGGGCTAACAGCCCCCGGAGTGGGCACCAGTTGCCAGATTTTCCCATCGGGGGCTGTTAGCCCCGGCTATTCCCCCCATGACCTCTGACCTCTTTCCTCTGACCACTGACCTCTGTCCTCTGAACTCTGACCTCTGTCTCTCATGGCGGCAAGACGCGACTATTACGAGGTTCTGGGAGTGGATCGGAACGCTACGGAGGCCCAAATCTCCGAAGCCTACCGGAAGCTGGCGCTTAAATTCCATCCCGACCGCAATCCCGGCGACGACGGGGCCGTGGCCAAGTTCAAGGAGGCCGCCGAGGCCTTCGAGGTGCTCGGCCACGCCGCCAAACGTGCCCGCTACGACCGTTACGGTCGCGCCGGATTGGAAGGGGGCGGCGCGCCCCACTTCCACGACATCTCCGACATCTTCAGTGCCTTCGGCGACATCTTCGGCGAGGGGCTTTTCGGCGATCTGTTCGGCGGCGGCCACCGGCGCGGCGCACGCGCCCACCAGGGCGCCGACATCCGTTGCGACGTCGAACTCGACCTGAGCGAGGCCGCCCACGGAACGTCGAAGGTGGTCCGTATCATGCGGCACGCGGCCTGCGAGACCTGCGGCGGCTCGGGCGCCAAGCCGGGTACGCGGCCCGAGCCGTGCCGATATTGCGGCGGGCACGGACGCGTCGTGCAATCGACCGGCATCTTCTCCGTGCAAACCACTTGCCCTTCCTGTCACGGCGCGGGCCAGGTGATCCACAATCCCTGCGGCGATTGCCGAGGCTCGGGGTTCGTAAAGAAAAAGGTCACCCGCAAAGTGGACGTCCCGGCCGGCGTCGACAACCGCACCCGACTTCGCTTGCAAGGCGAGGGCGAGCCGAGTCCCAACGGCGGCCCGCCGGGCAACTGCTATTGCTTTATCCACATCGCCGAACACCCGTTGTTCCAACGCCGGGGGCAAGACCTGATCTGCGAAATCCCCATCGGCTATTCGCAGGCGGCGCTGGGGGCGACGATCGAGGTGCCGACCCTAGACGGCCCCGAGGAAGTAAAAATACCCGCCGGCACTCAAAACGGCGAGGTATTTTCCCTTAGGGGGCACGGCATGCCCAACCTGAAACACCACGGCCGCGGCAACCTGCTGGTGCGGGTCGGCGTCGAGGTCCACAAACCCCTCTCGCCCGAGCACGAGGCCGCGCTGCGGCAACTGGCCGAAATCGAAAATATCCACGTGAGCCAAACGAAAAAGAGTTTTTTCAAAAAACTGAAGGAACTGTTCTCGGCGGAATCGAGCGATCGGAGCACCAAGCGTGACAAAACAAAAAACAACCAAACATGAACCTGCGAAACCGCAAGCGGATGATTCGCAAATCATAGAGCCGCGACCGGCGGTCGCGCCGGCCGGCAAACAAGTGGAAACGCCACCCGCCGCGGAAAACCCCATTGCGGAACTGCAAGCGGCACGCGACCGCGAGCTGCGCTGCCTCGCCGAATTGGACAACTTTCGCAAGAGGGCCGCACGCGAATATCAAGATGGGTTGCGCTACGCGAATCTCCCCCTGTTGCAAGACCTTTTGCCGGTGATCGACAACATAGACAGGGCAATCGAGGCGGCCGGAAAAAATGCCGACGCCGACGCTCTGCTCGAAGGCTTCAGGATGGTCAGCCAGCAGTTGGAGGACGTGTTGAAACGCCATCATTGTACGCGGATCGAGGCCCTCGACGCGCCGTTCGATCCGAACGTCCACCATGCCGTCATGCAGCAACCTTCGGACGAGCATCCCGCCAACACGGTAATGGTGGTAACGCAGAACGGATACCAGTTGCACGACCGCGTGGTGCGCCCCAGCCAGGTGATCGTGTCTAAAACCGAGTGAGAAAACCATGCCCACCTACGATTACGTTTGCGAAGCTTGCGACCACCAGTTCGAGTTGTTCCAGTCAATCAAGGCCTCGCCTAAGCGGAAGTGTCCCGAATGCAGCCGGGCGAAGCTCCGCCGGCTGATAGGCCCCGGCGCGGCAATCGTCTTCAAGGGGTCGGGGTTCTACAAAACCGACTATCGCAGCGAGTCGTACAAGAAAGCTGCCGCCGCCGAAAAGAAAATCGCGTCCGACACCGCCGGCAAGAGTAAGGACAAGGGTAAGAAGAAGGCGGAGAAGAGTGGATAGTGGGTAGTGGATAGTGGGTAGTGGATAGTGAAAAACGCCCCACGACTGCGGTCGTGGGGGGGGGACCGCTCGCGGTTTCGCAATCTCCCGCAAAGAAATCGAGCCATCGCCATGCCGCATTGCCCCACCTGCCAAAAAGAGTTCCAGCCGGACGACGGCCCGGCCATGCCGTTCTGTAGCGAGCGATGCCGGATGATCGACCTCGGCCGCTGGCTGGACGAGAAATTCGGCCTTCCGGTCGAGCCGGAAGAGGGGGGAGTCCGGGAACCCCAAGCGGACGCCGACAGGCGCGGATAGCCGCTTGCGGTTTTTCCCGATGGTCGTATAATGCCGGAAAACGGGTAATTTCCATACACCTTCTCTCGGGGGAGTCTTGCCATGATGGAACCAGACGGCGATACGATTCGAGCGGTGGCGTGGTCGGAGGTCTTTCCCTGGCTGAGGATCATAAGAGCGTTTCGATTGGCCATTACGGTCCGGGCCTTGGTATTCGGAGCGGTGGCAATCTTCCTTACGGCAGCAGGTTGGGGGTTGCTGGGGACAGTCTTCTCCACCGACTCCCCGGCCACGGAGTGGCTTAAACCGTATACCGGCGGACGGCCCTGGCGGGCCTTTACCGGGGCCGTGTCCGATCGGCCGTTGCTAATCGGCAGTAGGATGGAAATGCCGGCCTCGAGTATGCAGCGGGATAATCCGATGTTCTACTCCTGGGAGAAGTTGACGCAGCCGGCCATCGAGGGCCTATCGCAAACCGGACTGGCGGCAACGCCTCCGCGGGCTATCGCGTCGATAATCCTCTGCGGCTTGTGGGCCGCGGCGGTTTGGGCGTTTTTCGGGGCCGCCATCTGCCGCACCGCCGCCGTCCAGTTGGCGGCTGAAGAACAGATCGGCTGGGGCGCGGCCACGCGCTTCGCCGGGCGGAAATGGTCCGCCTATTTCGCCGCCCCACTGTTGCCCGTCGGTGGCGTGCTGCTGATGGCCATACCCGTCATCATCCTCGGGCTGATCATGCGCGCCGGTGGCTTCGGGATTCTATTGGGAGGCATCGTGTGGCCGTTGGCGCTGCTGGCCGGTTTCATAATGGCCCTGCTGCTGCTGGGCATGCTGTTCGGTTGGCCGCTGATGTGGAGCGCCATCAGCGCCGAGGGGTCCGACAGCTTCGACGCCCTGAGCCGCTCTTACGCATACATTTTCCAAAAGCCGCTCCACTACCTGTTCTACGCGGTGGTGGCCGCTTTCGTTGGCTGGCTCGGCTGGCTGCTGGTCCGTGAGTTCGCCGCCGGTGTGGTTTGGATGAGCTATTGGGCCGCCGGATGGGGATGCGGCGAGGACCGGGTTCTCTCAATTATGGGCAGCGGTGGGGAACTCGGCGGGGTCGGTTGGTTCGGCGCCGGGATGATCCGCTTTTGGGCCGCCTGCGTGAAGCTGTTGGCCGTCGGATACCTGTTCAGCTATTTCTGGTCCGCTTCGGTTGCGATCTACTTCCTGCTCCGCCGCGACGTGGACGCGATGGAAATGAACGAGGTGTACCTCGACGCCGACGAAGAGCCGACCGACCTGCCCACGATCGGCGCCGATCCGTCCGGCGCCCCGGTCGCGGAAGGCGACGCCGCCGACTCGCCCAACGCCGATTCGCCGGAAGCACCCGAGGTTTAAGTTCCGTAGGTTATGCTTCAGCATAACAAACCGAAAAGCGACCCGATGTTATGCTAAAGCATAACCTACTTGCTGTATCGCTGGAGGTTGTCATGCAACGAATGTTTCTCGCGGCGTTCGTCGCGGCAACGCTTTTGTGGCCGGCGGGTTGTTCGGAAGATTACGTTCCCGCCCCCCGCCCCAAGACCACTCCACGGGCGGAGAAGCCATCGGCGTCTGAGCCGACTCCGCTACCGGTTCCGGCGACCGCCGAATCGTCGCCGGCCGAACCGAGCGAACCGGCCGCCGTGCCCGAGAGCAAGCCGGTCGAGCAACCGGCAGTCGAGCAACCTGCGCCCGTCGCACCGCCGCCGCTCGCACCGCCGCGCACAATCATCACCGACCGGCACTCGATCGAACTTGCCACCGGGGTCGCATTGCCGCAGACCGGCCCCGAGGGGACGATGATGATGTTCAGCGTCGAGTACGAGTTCGTTCTCGGCGAGCCGAACCCGAAGTCGGGATACGTTTGGGTCATCGAACGCGCAAAGGGCGCTCCGGTGAAGCAAGCGGTCCGTCTGTCGAAAAAGAAGACCCTCTACACGGCGGTTCAGCGTTGGCGGCCCGAGAACGGTCCGTTCCAATCGCACATCGAGGACCGCGACGGCAAGCGGCTTTCCGCGTCGATCGACATGCTGTAGAGCATTTTTCACGATAGTGTAGCGGGCGGTTTTTTTCCGAACGGGTCGCCTCAACTGCCATCTCTGTATATGATGTATACATGTCTGATTTGACGAACACCGACAAAACTCTCTTGCCGGGCGATCCGACCGTGGAAATCGATTCCGGCTCGAACGCGGTCTCCTCGGGAGGCACGGTTTTGAGCAGGGTCGAGACCGGGGTGGCGGGCGTGGAGTTCGTCGAAGGCGCCGCACCCGAATTGACCCGCGAGACCCAAGACCTGCTGCGATCGAGGTTGCGCACCGCCACGCTGGTGTTGTTCGCCGGGTTCGCGGCCTTTCTGGCCGTGCATGGCTCGTACACCGATTTCTCCCGCTCGGTCGAGGTCTTTCTATTTGGGTTCCACGTCGCGGCCACCGTGGTGTTGGGGCTGTTGGCGGCCAGCTTGTGCCGCCGCTGCGATCTGCCCTTATGGTGGTTGCGGGTGTCGGAATGGATCACTTTCGGTCTGCCGGCGGTCTTCTTTCTCGTAGTGCAATACTTTCTCACGATCGCTTCATGCCGCGAAGGCGTGTTGGATTTTCCAGAGGGCTTGTGGCTGGTGCTGATCTACACCTACGCCCTGTTCATCCCAAACACCCTGCGGCGGGCGTCCGTGGCCATCGGAATGATGTGCATCGCGCCGATGGCCCTGTTGCTGGGGATGATGTGGTGGTGTCCACACGTGGCCGAACACACCGCTACGGATCAGATATTGCGATTGGTATTGATTTTCTGCCTGGCGGGTATGAGCGGCATTCTCGGCGTGGACATTATCGGCGCCCTGCGGCGCGAAGCCTTCGAGGCACGGCAGTTGGGCCAATACCGCCTCACTCGCCGCATCGGCGCCGGCGGAATGGGCGAGGTTTTTCTGGCCGAGCATCAATTGCTAAAACGTCCCTGTGTCGTAAAGCTGATCCGCCCCGACAAGACCGGCAACCCGAAAGTTCTGGCCCGGTTCCAACGCGAGGTCCGGGCGACCGCGAAATTGTCGCATTGGAACACGGTCGAAATCTTCGACTACGGCTGCACCGCCGACGGCACCTTCTACTACGTGATGGAGTACCTGCCCGGCATGAGCCTGGGCGAGATGGTCGATCGGTTCGGGCCGCTGCCGCCGGGGCGGGTGATATATCTGCTCCGTCAGGCCTGCGACGCCCTGGCCGAGGCGCACGCCGCCGGGCTAATCCACCGCGACATCAAGCCGGGCAATATCTTCGTCGCACAGCGGGGCGGAGTCCACGACGTGGTTAAGCTACTCGACTTCGGGCTGGTCAAGCCGATCATGGAAGAGGAGTCGATCCACCTGACCGCCGAGGGGACGATTACCGGCTCGCCGCTGTTCATCTCGCCCGAGCAGGCCCTCGGCGAGACCCGGCCGGACGGACGCAGCGACATCTATTCGCTCGGCGTGGTCGGTTACTTTCTGCTGACGGGATTGCCGCCTTTCGCGGGCGATAGGGCGATCAAGGTGATCTTCGCCCACGCCCACGAGCCGGTGGTCCCTCCCTCGCAACATTGCCCGGAAATCCCCGCCGATCTGGAAGCGGTGATCCTGCGATGTCTGGCGAAGAACCCGGCCGAGCGGTTCCAGAATACCGCGGAGATGGCCGATGCGTTGGCCGCCTGTCAATCGGCCGACGGCTGGGACCGCCGGCAAGCCGCCCAGTGGTGGTCGCGGCGGGAAGAGAAGATTAACGTCGGGGTGTGAACATACTCCGCCGGGTGCCGCTGCTGGCTTGTCCAGCAGTGCATGGGAGAAACTCCCTGGAAAACACTGCTGGACAAGCCAGCAGTGGCACCCTTTTTCAACGGGTTGTTATGCCATCGACCATTGCTCGCGTAGAAACGCCAGCGACTTGGGGATTTCCGTCTCGCGGTCGCCGCGTACGCTACACTCGAAACTGCAATAGTCGCGGTAGCCGATCCATTTT
Organism: Planctomycetota bacterium; assembly: GCA_030612765.1. Lineage (GTDB taxonomy): Bacteria > Planctomycetota > Planctomycetia > Pirellulales > Thermoguttaceae > JAHIKV01. Next base: position 13,737 of record JAUWNG010000104.1, read on the forward strand.
AGCCCTCGGAATCCGTCGACAAACTGCCGCTCGTCCTGGCCGGGCAATACCCGCGTCCGAGAGGCGAGGTGGACGTGGCGGAGCAGCGGGCCGCCGGAGATGAACGCCCCCAGATCGCTGGTCTCCTCGAAAAACATGTGGTAGAAATCGCCCAGCACCGCGATGCCCGGACTCTTGCAGTCGCGGGCGATCGAGGCGGCGTCGGCCACCTGGCGGAGAAAGAACGCCTCCTTGCGGTTCAACGGCTCCATCAGCACGAGGGTGTCGTGCTTTTCGGCGTGTTCGCCCAACGCCGGCAGCGTATCGACCAGGACCTTGCGGATTTCCCGGTTGCCAAGTTTTGTTTGGCCGTTGAAGGCGGGCACGAAGACGACGCCGACCGCGCCCAGTTCGCCGGCGGAGGTCAGGGCGCCGCGCAGCGCCTCGACGCCGGCGGCCCGTTTCGACACCACGTCGGAGACCAGGTCGCCCTTGTGCGACCCCCAGCAGATGGCGCTGACTTGCAGCTTGGTGTTTTTCAGCGCGTCTAAGTATTTCTTTTCATTTCCGACGGCGTCGCTGAAAACTTCGACGGCGTCGAACCCCCACTTCTCCATGTTGGCAAGTTTCTCTTGCAGGTCGCGGCCGGGAATGATGTTCAGTTGGCTGGACAGTTTCAGCACGGCCACTGGCTCGGTCTTCGGCTCGTTGGCCGCGGAGACGTTGTGCAGCAGCGCCGATCCGGCGGCCGCCGTGGCCCCGGCCGCGAGAAATCCGCGTCTGGTGATGTTCATGGGAATGCTCCATGGAATAGAAGGGAGGGGGGTGAAACGGGCCGATGCCACAGCGATTGTACTGTGCGGCGGGTAGGAATTCAAGAACGGCGGTTGGGCATCCAATGGAACGTGTAGCGGGGGGGGGGGGGGGGGGCGGGGGGGGGGGGGCGAGAAACACCGCCCCGCCGCCCGCCCGCCCCCCCCCGGCACGGCGCTCAGCCGGCCCCCCGCCC
>JAUWNG010000004.1 GCA_030612765.1 Planctomycetota bacterium
GGGCGGGGGCGTGGGGGGGGGGTGCAGGGGGGTGTCACTAGGTTGGGCGGGTTCCCGGCCTATTTATGGCGAGTCGGGTGGGGGTTTTGGGGGTGCGGGGTTCGGGGTTCGGGATTTGGAATCTCTCTCTGCTGGCGCGGCGGTTGAACTGCCGCACCAAGAGTGAGGGATCCCGATTCCTGAACCTCGAATCCAGAATCCCGGACCCCGAACCCCGCTTCTCCGTCAATGGCCGGTGAACCGGCCATCCCTCGTCGCTGGTCCCCCGCCCCTCGCTCCTCCGCACAGGCATGAACGTGCATGTAGAGGATGTACATTCGCCGCAATCGGCCGTCGCCGAGCACCAACTCTTCGAGCCGGGCAGCCCGATCGGCCGTCATCGTGCCCTCGCATTGGGCACCGGCCAACTCGTAAAGTTCACTGTGATAGTCGGGTGCAACCGTCATTTACGACACTCCGCCGCTCGCTCTCGTTTTTCCTGTTTCTCTACATTCGTTCTCGATCCGCCCTGTCCATCGCCTGCTCGACGCACTCCGCCAGCGTCCGTCGAATACGATTGATGGCGTTGTAGACCGTCGAAATCGGGCGTCCCAATTGCTCGGCTATGTTCTTCGCCGACAGGTCCGAATGGTATCGCAAGTCGAATAACTCGTGGTCGGCCGGCGGAAGTTTGTCCATGCAGAGTTTGAGCAGTTCCTGTAGGTCGCCCAGCCGATCGGATTCCGCTATGGTGTCGGCGCCCACCGCGTCGACGAACTTATCGCTGAACTGGAGCACATCCCGTTTCTGCCGTTGCCGGAAGTACATCACCTGAAAGCGGGCAACTTGCAAAGCCCAGGCCGAAAAGTTCGAGCCGGGCAGAAATTCGTCGAACTTGCGCCACAGCACCGACGCCGTCTCTTGCAGCAGGTCTTCGGCATCGGCGCGATGCACGACCAGCGAGCGGATGAAGCCGTATATCCGCGACTGATGCTGCACGAACAACCGGCCGAAATCGTGTTCGTCGGATGGTGGCTGCGCCGACATGAAACCGCCTATCGAGAAGAGTTGCTCCGATATCTCCCAGTATACTTAGCCCCAGCAGGCCGCCTAGAAATGTGCGCCCATAGAGGAAATAGTGGATAGCGGCCGCAATTACCGCAAAAAATGGAAAAACGGCGGAAATTGACGAAACGCGTGCCAAACCGGGGGAGGGGGGACTATTCCCCGGCAGGTGAGCGATGCTCCGGCAGGCAATTCTTCCAAAAAATAGTTCTGACACATTTTCTTTGCAATTTTCCTCGACAAGCGAACTTGGGGGGCTTATAATGATCGCGTAATTTTAACTTCCAGCAGAGACTAACCGAACGTAAAGGAGCCGGAGATGAAAGGGATCGGATTTGTTCATTTGGCAGTCGTCGCGGTATTGCTATTGCCCTTTGCCGCGCCGGCATATTCCGGCACGATTCGAGACGACAGGAGCGACTCGCTGTACCTCAACTTAGGCGCCGCGCCCACGTATACCAGCGTCGGCCGCGTGGACGGCGCGACCCGTAGGTATAACTTCCTGGCCAGTGGAACCCTGATCGCTCCGGATTGGGTGCTGACAGCCGCACACGTGGTCAAGGACGCTACTTCGCTTAAGTTCACGGTAGGAGGCACCACGTATACAGGGACGAGTTGGGTAGCGCATAAGGAGTTCAAGAATCGCCGCCTGGGCGCCGGCTACGACATCGGCTTGATCCACCTCGATACGCCCGTGGAAAATGTTGCTCCGGCGACCCGCTACACGGGTTACGATGAACTAGGGAACGTCGCTACCGCGGTGGGATTCGGCATGACCGGAACAGGTTTGACGGGGGCCGTCCTAGCGGCCGGCCAGAAGCGGGCAGGCCAGAACATGGTCGACAACTTCTACCCCACCCTGGAAAGCATGCCGAACATAATCCTGATGGATTTCGACCAGCCCGGCGATCCTTACGAGAGTTCATTCGGTTCGGCATTACCGCTTGACCTCGAGTACCTCTGCGCTCCCGGGGACAGCGGTGGCGGGTTGTTCGCCGACCTCGGTTTCGGCGAAGAACTGATTGGCGTTCATTCGTTCGGATGGGGTTTACTGGACGGCGACCCCAATGCAGATTACGGCGACGCTTCCGGAGATACTCGCGTCAGCGTGTTCAACTCCTGGATCGACGGGGCCATAGACGGCCAAATCGTCGGCCCAGGCAACAGTGGCGGCAAGGGCAAGAAAAGCAGCCGGTCCAGTTTCGTTCTGGGTGACTACGAGTTCGGCTACATTAGAAATTCCTTAATCCCAGAACCCTCCACCCTCACCCTGCTGACAATGGCCGCCTTGGGCATGTTGACCTGCATGTGGCGTCGCCGTCGCTCCTGATCTTAGCACGGGCGGGTGGCACTGCCGAGCGAGGATTAATTAATTAAGATTAAGGGGTCGGGAGTCTTTGATGCGTCACAACTTAAGACTCCAGACCCTCGGTGGACGGATTAGGAAATCCGTCCTACAACTCGCCAAATTGCGGCGTGCAAGCACGCCGGCTAAAACACTATGAAGCGGCTTTACGGCCAATCCCAGTCGTCCGCGTCATCGTCGTCGTCGAGCGAGGCAAAAACGTGGTCGAGGGCGTTCGTCTCGCTCGGCAGCCGTCTGACGCCCAGCGGTAGGGTCTCGGCATCCTCGACACCCTTTCCCGTTCTGGTTCAACATCGTGATGCCCTGATGGCGTCCCGACATCAGATGGTTCTCGGATAGGATGCAGTCCGAGGCTGCAACTCGAAAAGCTGCTTCCTGATCGGCGATGACGTGGAGCGTACAATGAAAGCACACCTTGCGTCGAAACAAGGGCGAAATGCTCCGCATCTTCGCCAGCAGTTAGTACCTCGAAGTCAGATCGTCGCAGCCCCAAACACTCGCGCAAACTCTGCCCCAGCAAGCAATACCGGCTGGGCAAGATATTACGGCCTTGGAATCCTCTGTAAAGGGAGTATGCCACGTTTCCGATTCCGACTATGTCTTATTGTGCGCGCCAAGTTCGTCTTGCGGAATTAGCATGAAAACGCCCACCTTCCGACTGCCATCTGTTTGCCGAAACTGGAATCGTGTTCGCGGGGAGTCGATGTGGTTTGGACTCGCGCTGAACCCCGTTGTGTTGCTATTTCTGCTCTTCGCTTGCTCCGTCCTGGCGCCAGGTTCCGCCGCCGCGCTGGAACGCGACGAAATCAAAGTGGCCGACACGTCGAGCCCGCGGACCACCTTGAAGAGCTTCATTGATGGCTGCAACGAAATCTATGAACTCATACATGCAAAGAAATATCTCGATCAAACTGCACCGGAGCAGGACGAACTTGTTGCGCGGGTTCTGGATTGCATCGACACGAGCAAACTCCCGGCCTTCACTCGGGAGGAGCGCGCCGGAGAAACGGCCGTATGCCTTAAGGAAATATTGGATCGCGTCAGACTGCCGCCTTGGGATGAGATTCCCGGCACAGAAGAGATCGAAAAAGCCGGTGGATTCGAGAAGTTATCGCATTGGAGGATTCCGGGTACCCGAATCACGATCGCCCGCGTCGAAGAAGGATCTCGCCGGCACGAGTACCTTTTCTCCCCCGGAACCGTGGAACGCGCGATAAGGTACTTCCACCAAGTTCAGCCCAAGGAGTATCGTAAAGAGGGGGACGGGCCCGAGGTGTCCAAAAACTTCTATCAGTGGTATTTTTCGGTGCCGGGCCATCCGGCGTTAGCGGCAATTGTATCACGGCTGCCGGAGTGGATGCAGCGAGGGCGAACGTGGGGGCTCGCAAATTGGAAATGGCCTGGACTTTTCGTCACGCTGCTGATCACAATCGCTCTGATGGTGGTGGCGTACAAGCTTCAAGCATACTTCACCCGCCGATGGCGGGAAAAAGGGTTGGCAAGACACTGGCTGACACTCCTCTTCCCAATTGCCGCCATGCTGGTTCCTTTGGCCTTCGGGTACGTCACGCGATATTATCTGACAGTGCGGGGCACTCCACTTTATACCCTAACTTTTCTTTCCATGACGACAATGTTCTTTGCGGCGCTCGTTGTGGTTTTCGGAGTTAGCAGCAGGATCGCCGAAAGCATCATTGCATCGCCGCAAATCAACCCTCACGGGCTCAATGCCCAGCTAATCCGCATCGTCTCCCAAACGCTTAGCATAGTCGCAGCGGCGATCCTGTTTGTTGCAGTGGGACAACATCTCGGCATCCCCATTGCGACACTCATAGCAGGCGCCGGTATCGGTGGCGTGGCACTCGCATTTGGGGCCCAAGACACGCTGAAGACTCTGTTTGGGACAGTAATGCTCATGGCCGATAAGCCGTTTCGCGTGGGTGAGCGAATCATCTTTGGCAAGTACGACGGCGTGGTCGAAGACATTGGCTTGCGCTCCACAAAGATTCGTCTGTTAACGGGGCATCAAGTCACCATCCCAAACGGGGAATTGGCCGGCACCGACATAGAGAATGTTGGACGCCGACCGCACATTCGCAAGATTTCAGATATCCATATTCCGCTGGACACGCCACGAGAAAAGCTGGAGAAGGCAATTGCAATTATCCGAGCCGCACTCAATAGTCACGAAGGCATGGATCCGAAATTTCCGGCCAGAGTCTTCTTCACGGACTTCGTTCCTACGGCCTTCAACATTCGAGTGATTTACTGGTACAACCCGCCCAACTACTGGGATTTCTTGGCGTTCAGCGAGAAGATCAATCTTGAGATCCTCCGCGCGTTTGAAGAACAAGGAATACAATTCTCGTTGCCCTTCAGGGTAGCCTATACGTCCGTCGAAAATGAAGAGAAGCCAATCGAGGTAAGAATGGTCGATGGTCGAGGCACGTCGTGAGCCAAAAGCCAGGGGGTGAAAAAGGGGGCAGAACTATTTTTCGGCAGGTGAGCGATGCTCCGGCAGGCAATTTTTCCAGGAAATAGTTCCGACCTTTTTCTTCCCCTATGAAGAGGGACGTTGATGCTGCGAAATCTGGTTTATCTCGCCTTGTTGTTCAGCACCGTTTCATGCAGTCGAGGAAACGGTGGTCCAGATGCCGACGTGCCTTCTCGGCGGGATCAGTCTCAAGCAGGCCCGGGGACCGATGCCGATCGACCGCCCCCGCCGGAAACGTCTTGGACCGCGGAGTACGAGCAAATCAGTGCGGTGCTGGAACTCTCGGACCAGGAGAAGGCAAAACTGAAAGCTGCGTTCAAAGCCCGCGCTGAAGCCTTCACGCAATGGCGGACGGAGAAGGTCGCGAAGTTGGCTCAGTTTGAGCAGCAGATGAAACGAGCCGCGAAAGACCGTGACCTGGCAGGCTTCAGGCGGGCCACGGCAAAGGCCGGGCCGCTGCGAAATGAACTCCGCAAGCTTCTTAAGACGCATCAGGCGAACATTCTGGAAGCACTGTCTCCCGAATATCGGCTTAAGTGGGAAGCGCACCAGGTGTCCGAGAGAATCCTGGACCTCATGCAGCCGTTGAATTTGTCCGACCGGCAAATCTCACAAGTGCGGACCGAAGCGCCCTCCACGGTCCGTGCGTCCGTCAACGAGCCCAATCCCAAGGCGGTAGCGTATCTGAAATTGGAACGGACAGTTGAACTCAGCGTGTTGACGGCCGAGCAACGTCAGGCCTTTCAGGAGATCAAAAAGAAAAACCCGCTACGGTCGTTGAAGTGGTTGCTGCAATGAATGACAAAAATGGCATAGCCGCCGGAAAATCTTGCCACACACGACCCCTTTCGGTCCCCCGGTGGACGGATTAGGAAATCCGTCCTACAACTCGCCAAATTGCGGCGTGCAAGCACGCCGGCCAAACGGTGAAGCGGCTTACACGGCTTACAACCAATCCCAGTCGTCCGCGTCATCGTCGTCATCGTCGAGCGAGGCAAAGACGTGGTCGAGGACGTTCGTTTCGCTCGGCAGCCGTCTGACGCCCAGCGGCAGGGTCTCGAACATAAGCCCTTCGTCGGCGTGCTCGAAACCGAGCACGTGTCCCATCTCGTGCATCACGGTCGTCAGCAGGTCGGCGCGGCCCTCGGCGGCGGTGTCCGACCGGGCCGATAGAACGTCGGAGGCAAGCCAGGCGAACTCCTCGTCTTCGCCGGGCGTGGGGTCGACGAACCAGCCGTAGCCGGCCGCGTCGTCGTCGATCAGTATCTTGCCGTCGGTCGTCGCGCCCAGCAGTTTGCCCGGCAGATCGGTAACTTCGACGGAGACGCCGGCCAAGGCGGTCGCGGCCCGGGATCCGAACGTTTCTTCCAGCCGATACGCCGCTTCCGCCACGATGGAATAGATGTCCGCGTCCGTTACGGCGCTTGCCGGGCCATCCGGCGGCAGCGACGCCTCGACCGTCAGCGCGGCCAGGACTTGGAACGTGCCTTGGTTGATGGAAGTCTGTCCGGCATAATCGGTTACCTGGATCATATATTCGTGGGTTTCCGCGGCCACCGGTCCAAAGACTCCGTAGCAGTAGCCGGCGGCGCTCGGACCGCCGACCTGGGAGACGGTCTGGCCATCGACTTCCAACAACCGCGGGGCGACCCCATTGGGGCCGGTCACGGCCCAGGTGATGACCAACTCGTCGCTCGAATCCAATATGCCGTCGCCTCCCGGTTGCGCCTCGGCGACGACCACCTGTGAGATTACCGGCCCGGCGACGGTCGCCGCCGCCACGTCGAACGTGCCGTCGTACGTTTTGGTGACGCCGTTGGTGTCGGTCACTTCGATCGTGTAATCGTGGTTTCCCACGACCACCGGTCCGAAGACGCCATAGCAATAGCCGGCGGCGCTCGGGCCGCCAACATAGGAGGCGGCTTGACCGTCAACCTTTAACGAGCGTGAGGCGACTCCGTTGGGGCCGGTTACGGCCCAGGTGATGACCAGTTGGTCGTTTGAATCCAGTGTGCCGTCGCCGCCCAGTTGCGCTTCGGCGACGACCACCTGTGAGATCACCGGCCCGGCGGCGGTCGCCGCCGCCACGTCGAACGTACCGGACTCGGATTTGGAAACGCCGTTGGTGTCGGTGACTTCGATCGTGTAATCGTGGTTTCCCACGGCCACCGGTCCGAAGACGCCGTAGCAATAGCCGGCGGCGGACGGGCCACCGACCTGGGAGACGGTCTGGCCGTCGACCTCCAACGAGCGTGAGGCGACGCCGTTGGGGCCGGTTACGGCCCAGGTGATGACCAGTTGGTCGTTTGAATCCAGTGTGCCGTCGCCGCCCAGTTGCACCTCGGCGACGACCACCTGTGATATCACTGGCCCGGCGGGGGCGATATATGTATACGTTACGCTGTTGTCGCCGCTGGTGGATGCCTGATTGGGAGTGCCCAATGTGTTGTGAGCCATCCCGGCGGCGATTGAGGCGGTGACGGTGCCGCTGCCGGTCATGCCGGCGACCGACACGTCGTAGGTCGTTCCGTCCACGCCGACTGGCGTCACGGCGGTGACATACGCTCCCAGCGGGTCTCCGCCGATGGTGACGTCGGCGGCTGCGAAATCGGTCACCGCGGCGCCGAACACCACGCGGAAGACGATCGGCGAGGCCGAGGTTGGATCGACCTGACCGGGCGCCTCGTCGATCGTGACCGTCAGCGGCGCCGCGGCGGGGGAGATGTATTTGGCGAGGAAAGCGTCCCGGCCGCCGGCGCTGTGCAACTGATAAACCGCCGCGCTGGGATCGAAGTCAACGGCGCCGTGGAAATAGCCGGTCGTGTAGACGGCCCCGGTGGCCGAGTAGACGGCCACGCCGCTCGCGCTGTCTTCACCGGTTCCTCCGGTGCGTTGTGCCCAGACGAAACCGCCGGCGGAGTTCAACTTGAGGACAAAGGCGTCTTTCTGTCCGGCGCTGGTCAGATTGTAGGTTCCCGCGCCGGGGTCAAAGTCGGCGATGCCGTAGAACCCGCCGGTTACGTAGACGCCGCCGGCGTTGTCCAGGGCGATGTCGCCGGCGAAGTCCCAACCGGTGCCGCCGAATCCGCCGGCCCAGACGAAATTGCCCGACGAGGTCAATTTAGAGGCGAAGAGCCGTCGGTATCCGGCGCTGTCGAGGTTATACGTTCCAGCGCCCGGATCGAAGTCGACCACACCCTGGAAACCGCCGGTAAGATATACCGAGCCGTCGGAGGCGATGGCGACGTCGGCGCCGTATTCATCGTTGGCGCCGCCCATCCGCCTGGCCCATGCAAAGGCGCCGTCGGCGTTCAACTTTGAGAGGAACACGTCGCTGTCGCCGGCGCAGGAGAGCGCGAACTGGTTGGGTCCGGGGTCGAAATCGGCGACGCCCTCGAAGCTGCCGGTGGTATAGACGCTGTTGTCCGCGGCCACGGCGATTCCCATACCGTTGCTACTTCCCTGCGACCAACCCGTTCCGCCGACGCGCTTGGCCCAGACGAAGTTTCCGTCGTAGTCCAGTTTCGAGATAAAGACGTCCTTCGGTCCGATACTGGTGAGATTGTAGACGCCCTCGCCGGGATCGAAGTCGACGTTCGTACCGGTGATCGCAGTGACGAAGAATCCGGTGGAGTAAACGCTGCCGTCCGTTCCCACGGCGATGTCGTTGGCGACTTCCTCGTTGGCGCCGCCCATTCCGCGTGCCCAAACGAGTCCGCCCGCGGAATCGAGCTTCATCACAAAGGCGTCCTTGTTGCCGGCGGCGGTGAGGTTATGGACGCCCGGGCCGGAGAGGAAATCGGCGGTTTGAGAGAAACTGCCGCTGACGCAAACGACATCGTCCGATCCGACGCTGACGCCGGTGGCTGCGTCGTCGCCTTCGCCTCCGATGGCGCGTACCCAAATGAGCGTCCCGTTGGACGAATACTTGGCCACGAAAACGTCGCTTCCGCCGGCGCTGGTGAGATTGTGGGCGCCGGCACTAGGATCGAAGTCTACCGTGCCGCGGAAGGCGCCTACCATGTAGGCGTTGCCCGCCGAGTCGGTGGCGGTCGATTGGCCTACGTCGTCTCCGGCCGCGCCGGCGCGGATCGCGAAGTCGTAAGCGGCGGCCGAACCGACCAGTCCGGCGTCGAGATCGTTGTTCGCCTCGCCCGCGGCAAGCGTGAACAGGGCGGTGACGCCGTTTGCATCGGCGTCGCTGTCGGTTGTATCGTCGCTGCCGACGTTCGCCGAGGTAAACGTATACCCGGTCGGCGAACGGAACACCAGATAGTAATCCAGATCGGACAGCAGCAAGTCGAAGCCATAGTTCCCGTCGGCGTTGGTGACTGCTTGTCCGTATGAGTAATCGTCGTCGCTGCCGACAACCCCGCTGGGCGAGCAGAGGATTTCGACCGTCGCGCCGGCGACTCCCACTTCGCCGGCTTCCAGCATCCCGTCGCCGTCGTCGTTCCAAACGAAGTCGCCGATCGAGGCGGTGTCCTCCTCGGGGACCACCGTGATGATAAACTCCTCGTCCCGCCAGTAGCCGGCCGAATCGGTCGTGCGGAGGAGGATATTGTAGGTGTCCTTGTCGCCGAAGTCGAATACCGTATTGGTCCGCAAGAGGCCGCCGACGACGCGGAAGGAGGCGTTGTCGTTGACCACCCCCTCCTCGGAGACCAACTTGTAGGCGTAGGCGCCGGGATTCGGTCCGGTGCTGGAGAGCGCGCCGACCGGGGTGTTCACCGGCGCGTGTTCGACGACGCGGTCGTTGGACAAGAACAGGCCGGTCGGACCGATCCGATCGATCTCGTAGACATCGCCCTCGAAGTCGCCGTTGTCGTCTTCCGCGCCGACCAAGGCATTGCCGGCCAAGTCGAGGATCGAATCGTTGTCGATCAGGTTCAACTGCACGGTGCCCAGGTTGCCGGCGCCCGACAGGACGGCGACGGTGTAGGTGTCACCGCTACCGGAGACTTCGTCGATCTTCGTCCCGAACATACCAGTGGTCTCCAGGGCGAAATCGCTGGCGTTCACTCCGGTGACCGTCTCGTCGAAGGTCACGGTGTAGTAGACGATGGAGTCGCTGGTGGGGTTCGCGCCGGCCAGCGCGATCGAGGCTACCTGCGGAGAGGTACGGTCGATTTCATAGACCGGGCCGATGACGCTTCCGTCGTCGATTCCCTCGCCGACCAAGAGGTTGCCGGCCAGATCGACGATCGTATCGTCGTCGACCAGGTTCAATTGCAACGTGCCATCGCCGTCGCCGGCGGTCACGGTTACGGCGTAAACGTCGTCGGCGCCGGTGACTTCGATGATCATCGTGCCGGTCAACCCATCGAACACCAGGTCGAAATCGTCGATGTCCACGCCGGTGACCGCCTCGCCGAAGGTCACGATGAAGGTCACCGTTTCAGCGTTGGTCGGGCTTTCGCCGTCGCGCTCGATGGAAACGACCATCGGCGGGGTTCTATCGACGGTATAGAACTCGCCCTCGAATGTTTCTCCCGAGGCGGGATCGTCCAACAGATAACCGGAAAGGTCTTGGATCGAGTCGTCGTTGACCAGATCCAATCGCAGCGTGCCTTCGCCGAGGCCGGTGGAGACGGTTACGGTGTAAACGTCATCGGCGCCGGTGATTTCACTGATCGCCGCGCCGGTCAATCCGTCGGATACCGGATCGAAATCGTCGATATCCACGCCGACAACCTCTTCGCTGAAAGTCACGATGAAGGTTACCGAATCGGCATTTGTCGGGTCGGCGTCGCCGCGGACGATGGAAACGACCTCGGGCGGGGCGACGTCCTGGTTGAAGAAGTCGATGCCCTGGATGATCTGGGCGGCGTTGACGGACACGTTGTATTTTTTCGGCCCGTGTTGCTGCCAACCGGTTTGGGCCACCTCTCGGACGATGTACTCTCCCGGGATCACTTCATCGAATACATACGAGCCGTCGAAGGCGGTCGTCGTCGAACGTTCGCCGTCGTCAAGTTGCTGGCTGTTGTTGGCGTCCAGATAGATCGTCCAGCCCTCGAGGCCGACCTCGCCGACGCCGTGAATCCCGTTGCCGTCGAGGTCGTTCCACTTCGTGCCGTGGATTTCGCCGGGCTTCGGCAGGATGGTCACTAGATAGTCCTCCACCTCGCCGTCGGAGGCGGGGCCGGTGAACGAAAGGCCCTGTTCGGTGCTCAAGCGGAAGCGGGCGAACGTATCGCCGTCCACGGCGACGTCGGGTACGCTGATCGTCAAGGTGTTCGGCCCTTCGTCGACCAGGACATCGCCGGCGATCATTTCACCGGCGTCCAGCCAGTCGCCGTCGCGGTTGAAGTCGATCCACGCGCTTAGATACGCCTGTTGGCTGGTTTCGTTGGTAACCGTGAAGGAGACGTCGGAGTCCTGTCCCGGAGTCAAGGATACGCCGGAGAAATCGAAGCCGTCGTCGTCGTCGCCGGTGGCCGTCAGGTTGGGCTTGGGCAGGGGGTCGAGGCTGACCGTCTCGCCCAAACAGAGGACGTCCGTCGATATCAAGTGGGACGCGCCGTTGCTGGCCTCCAAGGTAGGATAATCGGGGTCCGGGGCGTCGCCCCAATCGGTCGGCGAGGAAACGACCCTGATCCGGTAGTCTTCCACCTCGCCGTCGAGGGCCTCGCCGGCCGGCAGCATCGCCGTTCCGTCGGACAATAGTCCGGTCGTGCTGAAGCGGAAGCGGACGTAGGCGTCAAAATCGCCCGAGTCGGCCAAGCCCGCCGGAACGTCGAAGGTCAACTCGTTTTCCCCGGCCAGGATGCCGGAGACGGGGGTTCCGACGGCGTCTCGGAGGACGAGTTTTTCGCCGGTGTTCCAGGTGCCGTCGTTGTTCCAGTCGATCCAGGCGTCCAGCACTCCGTCGGTCGAGGCGGTGACAAAGATGGTCTTGGTCTCGCCGGCCTGACTGATCACGTAGTCGCCGTCCGCGAAGTCCACGCCGTCGTCGTGGGCGTCGGCGGTAGCGGCGATGTCCACCTGGGGAGTGGCTTCGCTGTCGATCCGCTCGCCGAGATGCACGTCGGGAACAATGATGTGCCGGGCGCCGTCGGGAAGGGGCGTGTCGCTCATCGGCGCGTCGCCGAAGTCGTAGCCGATCAGCTCGATCACGAAACTGGTCGTATCGTCGGAGTGGTTCAGTTGGACCGAGTTGCCGGCCTTGTCGCGAATGTCGTCGCTAAGGTAAATAGTGTAGGTGCTTCCCGGCGCCCATGCAGCGCCCGCCGATCGAAGAATGATCAAATCGTTCGTCTTTTCGTAATCGAAGAAGTAGTCCCGGCCCTCGATCAATTCTTCTCCGTCTCGCATGACTTGCACGGTCTCGGGGACGACCGTATAGTCGGCGATCCCCGCGCCGTCGCCCTGTAGCCGGATGATGAACTCGGGGAAGGTTTGATTGCCGACGATGGCCACCGTAACGTCGGCGGGCATCGGGTTGCGGTCGATTCCGGCGGCGTCGTTGTCCGGCGGATCGACCAGGAAAGCGTTCGGTCCGTCGAAGTCGACGCGGTCGATGGCGCCGCGGTCCTTGAAGGTGTTTTGGCCGAATCCCGACGGCGGCGAGACGTTCGGGTCGTCCATCCGCAATTGGCCGAGGATGTCGGTCAAAGGCGCCAGGATGGGCGACAGCGAAAGCCCCAGCGGATCCTTGACGGTGACCATGTTCGCCCGGTCCTGCAACGAGTCCAGCGAACTGTCGATGATCCTCGAACCGGCGGCCGGATAGAAGTTACCCTCCGCGGCGTCGACGAACAGCGGCTCGTCCGCCGGAATTTCGATGGCAAACGTCTCGGCGATACCCAGCGTCAGGGTATTAACGTTGTCAAAGTACGCCGTGTTGAAAAAGTTGCCGGAGTACGCAGTAGTGCCCACGACCGTCGTGGTCGATAGGTCATTGACGACAATGCCAACCCAGGCGTTGGCGACGACATTGTTCAACATCGTCGGGCTGGCGTTGGGGCCGATCCAGATGCCGAAGTTCTGCGTGCCGGTTCCGACGCCGTAGATCGTGTTGTTGACAATGCGCCCGAGCGGAACGGACCCAATCGACTGTCCGTTCTGCGGCACGTCGCCACCGAAGTCGATGCCGATGGCGCCGGAGTAGGCCACGACGTTGTTCCGGATGACGACGCCGGGAACCTGATGCGCGCCGTTGATGACCGCCAGCGGGGCGGTCGGGCCGGGCTTGGGTATAACCACGTCGCCATCGCGGTCGGCGGCGGAGACCAAAATGCCGGCCTCGCTGGAATAAGTGATCTCGTTGTTCTCCAAAATCACCTGACCCTGGTCGTAGACCTGGTTCTGGTCCCCCTTCTCGGTGTACTTCGTGGCCGCGACCCCGGTAAACCGCCGCGCCAAACCGCTCACCTCCGAGATGTAAACGTTGTTTAGCCCGTAGTAATCCTGCATATACCAGCGCCCATCGCCGGCGGACCACTCGACCTCGAAATAGCGGAGCCGATCCGGGGCGTTGGCCAGCGACTTGTCGTCGTCCGAGTCGGTTATCCACACGCCGACGTAGTCCGGGTTGCTTTCGTCGCCATCGTAGTTGAACCCCCAAGCGGTGATCGCGTGGGCCATGCCTGTGTCGCTATATATTCCCAGCCCGCAGCCATAACCGGCGCGGAGGAACTCGTCGATCGCCTGCATCGTCTGCGTGTCGTCCGACTCGCTGCGCATGTAGTCGTCGGCGTTCAGTCTTTGGTAGAAACCGCCGCCTGGCACGTCGACCTCGGCGGCGCCCCAGCCCGAGGTGACGTTGATGCCGCTGAACCACCACTCCCAGCCGGCGTCCTGCCAGCCGCCCTCGTCGGTCCAATGGGCTTCAAAGTAATCGAATATCTCGTCGGCATCGTACATGCCATCGACCACCCCCCAGCCGGTCCAGGCAAGGACGTTGCTGGCCGATGCCGCCCAGCACATAAAGTCGTCGCCGGTGCCGGGAGGCATACCATCGGGGTCGTCCGGCGGGACCTTTTCCGTGTCGCTCCAGACCCCGCCCCAATCGTCCGTGACCATGTAGGTGGTCCCGGTGGCCGGGGCGTCTCCCAGTCCCATGAAGGCACTGGTGTCGCCGTTAAAGTTCATCGCGTCGTCCCGCTGGACGAGCAAGGGAGTTTGATTTCTGCCGGTGTCTTCTTCCCCCGGACCGCCGCCGACGGCCGTGACCTTGGCGGCATTGAACAAGTCCACGCGGCTGCTGTCTTCGATCGACGTGGCCGTAACCCTGAACAACCCCGCCGCGGCGGCGGCGTTGATCGCCTCGACGATGCAGGCGGCCACTTCCGCCTCGCTCTGGTTGACCGAGAAATAGACCGGCTCGTAGTCCGGGTTGCCGCTCGGAACGTTCTGGTCGAGGAACTGGAACGTCACCGGAGTAACCCCGTCGCTGATGACAAAGGTCATGCCGTGGGGGATGTCGTTGGCCGGAGGGATCGTGAGCGTGTAGCTTTCGTCGAAGCGGTCGTTGGTGTCGAACGACCGATCCAGGATCATCGGGTACAAGTTGTCCGGCATCCACGTGGCGTACTCGCTGGCGCCGCGGATCTGGAGTTGGTAGTAGCCGGTCGAGATGACCGTCTCCGGCGCCGTCGGCGTGAAGACAAAGTCCGTGTTGACCTGGACCTGGGTGGCCATTTCGCCGCGCTCGACGAAGCCGATCATGACATTGTCCAGATAGAAGCCCTCGTGGGCGTTGTCCTGGCCGCGGGCGATGGTGTTGAACTGGTCGATAAAGTCGGGCGGCAGAAGATCCTCACCGGGTAAGTAATTCGCGTAGGGCAACGGACCGGCCCAATCGACCGGGTGGTGGATCATGCGGATAATGCTGCCTTGGACCCTAAACGACGGGTTCCCGCCTGCGAACACCGCGTCGAACGCATCTCCGATGACTTCCGCCACCTCCTCGGCTTTCATCATGGAAGTTATCTCGATCGGGGTGGCGGCGAGCGAGTCGGAGCGGAAGCCGTCGCCCACGGCCTCGATCGTCGGGTCGGCCGATTGCTCGAGGCCCTCGGCCCGGTTGAGCATTACGCGGTTATCGTAGAGGTCGGCGACAATCGGCTCGCCGAAGGAGTTCGTCAGTCCCAGGTTGTTGACCGCCGCCACAACCCGCATGGCAACCTGCGTGGTGGTCTCGCCGATCTCGATGGAGATCGCCTCGTTGCCGGGGGCGACCGCGCCGTCGAGGTCGAACTCGAAGGTCTGCAACGGAACGAGGTCTCCGCCCAGGTCGCGGACCATGACGGTGAACGTCTCGCCGTCGGGGATGGCGTCGCCAGCCACGTTCGGCAACCGCAGCGCCACGCCCATGTCGAACTCGAACCACTCGCCGTCGACGATCAGCCAGTCCCCGTCCTCGAGCAGGTCGCCGTCGAGTGCCTGCAGATAGGCGCCTGTGGTGTCCAGTTCATTGCCCCAGTCGCCGACGTTCATGTCGCCGGCGGTGGAGAAGTCGAACCGCAGACGGACTTCCGCCTCGCCGACGAAGTCGGCCATGGACCAGTAGTAGACGGCATTGGTGGGGCCAACCTGCCAGGGGTCTTCCGGCGGGGCAAGACGAATCTGATGCCATTGGCCGTTGGTGTCCAGCAGGTTAGCCGAAGGATTGGCCAGGGTGGCGCCCAGCACTTGCCAAGTCACGCCGTCGATCGAGGCGAACACTCGGGCGGTGTCATAGTTGGCGGGACCGCCGGTGTCGAGGAAATACTCAAAGTACAGCGTCGGCGCATCGATCTTGGAATACTGCTCCAGGCTGAATGTTTGTGTCACGAGCGAACCGTATGCTCCGCCGGGTGCATCGTACGTGCCGTCGGGAGTGCCGCTGTCGCCCAGATAAGGGTTGCTGTCCCAATAGAGGTCATCCACGACTGGGTTGGAGGTATCGTCGGTTTCGTCGCCGAAATAGAAGCTCCAGCCACCGTTGGGCAATTCCGCCCGCCCCGCCGGCGGCGGCCCAGCCCTGCTTAGGTCGTAGGTCGCGTTCACGTCGTGGCCGTCGTCATCCGCGCGCCGCTCGGTGGCGTGCCACATGTTGAAGTCGAGGGTCGAGAAGGCCAGGCCGGAAACGGACGTCATCCCGGGCACGGTGACGCTGGTTTGAGCATCGACGAAGATGCCTTGTTTTTCCACCGAGTCGCCCCCAGCGCCAAGGGCCAAGGCGTACAGATCGCCGGTGCGGGAAACGGCGAAAAACGTCTCGGCATATTTGGTTTGCTCGACCGTTTGCGGCCCAAGCTCCAAGCCCGCGAACTCGACCCCCTCGCCGGGGTTCTGGTCCGATTCGATCTCCCCGATGAACCGCAAATGCGCCGCGGCCGGGTTGGGGATCGGCTGTATCTCGTTCGGCACATGATCGTCAACCGGGTTGCCATCCTCATCCAGATCGCTGATGTCGGGCCAGGTCTTGAACTGCGGCTCGTCGTAATTGACGATCTCGTAGAAGCCGCCCGCGTCGCTGACAGCGTAGAGAGTGTCCCCGAGGAAAGCCATGCCGGTGATCTTGCCGCCGGGGCCGCCGGAACCGGAAACCGTCAGCGGGGCGTCGGCCACGGGAAGCTCCGTCGACGAGACGTTCAGTAAGTTCACGTTGCCCCCTTCGGCCGTGGCGTCGACCGAAAAGGGACTGAAATCGATCTGCGCCTGATTGATCGCCGCGGCGATCTTTTGGGCGATTTGCCGGGCGGTGTCGCCCGCGCCGAACAGAACGATTTGGTCGGCGCCGACGGGGACTTGCAAACCGACCTCGCTCAGCGGGGCGCCGCCGCCGTGGTCGAAGCCCAAGCGGTGCGTCCAGGCGGCGCCCATTCCGCTGAAGTCGTACACCGTGGCCCCGCCGAACGTGATCCGATCATTCCTTGCGGTCCGGTCGGCGGCGCTGACGTCGATGGCCGGCAGGTTCAACTCGACCACATCGGCGATTTGATCGCCGAACGACGCCGGGTAGTTAAGCGGCGCGGCGGTAAGAATGCTCTGGAAAACCGGATCGTCCCAGGCCTCTTCGTAAGGAATCAGGATCGTGCCGGCGCCGGCCGGTCCGTAGCTGCCTTCGACCCGCAGCAGTCCGCCGCCGGCCGGCAAGACCGTGGGGCTGTCGCTCAAGAGCGAGACGCGGGCCTCGGCGGCCGTGGCCTCGCCCAGCGCGGCCTTGACCACATCGGCGGTCAGGCCGTTGATGGCGGCGACAGCGGCCGTGGCCACCACGTCGGCCGTGTCGCCCGTGTTGATCGTGACCGCCGTGTTGCCCGACGCCGCCCCGTCGCCCGCCGGGTCGAACTCGAACGTCTCGGCGTCGCCGTTCTCGTCGGTGATCGTGAACGTCTGGCCTTCGAGGCTTCCCGCCACGTCGGGGCCGAAGACCATCACCGGCCCGCCGTCGAACTCGAACGTCTCCTGGCCGGTCCCAGTGCCGACGATGAATGTCATGCCGTCGCGGACGTCCAAGGCGCCGCTGCCCATGTCGACGTCGGGACCGCAATCGAACTCGAACGTCACCTCGTTGCCGTCGTCGTCGGTGATCGTGAACCGCGTGCCGTCGAGAATGTCGTCGGCGGCGTTCGCGGCATGGGTCGCGTCCACGGCGGCGATCGCCGTGCCGGTGGCAAGCTGCGCCATGGGAATGATGTTCGTCGGCAACCGGGGCGAACCGTCGTTGGCGATGTCCGGCGGATTGATGGCCCTGCCGTCCGGCAGCAGCAAGTACAAGAGGTTGCTCTGGTAGGCCACTTCGTTGAAGCCGTTGTTGGCGTTGCCCACCACGTACCAAGCCGCCGGCGTCGTCTGCGTCCCCGATCTGTAGACGAGCGCCTCCATGTGGACACCGCCGGACTCGCCGAGCGGGTCGTTGTCGCCGGCGACCTCCAGGGCGGGGGCTGGATTAGCAGGATCAGTGGAATAGCGGTAGGTGATCAGCCCGTCATCCTGGTCGGAAACCAGTTGGCTGGCGTCCTCCGTGCTAAGTTGGCGGAGCCGTCCGGCGGCGGCGTTCTGGTCGGCCGCCAGCGCGTTGGTGCCCCGCGTGACGGTATACAGTCGCCCGTCGCTGAGCATCACCAAGTCGCCATAAGTGTAAAGGTTGGCATTGGGGTCGGTGTCGGGCAAGGCGCCGTAGGTCGTCTCGACCACGCCGGTCCACGGATCGGCCGTAAATACGTTGCCGTCGCTGAGCACGTAGAACGTCACGTCGCCGAGATGGAACGGGACGGCCGAGAGGTTCAGTTCCAGGGCGGTGGTTCCCGGGAAGAGCACATAGGGCGGGTCCGGCTCCAGCCCCGAGGCGTTCTGGCTGCCGACGTTGTCCTCGGCCACCCGCCGGATGGAATTGATCGGCTCCCAGCGGAGCATCGGATCGTCGATCACGGCGGAGGCGGTGGCCCCCGTGCTGGTTATGGCAACGTAGTAGGTATGACCCTCGAGCAGGTAGACCGGACCGATGAACGGGTCGCGGACGCCCACCGAGCCGCGGCTGAGGTCGTCGAGATTGGTGCCGGCGGTCGGATCGGGTTGGTCGTCGACGATCCCCGAGTCGGTGCCCTGGAGAATCAATGTTCCGGTTTCATCGAATATCCACAGGGTGGTGTCGGGGCGGACCAGACCGTCGGCGTAGTCGAGGTCGAACGTCACGGGATAGACCGATCCCTCGGAGGTAAAGCCGTCGATACGCTGGATCGTGTTACCATAGTCGAGGTCCAGTTTGTACCAATCCACGTCCGTGTAGTCGGACAGGAAGCCACCGACGGTGATTACGTTCTGGTCTGACTGGAGCAGGTTGCCGAGCGCCTGGGCCTCGTCGAAGGTATCGTTGCTCGTGACGACGGGGTTGTCGGGGGCCTCGGTCTCGTAGATGTCGCTGACCAGCGGAGAGTGGCCAGGCAGACCAAACACCTCGATGCCGTCGGTGGCGTAACGGATGTCGGCATAGCGGATCGTAGAGCCTGGATGCTCGAAGACCTTCCGCAACCGAACCTGCATCTGGTACGCGCCGCTGGTCTGGTGGGCGTCGGGAGCGGACGGCGCCGCGCTGGAAACGCGGATGTAATACGTCCGCTGCTGGCCTTCCGGGCCGGGCAACACCACGCGCATGCCGGCGTCGCGGGGATTGATGCTGTAAACGTCCTCGTAGCCCCAGTCGTCTCCCTCCAGGGTCAGCGCGGAGCCGAGCAGCAGACCGGGATCCTCGACCTCGTCCCGCCAGTTGCTGCTGCGGGCCAGCACGTTCCCGTCGGCATCGAGCAGTTCGACCACGGCGTCCAGCGAGAAGGTAGTGCGGTCGATTTGGATCCAGACCTCGCTTCCGGCATATCCCTGGAAGCTGTACACGTCGACGTCGTCGGGCCGGTCGAGCGCGATCGTCCCCTGGACCTCGAATCCCATACGGAGCACTTCGTCCCCGCCCTTGTTTTCGTCGGCCAACTGGCCGAGCCACTCCGCCGAGCCGGGGTTGGCGTTGGCGTCGGCGTCGGCGATGGTGGCCGGCTCGGCCTCGTTCAGGATCGCCACGTTGCGGTCGTTACTGTATTCCTCCAGCTTTATGCTCCGCCAGGCGCCAGCCGTGCCGGTGGAGTTCGGCGTGTTGTCGGTGTCCAGCACTGTCCTGTTGTCGGGGGTCAGTCCGGCGCCGACCGTGTCGTCCGCCAGATCGGTGAACACCACCGGGCGCCCCGGCGTGCCGAGCACCTGAATCGTTCCACCGATGCGGTCGTGGATTTCCAGCGGCCGGCCGGTGGCCGTCAGTCCGGCGTTGGACCCGCGGAGCTTGACGACCAGGCTTTGGTCGGCGCTGCTTTGCAGCCGCAGTCCGCCGTAGGTGCATAGGTTCGACACCACGATCTCATCGTAGAGTACATGCACGATGTCGGTGTCGTCCCAGATGCCTTCGGTGGTCAAGTTGCCGCCGCGGACGATCATGCCGTTGATCGTGTTGCCGGACATGCGGTTTTCGCGGACCAGCGGGCCGTGGTTGTCGCCGTACTGGTCGAAAGCGCCGGCCTCTCCGGTGGCCCGGCCCCAATCGGCCACGTTCAGGTAGTTGAGCGAGTTGACGTCGATCGAGACGACCGGGGCCAGATTGTCGATGAAGGTGTTGCCCGTTATTACAGGTTGCGAGAAGAGGACGTGAATCACGGCCGGATCGGTGATCTCTCCGCGGCCGTTGCGGTCGCCGGCCGTGTGTGCGGTGTTGTCTTGGAAGAGCGTGTTCGTTACCCGGACGGTCGCCTGACGGATGTCGATCGGGGCGAAGTAGCCGAACCCACCCTCGATGGCCACGCTGCCGCCGGCGTAGAGGACGCGGGCCTGGTCGATGCTGCCCTGCGAGGTTGGGTTGAAGTAGAAGCCGCCCCATTCGCCCGGCCCCGGGGTCTGGGTCTGGCCGTTGTTGGTGACGTCGAACGTGCCGCCGGCGCCATAGGTGTCGTCCTGCAACGAGGTGAAGATGATTTCGTAACCATCGGTGCCCTCGGCGATAAACTGCGCGCCGATGCCGGTCTCGACCCGCGTGCCGGCGAGCTTGACGATCGCGCCGGGGTCGATGGAGAGCCGGCCTGCCATCCGTGCCTGAGTACCCGTCAAACCTCGTACGTCCATCGTCGTGCCGTCGAGCACCACGCGGTCGCCATCGGCGTTGGCCAAGACGTTCAGAATCGACCCGTTGATAGCATCGGCGATGATCACTGCCACGTCGGCGGGATCCAGAGGCTCCAAGGTCAGCGCGATGCACACGCTGCCGGTGGCCACGCCGTTGCCGATCAGGTCGAACTCGAATCGTACGGTGTTCAGGCCGTCGTTGATGAAGAAATAGTCCCGGTCGGTGAAGGGGTTTATTAACTCGTACTCCCAGGTGTCCTCATTGAGTTCCCAATACGCTTCGGGCACGACGAGTTGGTTATGGCCGTCGGCCACCAGGGGGCAAGTGCCGACGACTTCGATCGCCCCGCCCGCGTCGCCGGTGATGATCAGGTTTTCGGGGATCGCCAGGACCACGTCCATGTCGTCGAACCGGGCCGAGACGTCGAGTTGCTCGATCGCGTCGGCGGCGGCGGTGGTCACGCGGAGAAACAGTGCGTTGAGGCTGTTGGCAACGAGTCTATTGCCGTGCAGATCGGGGCCGATCCGGTCGTAGTCGGCGGCGAACGGACTCTCGCCGAAGCCGTCGTGGAAGGTCGTCTCCAAGAGGCTGTTCGGATCGGCCGACATGGCCGCGTCCGCGCTGTAGCGAATGGTGCTGAAGGCGACGGTGGGCCGGGCCTCGAGCATGTGGATCGGATTGTAGACGTCCTGGATGCCGTTGACGGCGACCTTTCCGCCGCCGTAACGAATGTCGGCGTGGTTGATATAGTTGAGGAAGATGCCTTCCTGTTCGAGGACGATTCGGTTTAGATCGACCTCTCGCTCGTCGTAGTCGTAATTGTTTTGGAAAACCAGTCCGCCCCAGTTGCCGGCCGTCGGAACGGTTGTGTTTGCGTAGGTGTCCGTGCCCACCCGCTCGTCGAGGTAGGAAGTGAAGTATACGCTGTTGCCCGGCGTGCCGAGAACTTGGAGCGAACCGAGGCTGCGGTCGACGGCTACGGCCGAACTGCCCACGGAGACGTTGGCGCCGCGGAGTTTCAGAATGGTCCCGGCGTCGATCATCAGCGAAACGCCGTGGGGAACCTCCAACTTGTTGCCGTCGCTGAGCGTGTAGCCCAACGGGCTCGTGCCGATTTCGTATGCCAGATTGTCTTGAAGGGTCGATTTCAGTTCGGTCGAGCCGAGATCGATCATGACCGTCGGACCGTCCACGTTGACGATGACGCCGTCGACGGTGGCCCGAGCGTACAAGCCTTCGGAATAGCGAGTGGGCGCCGTCTCACTCAATCCCTCTGGTATCCAACTGGCGGAATTGATTGCCGCGGCGAGCTTCGCGGCGATGGCCGCCGCGCTGTCGGTGGTATTGAAGACAACCTGAGTGTTGTTCTGGGTGAACGTATTGTTGTTGTCGAACTCGAAGGTGAAGGTCCGAGTGGCGTCGGAGATGGTGAACGTTTCGCCGTCGACCAGCAGGCTTCCGGAGACGGCCTGGATGCCGTGCCCTTGGTTGTCGTTGGCGAAGTTGTTGCCAACCACTCGGACGATATCGCCGGGGTCGGCCGCGTCCAGCGCGTCGGAGATATTCTTGTAGGGATGGGCCAGCGTTCCGTCCGCGCCGGCGGCTGGGGCCAGCTTGTCGACGATCAACGTGTGGTTGCTCGCTACCGCCACGCTGGCACTCTGGATGTTTAACCAGAAGTCGAAATGTTCGCCGGGTACGCCGTCCGCGTCGCCGTCCAGCGCCGTTCCCCGCGTATCGGTCAACTGCTGATCGACTTGCGGCTGGAAGTCCAAACGCAACTGATACGCGCCCTCGGTCGTTCCGCCGTCGACGTCCGGGCCGTATTGCGAGTTGCCGGTGGAGCTGACCCCGATGTAATAGGTGCCCGCCTCCAGATGGACGCCGATGAACGAGTCGTCGTCGAAATAATCGTCGTTGCCGGCAACGATCTGGAACTGGTCGTCGTAGAGCACCAGATAGGTGTCCAGCAAGCTGGAGTTTTGCATCCGCTGGGCAATCGTCTCCGCGCTCAGGTCGCCCTCCGACTCGATCTGGAACTTGTAAAAGTCAGTGTCGATGCTGTCGTTGCGGTACAAGTATTGGAGAACGGTAATGTCGTTGTTGCCGGGGAAAGTGACTTCCTGATCGGTGCCGATCGTGTCGATGGTTTCGCTGCTGCCCATGATCTCGAAGGCGGGCAGTTCATAAGAATGCATTACGCCCAAGGGGTGCATGATCTCGTGCATCATGACCTGCATGAAGGGGCTTCCGTACTCTGAATCGCCCCAGTCGTAATAGCTGTTGACGACCACCAGGCCGTCTTCGGGGCCGCCGCCGGCCATGCCGGCCGGGGCGCCGGGACCGATTTCAATGTATGGGTTGAACACGCGCAGGTCGCCGGTGACGATGGTCATACCCTGGTCGGCGGTTTCGATGAATTGCACGCCGCTGTATTGGGAGATCAGCGAGAAAATCTCGCGGGACCGTTGCTTCTGGGCTTCCGTGATCAGGTTCAACGCCGGGGCTTCTTGGATCGTGCCGTAGACTGTCTGGAAGTTGTAGTTAAAGGTGGGTATTTCGCCGTAGGGACCGACGTCGCCGCTGTCGGGATACGTGTGGCTCTCGGCCGCCACGTCGGTTGCTCCCTCGGGCAGGTCGCGGTTGCCGGGTGTGTTCCGGCCGCCGGGCCACTGTACGTCGTAATAAATCGGCGAGATTTGACCGGAGATCAACCACGATTGGCCCGCCAAGGCATCGGAAGAGTTGATCAATGTTCCCAGGTCGGAGGCTTCGTCGAACGTCGAGCCGTTGTCCACCACGCCGGTCAACTCTTCGGTGACGATCGGCCGGTACTCGTCGCCGATCCGCAGTCGGAAGGCGCCGGTGGCGTTTTTCGCCGGATCGGCCACCAATTGGGCCAGATCGATCGCCGGGTCGCCGTTGCTGTTGACGCCGAAGGTGAGCGTGACTTTCTTCGCCGCCGCGTCGTAGACCGCCTGCGTCGGGGTGATTATCACGTCGTCGGACGTGTTCGCCGTGTCCTGGGTGGAGATCAGGCTGTAATAAGTCAACGTTAGCACGGAATCCAAGTCCATCGCTTCGCTGAAGTAAACCTCGATCTGATTGCGGGCCTGAGAGAGCGTGCCGTCCGGGGCGCGGATGATCGGCTGCGGCACGACGCCGGTGACCTGGGGCCCCAGATTCAAGTCGAAGGTCCAAACGAAGTTCTGCCCGTCCCAATACGAATTGCCCTCGTCGGGCGTGATCTCGCCGAAGCCGACGGTCATTCCCGCGGTGTTGGAGAAAGGCAGCGCCAGCTTGCCGTCCGGACCGTAATAATAGTGGACGTCGTCGCTCCCCTGACCGACAATCGTCACGTGATATATATCGTCCGGCAAGGTTTCGGCGAAGCGAATCAAGACCTCGTTGGGGTTCTCGCCGATGCTGATGTATCCCGGCTCGATCACCACGTCGTCGATGTCGTAAGGATTAGTTGCCGGGTCGTAGAACGTCCCGTTCGCGCCGGCGCGGATAATTTGGATGCCGGCCAGGGTGTCGGGGTCGAGGGTCGTGTCGTTGAAGTGGAGCGTGAGTTCCGTGGGAGCGACATCGATCATGGGGCTTTCGGTCGCCTGGTAGGTGGTCACGTTGGTGCTGACCGAGATCAAGGCCAACTCGCCGAAGATTTCGGTGCGTGGGTCCTCGAATTGCCATGCCCCCCGGCCCAGAGTGCCGACCACCAAAATGTTGTCTTGGACGTCGTATTCTATGTCGTAGACGGGGGCGTTGGGTAGATCCTCGCCCAGGGGCGACCAAGTTCCGAGACTGTCAATCGTGGTGGAGTAGTAAACTCCATTCGAACCTGCCACCACGACGACATCGGTCGTGCCGCTGTTGAAATACTCCACCGCCCGCAAATCGACGTTGTTAAAGTCGCCGATTAGATTGAAGCTATCGAAGTCCGTGGACATGAAGACGAGGGATCTCGGTCCGAGTTTGATGACGACAGCTACCCGTTGCCAATCGGTCGGATCGACGGCAATGTCCACCACCTCGCCGATAATGACCTGCAGAAAGCCGGCGCCGGCGGCGGTCCGCACGAAAAGGCCGGCGTCGGAAGCCACCCACATCGCATCGGGATTGGCCACCCCGTCCCGATAACCGCCATAGATTATGGCATTGGCATTGGCTGCCACGCCGAGATTGGTTAGCGTCTCGCCGCGGTCCAGGGACTCGAATACCGACGTGGTTCCGCCGATCACGATCCGCGACGGATCGGCCGCGTTGACGGCTATCGGCGTCTTGTATTGGCCGCCGTCGATTTGGGCGAAGGTCTGATTGGCGGTCCCAAGCACTACCAATGCCGGCGACACCGTTTCGATCACGTCGTTGTCGGCGTCGACGGTCCGGCGTTGGAAGTCTTCCAGGTACGCGCCGCTGGAATAACGATAGGATTGATTCAAGTCGGCCAGACTGGCCTCGTCCACGACCACGTCGCCGCCGTCGCCGCCGGTCACTTCGCGCCACACGAGACTGCCGTTCTCCGTTTGTTCCGAAACGCCGATGTCTTGGGCGCCGGCGATGGCGACGTTCGATACGCTGTCGTAGGCGATGTCGTGGATTTCCGCGATTTGCAGGTTGCCGTTCAACGAGAACCAATCGCCGGAGTTGTTCCGCGGGCTGGTGCGGACGTAGATGCCGCCGTCGTCCACTTCGATCAGCCGTCCGGCGGCGTCGAACGCCATGTCGCGCGACTCGGCGTGGGGAGCGGAGCCGGAGGCCGTGCCGCCGGTCGAATCGGGGATTACCGAATGGGTCAGGTGGACCCATTGCTCCCCGGCCAACTGCAAGGCATTGCCGCGCAGCAGCAAGCCGGTGAATTGTTCGGCGCCGAACGGCGAATCGTCGCCGACTACCGGTTGAGTGTCGCAACCGATGTAGACAATGTTCGCGTTGGTCGGGTCGGCGACGATCGAAAAGTGGACCGCTCCCTGGCCGCTGGGCAATACACCCAGACCATCGCCCACCACCGTCGTAACGCGATCGAACTGGATCGGCTGATCCACGTCGTTGATGGTCACCTGCGGCGTATCCATCTCGGTCCAGGTTGTCCCACCGTCGCCGGTGCGGAACACGGCAACCAGTTGATCGAGGGTGGTCGATCCGGTCACCTGATTGAGGATGCCCACGTATAGCTGGCCTTCCGGCCCCACGTTCATCTGGACTCGGTGCGTGGTGTTTGCGCCGTCGGTATTAAGGTATACATCGACCTCCGGCAAACTGACCTTGATCCACGTCAGGCCCGCGTTGGACGACTTGTAGATGCCGTTTTCGCCTCCAAAGCCGTCGGCGCCGACCACCGCGGTGTAGAATACGCTCGTGTCGGTCGGATCGGCCGCTAAGTCATACGTAATGCCGCCGGGTAGCCCGGTGGTGTTCCCATTCCCGTTGGAAATTTGTGTAAACGTCTCGCCGCCGTCGTCGCTGCGAAAGATGCCCACGTCGCCGTACAACCCAGATAGGGCGTTGTCCATTGCCACCAGGATCGTCTCTCCGCGGACGGCGATGCTGATGCAATTTCTCCCGTTCAAGACGCCGTCGCCGCTGATCTGCGTCCAGGTCTCGCCGCCGTTGGTCGTGCGCAGCAGTCCGCTCAGTACGCCGCCGGCACGATAATACTCGCTGAATCGTCCCGCCCCAGCCAACAACGTCTGGCCGGTCGGGTCGGTAGGATCGAACGCCAGCGCGCCGATCGAGAGCGATTCGGCGTCGTCGGTCAATTGCGTCCACATGGGGCTGGCGTCGGTGGCGTTGTCCGTGCGCCAGATGCCGCCGTTGGTCGTTCCGACGTAAAGGACGTTGGCGTTGGTCGGATGGGTCGCCACCGCGGTGATCGAGCCGACCACCTGATTCAGATACCTGTCCTCGACGGAATCCCATGGAGCGACGTTCTCGACTTGGCTGTCCGCGTAATTGACCGGAGCAGGCCCGATCGGCGTCCAAGCCCCGATGCTCAACAGCGTCCGTTCTTCAAACTGCTCGATTCTCAGCGAGCGGCGAAACCGCGATCGGAACGTATCCTGCCGTTGGCGGTTGTGCGATCGGATCGGCTTGGCCATGAAACGACGATGCAGCAGACCCCAGGCTCCCATGATCTTCCTCTCTTTCCGACGTACAAAAAAACAAGAACGCGTTGCCTTTGCTCAGGAGCGGGCAACGATTCCCCGCGCCCAACAGCCGCGTGGAAGACGAAAATGCCCCCCTTGCGCACTGTTAGGGCATTAGCCCATATAGTTCCAAAGTAACAACTAGGTAATCTGTGTCAAGCAAAAGTTACTTGGCGGGTGTCATGCATACACCCGTTGTAGGGTGCCCTCCCTCTTCGGACCATGCCGTTGCCCCCATGAAGTCGCGCGATTTTTCCCGGCGATAGTGCAAAAAGCTGTAATCTGATATTGTTTTCGTTATTGCGCCCTTACCAGTCCGTTGAAAAAGGGTGCCACTGCTGGCTTGTCCAGCAGTGCGGGGAGAAACACCCGGGGAAACACTGCTTGACAAGCCAGCAGTGGCACCCGAACTCTCGAAAATCGACTTTTTCAACGAGCCGTTACACTTGCCGGGGACTGCGCCCATCGGTCCTTGCCACTGACGTGGAGTTCGATCATGCGATACGTCGTTTCGTGCCTCGTTGCCTTCGCTTGGCTTGCGGTCCTGTCGCCGGGGGTTGGCTGCCGTCGGTCCGCCGAAACGCCAATCCAACCGAAAAGAGCCGGGCCGCCGACGATCGGCGTCAGTCTGGCGGATATTCAAGGGCCTTTGCGGACCCAACTAAAGGCCGACATCGAGGCCGCGGCGGCCAAACATCCCAACCTCCGTTTGGTGATCCGGGACGCCGCCGGCGACGCCGCAATGCAAAAACGCAACCTCGATGATTTTCTGGCGCAACGCGTCAGTTTGGTGATCGTCGCACCCATCGACGCCCAAGCGCTGACCGAGCCGGTGGCGAAACTGTTCGACGCCGGAGTGCCGGTGATCGTCCTGAACCGGGCTGTTATCGGAGATAAGTACACCTGTTACATCGCTCCCGACTGGAAACGGATCGGCGAGACGGCGGGCAAGTGGCTGGCCGGAAAACTCGACGGAAAGGGAAAAATCGTCGAGTTCAAGGGGCCGGTCGACTCGACCCCGGCCGATGAGTTGCACGACGCCTTTCGAGCGCGGCTCCGCGACCCTGGATACCGATTCGTCTTCGAGGGCTTTCTCGATCCGCCGCGCGTCGACGGCGCGAAGCTGATGGCCGCGGCCATCGCGGACGTGGACCAGCTCGACGCCGTGTTCGCCTTTGACGACGCCGCGGCGCGGGCGGCCTACGAAACCGCCAAGGCCGCGGGCCGGGAAAAAAACACGCTGTTCATCGGCGTCGGAGGTTTGCCGGACCAGGGCGCAAAGTACGTTAAGGAAGGCGTTCTCAGTGCGTCGGTATTGGTTCCCACCGGCGGCGTCGAAGCGATTCGTGCGGCGGCGAAAATCCTCGGCGGCGGGAAAGTGCCCAAAAAAATCGTCCCCCCGACGCGCGTATTGGCGGAATAGAAACCTGTTGAAAAAGTGGGACGGGTTAATCCGGCTTCGGGTGCCACTGCTGGCTTGTCCAGCAGTGCCGTGTGGGACGGGTTAATCCGGCTTCGGGTGCCACTGCTGGCTTGTCCAGCAGTGCCGTGTGGGACGGGTTAATCCGGCTCGTTGAGCCATTCGGCTGGCAGGCTATGGACGGTCGGCAAACCGATGTATTGTTGCGGAGGATCGACCAGATAGTATCGAACACTCGACCACTTCCAATCGACGGCTCTCTTGACAAGTCCCCGACGAACAGGATTATGGTGTAAGTAGTCGATGGCGGTCAGCACGGTCGAGGGCTTGATGAAGTTCCGGTCGTAACCGGGGCCTTCCTGCCAATAGCGAAATGTCGTGACACCCGGACGTTGACGAATCGTCAGCCGTTGAAGTAGCCGATCCTCTGATTGAATGAGCAGTTGCTTGATTCGATAGGAAAACGGCCGTTTGATGGCTTTCAACAGAGCGTCAATGGTGCCTGCTTCGGCAAGGGGATAGACAATCAGATGGACGTGCTCGGGCATGAACACAAAGGCGGCGAGTCGATAACGATGGCCTTCCATCGCCCGATCCACGCTTTCGGCCAGCATCTCCCGCCACGGATCGTTGGTCAGCAAAGGCCAACGCTGATAGCACGAAAACGTCAACTCGTGGACATGGCCGGGATCGTGGTAGTGCCGGATTCGTTTCCGATGTCCCGTAGTCTGTTTCATGTCCGCCATTTTACCCACAACGGTCACTGCTGGACAAGCCAGCAGTGGCACCCGACGAATAAGTGAGCAACAGTCACGTGGAACGGAGGAAGAAAAAATGTCTTTCGTGCCTTCCTTGAGGTTTATTCTCTGCATCGCTGGTGCGCTTGCTGTGCTGTTAGGTATTGTCGTCACAGCCATCATCGTAACCATGTGGCCTTGGCTTGGGTCGCCCCCCACGTATCGTTTTCCCGTACCGCCGGGAACTACCCTGACCGAGCAAATCGCCATCGAGTTTTCGAGGAAGGCGTTAATAACCGACGGAAAGGGGTCACCAGGGATATGGCCTACTCCGTACCGCTCTCAAGGCCCAGGCGAGGACAGCAGGAACCTCTATTTTGCGGTCAATACGATTGACCCTAACGATGGTTACGTGCTTTGGACGACACGCGATGGTAGTTACAGCGTTAGGGTTAATAAGGTGGGGGATGAGATCGTGTGCCGGGTATCCCGCATGAAATAGGGGAGTTTTGGGGTCACCCATAACCGCCGGGTGCCACTGCTGGCTTGTCCAGCAGTGCCCCTTTCGACATGACGGGAACGCTTGATTGTTGACTTGTTAATCCGTTATGAACGGACAGGATGTCTCCCAAGGTCTGACGAGCACTGCTGGACAAGCCAGCAGTGGCACCTGACGTTTTATCCATAACGGGCACTGCTGGGCAAGCCAGCAGTGGCACCCGTCATTTTATCCACAACGAGCATTGCTGGGCAAGCCAGCAGTGGCACCCGACGTTTCATCCATAACGAGCACTGCTGGACAAGCCAGCAGTGGCACCCGAGCCGCCCAAAAAGCTTCCGGTCGTTCCACCTGCACGTTCCATGCCGGTTGTATACGTAGCAACGGTTCCGCGCATGGTTTCTCTAAGGCAAAAGACGAGGTCCGGCGGCTCTGGGTTGTTCGACAAGTGCCGAACTGGTCGATACTTATGTCGAGTAGCCGCTGTTTAGATTAACGAGAGACACATCCGTTTAGCGGTCGCTGGCACGGCGGCCCTGGTTTTGCCGCAAGCCGCCGTGCCGGCGGCTGCTAAACGTGTGACGGTATGCAACCACCATGCTCGAAAACCGCAATCTAAAGACTGACTTGTTGGCGTTGGCGCTGTTGGCCGGCGTAATTTTTCTGGCCTCCGCGCTGATCAGCTACGATCCGGCCGATCCGCCCGGCAAGCTCGTCTTCCCGCAAAACAGCCAGCCCACAAACGCCTGCGGCTACTGGGGCGCGACGACCAGCCGGCTGCTGTTCGAGGCCCTCGGGCTGGGCGCGTACTATTTGCTGCTTTCGTTGGCCGCGTGGGACGCCGCGCTGCTGGTGCGCCGCAAGATCGGCCAGCCGTGGCTGCGGGCCGGCGGGTGGTTGATCTCCTTGGCGGGAGTTGCCACCCTGGCCGCGATGGCCGCGCCGCGGCTCTCGCCCGGGCCGGTGATCGGCGCCGGCGGATATCTCGGCGCCTTGGGCAAGGCATTGCTGCAAACGCAGTTTGCAAGCCTCGGCGCGTACATTATCGCCTCCAGCATGGTCGTCGGCGGACTGTTGCTTGCCACCGACTATTCGCTCGTGCGGCTGTTGGCCTGGGTCGTGGGCAAACCGACACGCAGTTTGGGGCGAGGGGTGCTGCAAGTCTCGACGGCATACGCCCAAAAAGTCCGACGACGACGCTCCGACCTCGACGGCTACGAAGAAAACAACAAGGACGCCCCGGCGATCCGCGTCTCCGGCCGCATCGCCGACGAGAAAGACGAAGAGGCAGATAAGCAGAAAGGCCAAGACGAGGAGAACGAGGAGGAGGATTCGGACGGCGGTCGAAGAACCTTCGGCACACGGGTGGGAATCAGCAGGCCAAAACGAAAAAAGCCTTCCCAAAAAGTCCTCGAAGAGATGGACGAATCCGACTTGGGATCGGACGTCCCCGACTATCAACTACCCGGCTTGGATTTGTTGCTCGAAGGCGAATCGGTCAATTTCGACCAGCGGGAGAAGGAAGTCCGCCGAAAAGCCAAACTGCTGGAAAAAACCTTCCTCAACTTCGGCTTCAACATCCGCGTGGTGGAGATACAGACCGGACCGGTCATTGCCCAGTACGAGGTCGAACTGGAGTCCGGCCTGCGGTTGAGCCGCATCACCGGTCTGGCCGACGATCTGGCCATCGCCTTGCGTGTGCCGAGCGTGCGGATCGTGGCCCCGTTGCCGGGCAAAAACACCGTCGGCGTCGAGGTGCCGAACCAGCAGCGGCAGGTCGTCCGCCTCCGCGAGGTCATGGAAGAGGTCGGCGGCAAGACGCAGAAAATGCGCATCCCCTTGTACTTGGGCAAGGACGTGGCCGGCAATCCACTGGTCGTCGATCTGACCACGCTGCCCCACCTGCTGATCGCCGGCCGCACCGGCACCGGAAAGAGCGTCTGCCTGAACTCGATCATTGCCTCGATGTTGATGACCCGCCGTCCGGACGAGGTCCGAATGTTGATGATCGATCCGAAGATGGTCGAGCTTAGCCCGTATCGATCGCTGCCGCACCTGATGCACCCGGTCGTTACCGACATGCGCAAGGCCGAGGCGATCCTCGGCTGGGCGGTCGAGAAAATGGAGGAGCGATACCACATCCTCGCCCGCGCGGGGGTCCGACACATCAGCGTCTACAACCAACTTGGCGAGGAAGAACTGTACAAACGGGTGCAGCCGGAGGACGACGAGGAGCGCAGCCACATCCCCACCCACATGCCCTACATCGTCATCGTGGCCGACGAGTTGGCCGACCTGATGATGACCGCCGCCAAGGAAGTCGAGGGACACATCATCCGCCTGGCGCAGAAGAGCCGGGCGGTCGGAATCCACCTGGTCCTGGCGACGCAGAAACCGACCGTCGACGTGATTACCGGCCTGATCAAGTCGAACCTACCCGCACGGATCGCCTTCCAGGTCGCCAGCCGCACCGACAGCCGGGTGGTGCTCGACGAAATGGGCGCCGACCGACTGCTGGGCAACGGCGACATGCTCTTTCTCTGGCCCGGCACGAGCACCCTGATCCGCGGTCAAGGCACCTATCTGAACGACGACGAAATCTCCCGGCTGATCTCCGCCGTGGCGACCGAGGAGCCGCAGTTCGTCAAGGAACTCGTGCAGTTGAAAACGAGCCTGCCCGACGGCGACAAGAAAAAGTTCAGCGACCGCGACGAACTCTACGAGTCGGCGATCGACGTGGTGATCCGCGAGGGGCGCGGCAGCGTGTCGCTGTTGCAGCGGACGCTGGGTATCGGCTACGGACGCGCCGCGCGGCTGATCGACTTCATGGCCGAGGACGGTATCGTCGGGCCGTACAACGGCTCACAGGCCCGTGAAATTCTCGTCAGCCTCGAACAGTGGGAACAAATGACCAACCAGGGCGACGACGAACCCGCAACGACAAGCCCGCCAAAACCACTACAAAACAGCAAGATCGTCGACGACGAACCGGAAGAAGAGGAGGACGAATACGAAGATGATGAATTCGACGAAGAAGAGGACGACCCAGATGAATCGGGCGAGGAATTAGAGGAAGAGGACGAGGAAGACGAAGAATGTGGCGAAGAAGACGCCACGTTAAAAAAATCTCCCGCAAAATCTTCTCGAAGAAAGTGGAGGGCCGAAAGCGCGTAGCCCGTTAATTGTGCCGACGCAACTGTCTGCCCGTGATTCCACACCCCGCCGACCGCAGTCGGCGGGCGGTTCTCCACTACCCCCTATCCACTACCCACTATCCACTACTCACTACCCACTATCCACTACTCCACGCCGCAACTGCCCACAAGCGGCGCCGATCCGGTCGCCCTTGCGATGGCGGATGGCGACGTTCAAACCGCCTTGGGTCAAAACATCGACGAACCGGGCGGTTGCGGCCGACGATGGTTTGCGATAGGGCAGGCCCGGCACCGGATTGTAGGGGATCAGGTTCACCAAAGCCGGCCGGCCGCGAAGCAGCGCCGCAAGCCGCCGGGCGTGTTCCGGCCGGTCGTTCACCCCGGAGAGCAACACGTACTCGAACGTTACCCGTCGCCCGGTCAACTCGAAATACTCGTCTGCCGCGGCCAGAATAGCCGCCACGCCGAAGCCGCGATTGGCCGGTACAAGCCGGTTGCGCAGCTCGTTGTCGGCCGCGTGCAGCGAGACGGCCAGATGGTACGGCGGAAAAGGGGTCAGGTCCAATTTGTGCGCGGCACCCTCCGGGCCGTTCCGGCAAATTGGACCTGACCCCTTTTCCGCTCCACGGGCGAGACGTCGGATACCGGCCGGAATACCGACCGTGGAGATGGTGATCCGCCGTGCGCCGATCCCCAGTCCGTCGCGTCCGGCGGCATCGGCCAGGGCC
The DNA here is from genome assembly GCA_030612765.1 of Planctomycetota bacterium. Lineage (GTDB taxonomy): Bacteria > Planctomycetota > Planctomycetia > Pirellulales > Thermoguttaceae > JAHIKV01. The sequence goes on from JAUWNG010000004.1 coordinate 33,185, forward strand.
GGCATTAGCGCGTCGAGATTCAACAGCGGCTCGCCCATCCCCATCACCACGATGTGGCTGAGCCGTTCGGTTGATTCCAATTGGTTTTGCGTGCTTTCGGGAGAAGACTTGTTTAGCCCCGGCGTCCACGCCGGGTCAGAACATTCAACTCCGGTCTGTGTTTTCCCTCCCGGCGTGGACGCCGGGGCTAAACGAGGAGTATTCTTACAACGCCACGCCGGTCCCTTTAGCAGCCGTTGGATATGCAGAATCTGTTCGACGATCTCGCCACGGGTGAGGTTTCGGACCACGCCGTCGAGGCCGGTGGCGCAGAAGACGCAACCCATCGCGCAGCCGATCTGGGTGCTGATGCAGGCGGTGCAGTGCCCTTTGTCGTCGCGGAGCAGGACGCACTCGATCCGCTCGCCGTCGTGAAGTTGCAGAAGTAGTTTTTCGGCTCCGTCGGCGGCTTTGTGGTGCTTGACGACGGTTGTGGAAAACGTCTGGAACTCGGCGGCGAGTTGTTCGCGGAGTTTGGCGGGCAGGTCGGTCATCTCCTCGAACCCGGCGGCCCGTTTCTGGAACAGCCACTTTCGCACCTGACCGGCCCGATAGGCCGGCAGCCCATGCTGGACGAACCAGTCGCGTAGCTCGGCGGGAGTTTGTTCGAGGATGGGGATCATGGCGAAAAGAACAGCGTCCCTCTATTGGCCCTTGCCGACGCCGCGAGACATCTGTGCCTTGAGTTCGTCGAGGTGCTTTTCGTAGACGCCGCGGGGCGTGGTTTGGTGCTTCTTGCAGAGCGAGGCGGCCATGCCCACCACTTCACCCATCATACCGGTGGTCCGTTGGACCCGTACCGATCCCAAGGCCACGTGGGTCACACTGATGTCGCGTCCGGCCATGAACAGGTTAGGCACATTGCGGCTGTAGAGGCAACGGTAGGGAATGGGATAAGGCCGTATTGGCACGGACTTGAAAATGGAACGAAACTCCTGGTCCGGGAATTGTCGGGCATTTTGCGGATCGGGGTAATGCAGGTCTATGCCCCAGGTGGTGGTCACACAAGCGTCGGGATAAGACTTCGCTTTGAGGATGTCCTGCTCACACAGGATCACGTCGCCCAGCAGCCGCCGCGATTCCCGCTTGCCGCCGATGTAGGCCACCCACTTCAGCCGGCGGTTGGCGAAGCGATTTTTGACCGAACTGTGATTCTTCAGATAGGCCCAGTTGCCATACACCGCCCGCAACCCGAGGTCGCGGATCTGCTCGATTTCACCGATTTGATCCTTGCCGATTCCGGCCTCCCAGTCCCATTCGCCGCAGGTCAACGGCAGGCAGGTTTTCTCGGTGAATTGTATGGCCCAAGGGCAATTGGGAAAAGAGCAAGGGGATTTTTCCAACACACTGTTCCACTGGACCGAGGTGCCCATGATTAGCTGGTCCGGCTTTTCGGGGGCGAGCGATTCGCCGGTCTGCGCGCGGTTCTCACGTCCCACGCGGAAATCGGCCCCAGCCAACCAGCCAAGTGCGCCGTCGCCCGTGCAATCGACGAACCACCGGCCGGGAAAACGCAACTCGCGTCCCTCCCTGACGTTCCGCGCAATCACGGCCCGAATCCGCAGGCCGTCTTTTTCCACTCGGTAGGCGTGGGTGTTCAGAAACAAACTGAGGTTCTTCTCCGCCTGGACAACGCGGAACTTCTTCTGGTCTTCGTAGTTGGAGGCTGGGCCGGCGTTGTGCGTGAGCTTGCGAGGATCCTTCTTAATGGCTTCAAGGACTTCGCGGCTTCGCGGGCTGTCGGGGTTGCGCAGGGCGTCCTCGTAGTTCCAGAAGCCGATGGGGCCGATCTGATCCACCAGATCGCCCAAGCGGGGATAGGGCTGCTGATGTATCTGCCCCGACAGCCCCACGCGGATCTCGGAACTGTTGTTGCCGCCCAGCACGGGCCGATTTTGGATCAGGGCAACCTTGACGCCCAGTCGGGCCGCCGAGACCGCCGCGCAGCAACCAGCCATGCCCCCTCCGACCACGACCAAATCGAATTGGCCGGCATCGGGCGGCACGTCCGGCAACCCGAGCAGTTTACGTCGCCAATCGTACATTTCGGGATCCCGGTTGGGCGGCACTAGGGTGCGATCCGTCGTCAGCAGGATCGCGTCGCAACGCCCATCGAATCCGGTCAAGTCGTGCAGACTCAACTCAACTTTCTTGTCGGGAATCTCGATCTGACCGCCGTCCTGCCAGTGCCACGACGCCCCCTCGGCGCCGAAAGTGGCCGCCAGGGCACGACCGTTGACCAACACTTGGAACTTTCCCGGAGAACCGGAGACATTCCAAGGAGCGACCCAATCGCGGGTGCGGACCAACACGCGGTACTTGCCCGGCGCGGGCAGGTTGACGGTCGTCGTGGCGTCCTTTACCGGCACACCCAACCCGTGGGCCAGCAAATACGGGGATCCCATCTGGTCGATCGACTGCGTGTCGATTACCCACCCGCCCAGATCGCGGAAACTTTCGGCCTCTAGCAAAACGGTTTCCCGGCTGCCGGCCGGCTTTCCTTCGGGGGCCTTAACGCCGGCGACGCCGGATTGTCTCGTAGCGTCGAGCGGCAATTGCCCCGGGAGAATTCTCGTAAAGCAGAAAACCAAAAATAATATACAGAACGGTATTCGCCATGAAATCATGTATATCTCACTTGCTGCTGTAAGCTCGATCGTTCGGTGAAAGGAAATCTCCGGTTCGGGGAAAACCTTGCGCCCAATCCGTGTATATCAGGATACCGTGCGGCGATCAAGTCAATTCGTTAAGCATCAATCGATGGTTGCGCCTCTGGGGCGACCGATTGTCATCCGTCAAGCGCGACCACTGGTCGCGGTTTTATGCCCGCCGCTTGTCAGCGAAAGCCGCTTGAGGGTTCCCGCCTTTAGAGGTATACTTATATGTTTGGGGTGAAAATGGGTTCCACCCGGTGCGGAGCAGATTAAACCCGCTTACTCTGACCCAGAGTTGTCGCCCAATGTCGCGCCAGACTCCCGTAGGAATCGACCTGGGCACTACCTTCTCGACCGCGGCTTGGGTGGACGAGTCGGGGCGGACGGAGATTGTCCGCAACGCCGAAGGCGAACTGCTGACGCCCAGCGCGGTGATGTTCGCCGACGAGGAGTTGGTGGTGGGCAAAGAGGCCCGATCCGCAACCACTATCCATCCCGAGATGGTTGCCGAGTGGGTCAAACGCGACATGGGTCTCCCCTACTATTCCCGTCCGATTCACGGCCGTAAGCTACCGCCGGAAGTGATCCAGGCTTGCATTCTGCGGAAGCTGAAGGGAGACATCGTCCACGAACTCGGACGGGTCGATCGCGTGGTCATCACCGTGCCCGCCTATTTCGACGAGCCGCGGCGCAAGGGAACCGCCGACGCCGGCGAGATGGCCGGCCTGAAGGTGCTCGACATCGTCAACGAGCCGACGGCCGCCGCGCTCAGCTTCGGCGAGACGCTCGGCTATCTGACGCCCGGCGCCGAGCCGAAAGAGGAGATGACCCTGCTGGTCTACGACCTCGGCGGCGGCACGTTCGACGTTACGTTGTTGCGTCTCTCGCCGGGTAAGATACAGACCATAGCCACCGACGGCGACGTGATGCTCGGCGGCCACGACTGGGACCTGCGGCTGGTCGATTACGTGGCCCGGCGGTTCAAGCGGCTGCACAAGCGCGACCCGCGCGAGGATCCCGTGATCATCAACCGCGCGTTGGCGGCCGCCATCGACGCCAAGCATGCCCTGAGCGCCCGTGGGCGGACCATCATGCACATCGAGGTGGCCGGCCAGACGGTCGAGGTTCCCATCACTCGCGGGCAGTTCGAGGAGATGACCGCCGATCTGCTCGAACGCACCACCTACACCACGCGGCAACTGTTGGCCGCCGCGAAAATGGAGTGGAAGGACGTTTCGCGGGTGTTGTTGGTCGGCGGATCGACGCGGATGCCGATGGTCGGCGAGATGTTGCGGAACTTGAGCGGCATGGAGCCGGACCATACGGTCAACGCGGACGAGGCGGTCGCCCGCGGCGCCGCGCTCTACGCCGCATATCTATTGGACAAGGAATCGGGCAACGAAGCACGCGCCGGTTTGTCGATCACCAACGTCAACTCGCACAGCCTGGGCGTGGAGGGGATCGACCCGGAAACGCTGCGAAAGAAAAACGTCGTGCTGATCCCGCGCAATACGCCTCTGCCGGCGAAATTCACGGAACGGTTCGTCACTCGTTCGGAGAACCAGCGCTCGATCGCCGTGCAAATCATCGAGGGCGAGAGTTCCATGCCCGACGAGTGTACGGCCATCGGGCGGACCGTAATCCGCGATCTCCCCGAAGGACTGCCCAAGAGTTGGCCGATCGAGGTCACCTTCGAGTACGCCGAAAATGGACGGCTGACGGTCAAGGCCGTCGCGCCCGGCACTCATCAGGGCGCCACGCTCGATATGGAGCGCTCGGTCGGCATCTCCCGCGAGGGCGTGACGCGCTGGAAGCAGCCGATCGACGAGGCGGCTGGATTCGACGCCTTCGAGTCGATGATCCAGGAGGTAATGGAACCGTCGGCCGACGACCACGACGAGCCGACAACTCCCGAGGCGATCCGTGCGATGCAGGCCGATTTCAGCGGACCGGTTTCCGGCCCTTCGCGCCCGGGCGGCTGGACGCCTTTCGTCGCCGGTCCCAGGTCGCCGGAACCGGAGCCTGAAGCGCCGCCGGAGCAGGACGACGAGTCCTTGGTTGCCGACGTGACGCACCGCGTCAAGTCGGTCGCTCGGCCGAGTTTCCCGCGTTGGGTCGGCCTGATTGGACACGTCATTGCGGCGCTGTTGGGATTGGCGCTCGGCTATATGATCCTTTGCCGGCTTCGGCCCGAATCGTTCCCCTTTCCCTGGTGAATAAAATGGCTAGTGTTGTGTCACGGCTAATTTTTCGGGTTGGGTGCCACTGCTGGCTTGTCCAGCAGTGCGGGAACACGGTTGGACAAGCCAACCGTGGCACCCGAAATTTTTGTTGTGACGATACACTAGCTCCAACACAATCCGAACACGAGAACAACGTCCTTAACTGACATGGCGCGACCTTCCATTCCCGCGATCGGCATCGACCTAGGCACCACGTTTTCCGCGTTGGCGCGGATCGACGACCGCGGCCGACCGATCACCTTGGTCAACGCCGAGGGCGATCTGCTTACGCCCAGTGCCGTGCTCTTCGACGGCGAAGACGTGGTGGTGGGCAAGGAGGCGCTGAAGGCCATCGCCACGGAAGCCGATCGCGTGGCCGAGTGCTCGAAACGCGACGTCGGCCACCGCGTTTACCACAAGCTGCTCGACGGCAAGCAGTATCCGCCCGAGGTAATCGAGGCGTTGATCCTCAACAAGCTCCGCATCGACGCCGTCAAGCAAATCGGGCCGTTCAGCAAGGTGGTCATCACCGTGCCGGCCTATTTCGACGAGGTTCGCCGCAAGGCCACCCAGGACTCCGGCTACATGGCCGGCTTCGAGGTGCTGGACATCATCAACGAGCCGACGGCCGCCGCCGTGTCTTTCGGCTTCCAGCAAGGGTACTTGGACAAAGAAGGCGGCAGTCCCGCGCCGCGAAACATCCTGGTCTACGACCTCGGCGGCGGCACCTTCGACGTGACCGTCATGCAAATCCGCGGCACCGAGTTCAACGCCCTGGCCACCGACGGCGACGTCCGCCTGGGCGGATACGACTGGGACCAGCGGCTGGTCGATCTGGCGGCGGAACGCTTTACGGAGTTGGGCCACGCCGATCCGCGCGAAGACCCGCTCTCGGCGGGCAAGCTGTGGCGCGAGTGCGAGGACGCCAAACGGACCCTTTCCGCTCGGCAAAAGGCGTCCGTGGTTTGTCATCATCGCGGCGCCTCGGAACGGATCGAGATCACCCGGCAAGAGTTCGAGGAGGCCACGCAAGACCTACTGGACCGCACCCGATTCACCACGGTCCAGGCGTTGCGGGCCGCGGGACTCCAGTGGAACGATCTGGAACGGGTACTACTGGTGGGCGGATCGACCCGAATGCCGATGGTCCGCGACATGCTCCGCCGTCTGTCGGGTATGGAGCCGGACGACTCGGTGGCCGCCGACGAGGCGGTCGCGCACGGCGCGGCCCTGCACGCCTCGTTGATCCTCGCTCACCAAGAGGGCCTGCCCCCGATGTTCAAGGTCCGCAACGTCAATTCGCACAGCCTCGGCGTGGTGGGCCTCGATCCGCTCACCGGGCGCCGCCGCAACGGCATCCTCATTCCACGCAACACCCGCCTGCCTGTTACCGGCAAGCGGGCCTTCAAGACCCAAAAGGCGGGCCAGCGGTCGATCCGCGTCGAGATCGTCGAGGGCGAAAGCCCCTCGGCCGACGACTGCACTCCGATCGGCCGCTGTTCGGTCCGCAATCTGCCCCCCGATCTCCCGGCGCGGTATCCGGTCGAGATACTATTCCGCTACATGCCGAACGGCCGGTTGAAGGTCCGCGTCGCGTTGCCGGAGACCGACCGCCGCGTGGACACCGAGATCGTCCGCGAAACCGGCCTGGACAAGAACCGTCTGGACGACTGGCGGAAGTACATCCGCGGCCTGCCGCCGGCCGATCGGCATTGAGCGATTATTGTCGTTCAGATTGATGTAGGCCGCGCCATAACGATGTCCACCGGCGGCTTGCGGTCCGCGAGGATCGCCGTGATGAACTCGTTGGTCAGGTGGCCGTGCGAGCCACCGTGGCGCACGCCGTCAACGGGCGCTCGCTGTACGAATCGAAGAAGCAGGAGTTCACCGCCTACAAGGACATCCTGCTCTATCAGTCCGTTGAAAAAGTCGATTCCCGAGAGTTCGGGTGCCACTGCTGGCTTGTCCAGCAGTGTTTTCCCGGGTGTTTCTCCTCACACTGCTGGACAAGCCAGCAGTGGCACCCTTTTTCAACGGACTGCTATGCCCCGCTGAACACGCCGCTGCCGGGGACGCCTGCCGCGCCGGTGGTCGGCGCGCTGCCCGCCGGGGCGCTGGCCGCCTGCGTGGCGCGGGCCCGGCAGCGGGCCGAGCGGATCAAGGCCCACCCGGCCTACACGGTCGCCATCGGCGAGGACTGCCGCATCGTGGCCCCGGTCGGGCCGCCGCCGTCCACGCAACCGACGCTCAAGGCCGTGGCCGAGACCGACTTCCAGGTGCGGCTGACGTTCGCCATGCTCCGCCACGACCAGATCGAGCTCCAGTCCAAGCGCGGCGCCGAGGCCGATTTTTCGCTTTTGGCCTACGACACCAACTCGCCGTACCTGGACGCCCGCGTCCCGCTGGTCACCGGCCAGCCGGAAGTGCGCCAGTACCGCGCCCGCTGGCGCGACGACGACTTGCCCTTCGGCGACTGGAGCGACATCGTGCAGGTGACGGCAAGGCCGTGAGGGGAGGCGGCTCCTTTGCACGGACCCGCCCCGCCGGGGCAGCGATTGCAAGCGCTATCGACTCCCGACCGGCCCCGGCGGGGAATCGGCTTCACGATCGCTGAAGGTTACGATCCAGTGAATGTATCCGATCATGTAATGGTCTTCGATAAATGCTGGTGCCTCTACTGGAGCACTTCTTCTTTTTCGCCGGAGCCGCCTCGGCTGGTCCCTGAGTCGTTTCTGCCAGTCTTCAAACTCCGCCTCAGTCATAGGTTCTGGACCGCCGGAGTATGCTATCGCCGAAGTCACATCGTCGTCATTGGCAGCTCGCGCAACCATCTCGGGCCGCCGAAATTTGTATCCATCATTGATGAACCAAACGAGATTCCCGCAATGAGAGAACGTCGGAAACACTCGCGGCACGAGGTCACCACCATGAACAAAGCGTAAGTACCTTCCCTTTAACTCCGAATTCAGGAAGTGAGCAAGTTGGCCGTTTACGACAAGTGGCTGCCCAAAGGTGACCAATCCGGCGGGCTTGATACCACCGCTCGCGATGCACTCGTAGGTGAATACGAGAGCCATCGCTCCACCGAGACTGTGGCCAGTGACCCACACCAGCTTTGTCTCTCCACCATGCTCCTGTACCGCTTCTACAATTCCCTTTAACAATCCTTGCGTCGAGCGGTAAAAGCCACGATGGATTCGACCGTGCTCAACTGGGTCGCTGCTAATGCGTGCATCAATCAACCAGTCGCGTAGTTCATACAGGTTGGTCCCTCGGAACGCGACAACCACAGTGCGGTCGTTTGAAGCCACGTAGGCATACATGGAGCCGAGCGGGAACTCGCTGATCTTCGTCAGACCGAGCTTTTTCAGTGTTGACTCAAGCTCGTAGCCTTCGCTGTAGGCCGATTCACTAATCTGAGCAAGCGGCAAGATCGGCTCCCAAGGAACCTTCTCGTTGTCAAAATCCCATTTTTGGGCAAGCGGGTTGACAACGATGACGCCTGGGTCTGGCTCCTTCGGTTGCTTGTGATTGACGACAGTGGGCGTGAACCTGAAAAGGCTGGGATCATGCCTCCATATCCAAAAGACAGAAGCGATAATGACACCAAGCACAAACCAGAATGATCGGGAGGCGAGCACTCGTCGCAAGAAGGGCTTTCTCTTTGCAAAATTCCCGTCGCTCATTTGGCTGTCCTTCCGCTTGGCAAACGCCGGTGCCACTGCTAGCTTGTCCAGCAGTGTCTGTTGTGGACATGTACGGGTTCCTCTTCTCTGTTCAGCCCCGAAGAGAAAAGAGAAGAGGAACCCGTACTCCTTCGTCTCACGCCAACTTCTTCGCCAACTGCTCTTCCAGAATCTCCCGCACCGTCAGCCCCACGATCACCTTGCCGCTCTTGCGGAAGAAGGCGTCGATTTCGCGGAGCGCGTCCTCCGTGTAGTCGAAGGCGACGAAGAAGCCCTTGGTGCGGTCCTCGCGCGTCATGACAGCCTCGAACGAGTCTACGTCCAGCCGGCCGACGCGGTCCTTCTGCTTGACTTGGATCGGTACCAATGTTCCATGAAGTCCAGTTCGCCGGCGTGGCGCGACGGTGCGGACATCCGGCTATCGCACAGACATCACTGCCTTTCTGATCGGGTCGCTTATGTCGAGAGCATAGTCGTTCAGCCATTTGTCTCTCTGAGCGGTAGCATAGCATTCCTGGGCGATCCGCTCAAACGCGTTCGCGACATCCGACTTCCGCGCCCCCGACCGAATGAGCTCGCGGGCTTCCTTACGAGCAAACGCGCACATCGTCTTGAGTATCATTCCTGATGTTCCGCTGTGACTCTTGGCTGTTTTGAAGTAGCCATCAACAACCTGTCTTGGCACTACTGACATTCGCCACCTCCTTCCGAATTCTATCGGATTCACGCCAGCTTCTTGGCCAACTCCTCGTCAAGTATCTCCCGCACCGTCAGCGCCACGATCACCTTCCCGGTCTTGCGGAAGAAACGATCGATCTCCGTCAACGCATCCGACGAGAAGTCGAACGCGACGAAGAACCCTTTCGTGCGCTCGGCCCGCTCCATCGCCGTCTCGAACGCGTCGATGTCGGGCCGGCCCGCCTTGTCTTTCTGCTTCACCTGGATCGGGTACCAGTGGTCCATGAAGTCCAACTCGCCGGTTGCCGCCCCGCGCTTCTTCGGGGCGGCCGCGACGGGGAAGATGCGGCCGTCGATGCCCATGTCGCCGACCTGCGCTTTGTTGGGGATGCCGCCCAGCGCGATGACGGCCCAGTTCTCGAACTCGAACGGCGGCATGGCGCGCAATTGCTCGATGCTGCGCGGCAGGTCGCGCACGACGAACCCCTTGCCGGTACGCCAGAGCGCTTCATCCTCGCGAATCTTGCACACGTCGCGCAGGCGCTTGGCCATGACGCGGCAGGCGGTGGGCGAGATGTCGATGCCGATCCACTGGCGGTTGAGATTCTCCGCCGCCACAAGCGCAGTGCCGCAGCCGCAGAAGGCGTCAAGGATGATGTCGTTGGGGTTGCTGCTGGAGTTGATGATGCGTTCGAGCAGTGCGAGGGGTTTTTGCGTGGGGTAGCCGAGCCGTTCCGTGTGAGCGCCTGAGAGCGATTTGATGTCCGACCAAATGCTCTGGACGGGTACGCCCTTTGATTCGTCGATGTACTTCTTCTGGCGAACGTATCCGGTCTTGGAATAGTGGAGGCGACCCTCCTGCTCCAAACGCTCCATCGTCTCTTTCGAGTATCGCCACGCGCGCGTGTGACCCTTCCATTCAAATACCGGGTTGCCTTTGGCCTCGCCGCCCGGACCGGTCATCGGCGTGGTCGTGAAGCGACGCCCTGTCTCTGGCTCCTTTAGGCGATAGGTCTCCTCGATGTAGTCCGGGTCAAGCGGCATATAGAGTTGGTGCCACGTATAGTCGTCGCTACGGGTGTAGAATAGCACCACGTCGTGTACGCGGCCGTAATGGCGCGAGCCTTGTCCCACATCGTTGTGCGCACCGTAACGCTTCCAAACGATTTCGTTTTGAAAACTACTCTCACCGAGAATCTGGTCGAGCATCACCTTGACGTAGTGGCTGGCGTGCCAGTCGCAGTGATAGTAAAAGCTGCCGGTTTTTTTGAGCACGCGGGACAGCTCCACGCAGCGCGGCCGCATGTACTCGATGTACGCCTGCGTGCTGGCGTGGCGGTCCGCGAAGGCCCGCTTCTCCCGGGTCTCGCCCCAAAAAACCTCGTAGTTGCGGTTGCTGTTGAACGGCGGGTCGATGTAGATCAGGTCCACGCAGCCGTCGGGCAGTTTTTGGAGTTGATCGAGGCAGTCGCCGCAATAGATGATGCGCGTGTCCAACAGCGCCGACGGCCGGCCGACCGGCGCGGCCGCGCGGCGGGCGGGCTTCGGACTGGAGCGCTTGGGCGACATGCCGGCAGGATAACACGCCTGCGTTTCAGCGTCAACGGCGTACCGCAGACAGGGGCAGCGTTGGCCTCTGGCCCGTGGCCCTGCCGGGCGGCGTTCACAGGGGACTGTCCCAATTTTCGCGGCGTGAGGGACATTGCCAGACGAATTGACTTGACCGCCGCGAAAATGGGACTGTCCCCCTTCGTGCCACAACGGTGCCCGCCCCTCCTCGCCAGCAACTACTACATGGTCGACTGCAAGTTCGCCGACTGCGACGGAAGCGTGGCGTGATCGAGGAAGTCGGCGAGCTTGCTTGCACAGGAAGGCTGTTGCAGCTTGCGGAGCGCCTCGCATTCGATCTGGCGGATGCGTTCCCGAGTGACGGAGAAAACCTTTCCGACTTCGGAAAGGGTGTAGGAATATCCGTCGGAGAGGCCGTATCGCAAGCGGATGATTTCCCGCTCGCGGTAGTTGAGCGATCCCAACGCCTCGGCCACGCCGGTGCGAAGCGCGTCTTGGTTGAGGCCCAGCAGTGGATCGTCGAACCGCTTGTCGGGGATCATCTCTCCGAGGTGGTTTTCTCCTTCGTCGCCCTTCGGATCGTCCAGCGAGATCATTCGCCGGTTTGCCCGCAGCGCGCGTCCGGCCACCGCGACCGAGAGTCCCGCGGCCTTGGCTGTCTCCTCCAGCGTGGGAGGGGCGGTTTGCTGTTGGGTCAACCGACGGCCGGCGCCGATCACTTTTTCGACGGCGCTGAGCATGTGGACGGGAATGCGGATCGTGCGGCTGTGGTCGGCGATCGAGCGGCTGATCGCCTGACGGATCCACCAGGTGGCGTAGGTCGAGAACTTGAATCCACGCGAGGCCTCGAACTTGTCGACCGCCCGCAACAGACCGGTGTTTCCCTCCTGAATCAAGTCGAGGAAGCTGATTCCGCGGTTGCGATAGCGTTTGGCGATCGAGACCACCAGCCGCAAGTTGGCGGCGGCAAGTTTTTGGCGGGCGAGATCGTTGGCGCGTTGCAGGACCGCGATGCGGTCCAAGCGGCGTCGAAGCCCGTCGGGCGTATCGCCGGCAATCCTCACCAAACGGTGCAACTCCTTACGGACCGCGGCAATCCGCGGCGAAACGGCGCCGCTCTCGCTTTCCGTTTGTCGCAGGAAGGCCAGTTCTCGGACGGCGTCGTCTATATGTCGGCTGATTTCCCCAAGCCTCCGCAACACCACCTGAAGATGTTGCAGCCGGACCGGCGTCTCCTCTGCCAGGCGGACCGCCTTGGCCCGGCGGAGCATCGACCGGCGGCGGATTTCGCGGCGATCGGCGCGCGAGCGACGTTTGGACACGATGGCCGCGAAGTCACCGCGATTGCGCCGCAGCAGGTCGCGCATGGTGTGCAGGTTAGGACCGATCAGCGCCAGCAAACGTTGTTTTCTCCGACGGTCGGAGAGCGACGCCTCGCAGACCACATCGACGCGCATTTCTCCCAGGGCTGCCTTTTCCAACATGCCCGCGGCCGCCTGGAGCATATAGTCGCCGGAGAGGATTGCACGGCGGAGTTCCTTGCGCGTTCGGTCGATCCGCCAAGCCGCTTCGAGTTCTTCCCGGCGGCCGAGCAACGGGGTGCTGCTCATCTGCGTCAGATAAAGCTGGACCGGATCGGTCTGGTTTTCGCCCATCATGCCACCTTGTTCCGATTAGCCGAGAAGTGTTCGCCCCGACTTCCCGCTACACGTGGTACGGGAAGTATCGCTGTGTGGTTCGCCGCGAACACGACTCTCACTATCTATTGTAGACGCCCGAGCAAGGGATAAGTTGCGAAAAACTGCTTGGCTACACTCGCAGGGTTCGTTGCCGCCCCCTCGCGGGTGTCATTAAATCCTCGCTATTCGCCGTAATTTCACGAATTCCGCCTTTTGACCCTCATATTTCCCCGATCGCCGGGTGTGCAATTAGAATCGATGTATACGGGGGTCGGCGGATATGGACACCAAGCGTCAGCCACATTCGGTCGAGACACGGCGAGTCGAGCAGTTCATGGCTCTCTACTCGAGCCATCAGCGGCGGCTCTATCTGTATGCGATTACGCTGTTGCCCGACTCCGTCGACGCCGAGGACGTGCTCCAAGAGGCGAATCTGGTGCTGTGGCGGAAGTTCAATCAATACCGGCAGGGCACTAATTTCTTCGCTTGGGCCTGCCAAATCATCCGCTACGAAGTGCTCAAGTATCGCGAGAAGCACGCCCGCTCCGCCAGCCTGTTGGACCCCGACGTGCTGGACCGGCTGGCCGAGGTGGCGGTGGCGGAAGTCGAACACCTCGACGAGTTCCACCGCAGGGCCTTGATCGATTGCATGTCTCGGCTCAGTCCCGGCGATCGGGAACTGATGCGTCAGCGTTACGCCGAGGCGATGGCCGTTCGGGCGATGGCCGCGGCCATGAACCGTTCGCCCAACGCCGTCTCCCAATCGCTGGGCCGCGTCCGGCGGCTGCTGTTGGACTGCATCAACAGCAGCGTCCAGGACCAGGACCGGCAAGGAGGAGATCGGCCATGAACAACGCCTCCAGCCGCTGGCACGATCTCGATCAATTGTTGGACCGCGTTCTGGACGGACTCCACTCGAAAGAAGACTCACGGCAACTGAACGATATCCTCCGTACCGACGTGAATGCCTGCCGGCGCTACGTCGCATACATGAAATTGCACGGCCGGCTCACCTGGGGCGAGGGACGAGGGTCGGGGGACGAGGGACGAGGGATGGCCGGTTCACCGGCCATTGATCTCCCCGTTGGTGCGGCGGTTGAACATCCCGTTGGCACGGCGGTTGAACTGCCGTCAGGCCAATGGCCCCGAACCCCGAACCCCGAAGCCCCAATCCCGCCGATCGTCCTCGATCTTTCCTCCACTACCCACTATCCACTACCCACCAGCCACTTTTCCGTCGGCAGTTGGGCGTTCTCCTACATGGTCGCCACGGTAATCATGGGCGTGATGCTGCTGGGGTTCTGGGCGTACGAAATCACCCATCACCAACATATCGCCGAGGCGCCGTCGCAGTCGGCACCGTCGGACGCCAGAACGGAGATGGTGTTCGTCGGCCGGATCACCGGAATGGTCGATGTGCAGTGGTCCGACGATCCCCGCTATCTGCCGCCGTTGGGGTTCGCCCACGTTCCCTTAGACAGAAAATACATCCTCGACTCCGGGCTGTTGGAAATCACCTACGACTCCGGCGCGAAGGTCATACTCCAGGGGCCTTGCTCTTACGAAGTGGAATCCACCGCCGGCGGCTATCTCGCGTTAGGCAAGCTAACGGCGAAGGTAGCGAAGAAGAGGTCAGAGGTCAGAGGTCAGAGGTCAGATCACTATCCACTATCCACTACCCACTATCCACTATTTTCCGTCCGTACTCCCACCGCCCTCATCACCGACCTGGGCACCGAGTTCGGCGTCGAAGTCAGCGAGGACGGGCTGTCCGAGTTCCGGGTGTTTCAAGGGGCCGTGGAAGTGGCGGCGCTGCGCAATGGAAAGGCCGTCGGCCAACCGCGCAAACTCGTCGAGGGGCAAGCCGCCCGGGTGTTTTGGGACGGGGACGGGGACGCGTCTTCGCCGAACGCCAGAATTGTCGTCGCCGGGCGCACCGATTCGCGGGGGTTTGTCCGGGCGCTGCCGGCGCCGGTCTTTTGCACGCATCAACTCGGCCTGGTCGGGGAGTTCACTGCCGCCAAGGACGACTTGATGGGCGCCGGGCAGCCCACGCTCGCCAAGATCGAACTCAACTCCGGCAAGACGATGTATGCCAGCAGCGTTCTGCAACTCAACGATGGCGACGTGTACCACGAGTGGAAGAATACAAAGACCACAACCACCTTCAACCCCTTCGACGGCGCGGTGGTGACGGTAACGCTCAATACCGACCTGCACCCGCGCGGCTACGACATTCGTTCGATCGTTTCGTTAACCGGCAGCGGCGACAGGCGCGGTCAGGACCGCTCCTCGCAGAAGTTCGACGTGGCGTATTCGTCGGTCGACGACCCGGACGTCTTTATTCCCTTGCGGTGCGACAAGGGCGCCACGGTAAACCGCGTCTCGCACGGCTGGCAGGAATTGCAGGCGACGTTGGCCTGCCGGGCGGAGGACGCCCCGATTGCCCGCGGCGTGGCTAAGCTGCGGTTCGTTTTCCACGACACGGATTCCAAAGACCCCGAGTCGATGTACCGCGAGATCGACGTGTTCGGCTCGCCGACCGGGGAGCGAGTGGAAGGGAGGTGATGCAACGGACTAAAGCGATAGCCGGCGGCCAACGGCCGCCGGGAACAACCGAGTTGTAGGGTGCGTGAAACGCACCATGAGCGAGGCAACGCCGTTCTCAGGGTTTATGTTCTCGGAGTGTTTCCGAGTGCCCGGAGAGAGGCAACACGTTTTACGTACAGGAGTTTTTCCGATGAAAACGAGCAAGTATTACCTTGTCGGCCTTACGGCCATCGTCGTGAGCCTGATGTGCTGCGGTCCCGTGTCGGCGGAGTATATCTATGACTTCAATGGCTTGACCGCGAATGGAGCTTTGCATGGCCAAGACGGTTGGGCCAAAGACGGCGGCAACACCTCGACTGTCCGGGATGAGGCGACGGCTAAAGCCAGTTTTCCAATCGCCGACCAGCCAAACTGGACCGGGTTCAGCGGGAATGTTGTCAATGGCGTTAGCGATGTTGGTCACTACCGCCTCAACGACGGGAACTGGAGCTTCTCCATCCCAAGTTCCGCGCCGGAAGTCCGGTTCTCGTACACGATTTTCACCAGAGGTTCCGCGGCGGGAAACGTGGGCAACATGGCCGGGCTCTACATGGGCGACCAGCAACTGTTTCGCTTAGGCGTTAAGTGGGACGAAAACAAGTGGCGTTTTCGGGACCGCGACAATGACGACACCTTTGCCGTGGGCACCGGCGACGCAACGTTGACGGACAGCCACCAGTCCTACATCCTGACGGCGGTCCTCGATTTCACCACCGATCCGACGAAAGTCTACGCCGACATGTGGGTGGAAAATCTTACCGCCGGCACTGCCGCGGTGGAAGTGATGAGCGACATCGATCTGGGCTTGGTGGGTGACGAACTCGACCCATCCAATTGGGATAAGCTCTTCCTCCGACTCAAGACTTCCGGCGCCATAGACGACATGACGGTCACGGCCATTCCAGAGCCTTCCACGTTGGCGCTGCTGGCCACGGGCCTGATCGGGCTGCTGTGCTACGCATGGAGGAAGCGAAAGTAAAGTTTAGTGGCCGGTGGCCGGTGGCCGGTGGCCGGTGGTCAGTGGCCGGTAAACAAGAAAAACTCCCCTCTCCCTTTGGGAGAGGGGCCAGGGGTGAGGGCGGTTGGCGGCGTGGATGAACGTGCCGAACGCCGCCCTCACCCTAACCTTTCCCCATGGGGAAAGGGGACAAAATGGATGGTGAATGTGTCGTGGTAGGCGCATCCACCATCCGAGTTTTCTGCCCTGAAGGGGCGTGGGTTTGCCCAGCCCGGGGCATCGCCCTGGATAAGTTCACGTTCAAGGAGAAAAGGCATTCGATCATGTCGGTCAGCCGGTGTCCCGCCAAGTGCGGTTGTTGTGGATCGTCGATCAGCCGCAGGAAGTTCGTTGCCGCGGCTTCGACCTCGCTGCTTTCCGCGTCCATGTTGGGCGGGTGGCTGCCGGGGCGGCTTGCGCTGGCGGGCAAGATCGAACAAAAAGGTCCGGCCGCAAGTTGCGTGCCCGCGATCAAGGCCTGCTTCGTTCGCCGACGGGAGGAATACGGCATGGCGTGGCCGGGGCAAATCTACGACGGCGAGGCGGCACGGAAAAAGTACACCAAACAGATTATCGAAACCGCCAAGAAGCTCAACGTAAAACTCGATCTGGCGCCAAAGCCGATCCACGGCGAGCACGAAGCTGATGCCTGGGTCGCCGAGGCAACCGCCGCAAAACCCGACGGCCTGCTGGTCGTCCTGCTCGACCGCCAGCAACACGCCTGGCCAACCGCCTATAAGGCCATCGACAGCAAGATTCCGACGGTCGTCTTTTCGCCCGTGGGAAGCTCGTTCACCACGAACACTCGCCGACTGGCGGGAAAGCCGGGCTGCTTCGTCTGCTCGACCGACGATTTCCGCCAAGTGCAATACGGCATGAAGATGCTCCACGCGCGGGCCAAGATGCGGGCTACCCGTTGCCTGGTGATCGCCGGTTCGCGGAGACATGACACCGAGATTCCGCAACTGGGCATCAAACTCCGCTACATTCCCGCCGCAACCTTCCTCGATGAGTACAACAAAACACCTGTCAACGAGGAAATCCAGGCGATGGCCGGCGAGTTGATCCGAGGGGCGCGCCAACAACGCGGCGCGACGGACCAAGACGTTATAAACGGGATCAAGAGCTACGTCGTCGCGCGGACGCTCCTGGAGCGCGAGAACGCCGACGCAATTACGATGGACTGCCTCGGCGCGCTGGGTAAGAGTAAAATCAGCTTGCCTTGCATCGCCTGGTCGAAGATGAACGACGACGGCATACCGGTCGCTTGCGAGGCCGATCTCGGTGCGGTGGCCAGCCACGTCATGGTACAATACCTGTTCGACCGGCCCGGCTTTCAGCAGGATCCCGTCGCCGAGACCGCGCGACGGGCGATCGTCGGGGCGCATTGTAGCTGTCCGACGAAGCTGGGCGGCTTCTCCTCGTCGCCGGAGCCGTATGACATCATGCATCACCACGGCGCGCGAGACGCCACCAGACGGACACTCTGGAAGAAAGGGCAGCGAGTCACTTCCGTCGACGTGATAACGGATTGGAGGAACAAGAAGCCGCCCTCGGAGGCGCTCATTTCCGCCGGAGAGGTGCTGGAGAACGTTTCCGCTCCGCCTGCCGGTGGTTGCGTCGTTTCCGTGATGGTCAAATTCGACGGCGACACGAACGTGTTGGCGTTTCCGGGCTTTCACCACGTATGGTTTTTTGGCGATTACAAGCAAGAGTTGGCGGATTTCTGCCAACTCCTGAACGTTAAGTCAACCATTGTCTGAATTGGAGCAGTATTATGGAACCAAATCCACCATCCACCACCCACCATCCAAAATCTCCACACGGTTTTACACTTGTCGAGCTTTTGGTGGTAATCACGATCATCGGCATTTTGATCGCGCTGCTGCTTCCGGCGGTGCAGGCGGCGCGCGAAGCGGCAAGGCGATTGCAGTGCATGAATAACCTCAAACAGATCGGTCTGGCGGTGCTGAATTACGAGGAGATCCACGGGTACTTTCCGCCGTGCGCGCAGTTCTCCCCCTCGCAGTTGGCCAATCTCCCGAACGGCTCCGACCAATACCTGTGGCCGAACAACTGGGTGTGCCTCATCCTGCCATTTTTGGAACAGCAGGGCCTGTTCGACAAAATTGTCCCGAGCGCGATGATGAGCAGTGCGGCCAACGCTCACGTCCGCAGCCAGCGGTTGGCCGTGCTGCTCTGTCCATGTGACAGCAATAACAACGAGCCGTTCAACGGCTCGGCGGCCGGCCGGTCGGACATGGGCAACGGCTGGGCGCGGTGCAACTACGCCGTCAACGCCTCCCTGGGCGCCATGAACGGAAAGAACAATTGCCATTATTACGATCCCCAGCAAAAGGTTCCCAACTGCTGCGCCGGGGGCGGCACTCCCGGCTGGGCAAGCGACAAGCTCCGCGGCCTGATGGGCGCCAATAGCTCGGTCACGATGGCCCAAATCTCCGACGGCGCCAGCCACACCATCATGCTGGGCGAGATACGCGCGGGACTGAACGAACTCGATTGTCGCGGAGTCTGGGCCATGTCCGGCAGCTCCAACAGCCTCTGGGGGCACGGTACGCTGATGGGCGACGGCAACGGCCCTAACTCGCCGGGCATCGGCGGCGACAACGTCGCGACATGTCAAGCGCTGGCGCAGTCGCTCGGTTGCGCAGGCCCCAACCCCTGCCCAGCGCTGGAGATGGAGAATATGAGTTGCTACCAGCATTACAACAACCAGCAGCGGGCATGCAGTATGCACGCCGGCGGCGTCCACGTGTGCCTGACCGACGGCAGCGTACAATGGATCAGCGACTATATCGACGTCGCTAGCGGCGATTACAGCAGCTATCCGATGAGAACCTCCGTCTGGGACCGGCTGAACCTGTCGGCCGACAGTGATATCCTGCCGGCCAACGCCTTTTGACGAGGGGAGAGGGGAGAGGGGAGAGGGATGACAAGGCACAAATTACGCACGAGGAAGTAAACATGACCACTATCCACTATCCACTACCCACTACCCACTATCCACTATCCACTATCCACTACCCACTATCCGCTGCTCTGGCGGCCGCGTTCGGCTTGGCGTTGCTGGCCGGCTGCGGGGCGCAGGAACCGTTCGAGTTGATAAAGGTCTCGGGCAGAATCACATACGAGGACGGTACGCTCTTGCCGGCCGAGGGCAACTACGTGCGGCTGACCTTCTATCCGCAAGCACCGCCGCTCGATTCAAAGACCCATCCTCGTCCGGGGACCGCGGAGGTCGATCTTCAGGACGGTACCTTCTCCATTGCAACCACCCACCGCTGGGGCGACGGCCTGACGTCGGGCAAGCACAAGGTCGTCGTTTCCACCACGGTGCTCCAAGTGGTTCCCAAGGGCGTGCCGCCGGAGTACAACGACCCCGACCGCACACCGCTGGAAGTAGACACCGCCCAACAGCCCTTCGAGTTGAAAATCCGCAAACCACAATAGACCGGTTCACCCCAGCCCGGAACAGAGAAGGAAAATACCCCGTGAGATACCATACCTGTCTATTCGTCGCCGTGGCGACCATCGTCTGTGCCGTGCCGCGCCAATTGCCGGCGGCCGGCGGCGCGGCCGACTACAACGTCGTCTGGAACTCGCCCAGCACCACCTCGAATGGCTCGATGCCGTTGGGAAACGGCGACATCGGCGTGAACGTCTGGGTCGAGAACAACCGCGATCTGGTGTTCTATCTGAGCAAGACCGACGCCTGGGACGAGAACGGCTGCCTGCTAAAGCTCGGCAAGGTCCGCGTCCGCCTGCCCGAGAACGCACTGTCTTCCAGCGTTGCGTACCGGCAGGAGTTCCGCCTCCAGGACGGGACGATCCGGATCGACGCCGGCCAAGGCAGCGCCGCCACCGCGGTGACGCTCTGGATCGATTCGCACAATCCGACCGTCCACGTCGACGTTCAACGGGCGACGGCTTTCAACGCCGACGTCGGCTTCGAGCCTTGGCGGACCAGCCGCCGGCAATTGACCGGAGATGAATTGCACATGGCCTACGGCGAGATGGGCAGCCCGGACCCCGTGTACATCGAACCGGACACCATCGTAGGCGGCCAGACCGATCGTATCCTCTGGTATCACCGCAACGAGCGGTCGGTCTGGGCGAAGAACCTTCAGGTGCAAGGGCTGGATCCGAACGACACCGTCGGGACCGACGTGCTGATGCACAACACGTTCGGCGCCGCAGTCACCGGCGCCAACCTGCAAAACATCGACTCGACCACGCTGCGCACCAACCAGGCGGCCACTCGCCAGGTGATCTCGGTCCACGCCTTGACCGCCCGGACCGACACGGCCCAACAGTGGATCGACCAACTCGACCAGCGGATCGTCCAGACCGAAAGCGTTCCGTACGCCCAGCGCAAAGCGGCCAACGACCAGTGGTGGAACAATTTCGCCAATCAAAGCTACATCCGCGTCACCGCCGGCCCCAACGCCGAGGTCGTCTCTCGCGGCCACGCGCTGCAGCGGGCGATGAACGCCTTTTCCGGCCAGGGCGGATCGCCGATCAAGTTCAACGGCTCGATCTTCACCGTGGACTACGGAGGGAACCCCGATTATCGCCGCTGGGGTGGGCCATATTGGTTCCAAAACACCCGGTTCCCTTACTGGTCGATGCTCCAAAGCGGCGATTTCCAGCAAATGCAGCCGTTGTTCGACATGTATCTGCGGAACCTGGACCTGGCCAAGGAACGGGTACGGACATACTACGGCCAACAGGCCCAAGGCGCATACTTTCCCGAGACCATGACCCACTGGGGAACCTACGCCAGCAGCAACTACGGCTGGAACAACCCCGATCCGCAAAGCGGCGTCTCCACGAACCAGTACATCCGCTACTACTGGCAGGGAGGCATCGAAGTGACGGCGATGATGCTCCAGTATTACGATTACACCAGCGACCGGCAGTTCGTCCGCGAGAAGCTGTTGCCGCTGGCCACGGAGATCGTTACTTTCTACGACACGCACTACCCGCGCGACGCCGCCGGCAAGATCCGCTTCGAGCCGGCCCAGGCGCTGGAGACGTGGTGGACGGCGGTCAACCCCTTGCCCGAGGTGGCCGGGCTGCACTACGTGCTCGACAAGTTGCTGCGGCTACCCGAGACGGAGACGACCGCCCAGCAGCGCGATCAATGGGCGCGGATGAAATCTGAATTGCCCGCCATCCCCACGCGAACGGCGGGCGGAAAACAGATTTTCGCCCCCGGCCAAGAATACTCCAACAAGCGGAACGCGGAGAACGCCGAACTGTACGGCGTCTTTCCCTACCTGATCTCCGGCGTAGGTAAGGACAACCTTCAGATGGGGATCGACACCTTCAACAACCGCACGGTGAGGCGCAACGGCAGTTGGCACCAGGACAGCATCCAGGCGGCGATGCTCGGGCTGACCGGCGCCGCCCAAAGCTTAGTCACCCAGAACTTCCTCGCCTCCAGCAGCCGGTTCCCCGGATTCTACGGACCGAACAACGACTGGACTCCCGACCAGTGTCATCCCAACGTGGCCTCGATCGCCTTGCAGCGGATGTTGATCCAGGTCGATGGCGAACAGGTGGAGTTCTTTCCCGCCTGGCCGACCAACTGGGACGTCGAGTTCCGGCAGTTCGGCCCCAATGGGATGATTTTCATGGGCGACTATGAAAACGGCGCCGTGAAATGGATGGACCCGACCGCCGACGGTCTGCTGAATCAGGCCGACTACCAACTGGTGATGGCCAACCTTGGTTACGACAACCAATCGAACGAGGGGGACCTCGCCTCGCTGTTGCTGGGCGACGTGAACTTCGACGGCCGAGTGACGGACGCGGACCATGTGGCACTGTTTTCCGCAGCCGTTGAGTTGGGCATCGACCCGTCCGGCTGGCAGATCCCTGAGCCGTCCACGCTGGCGTTGCTGGCCACGGGCCTGCTTGGCTCGCTCTGCTACGTCTGGCGGAAGCGGAAGTAAGGGCAATCCCTACGTGGATCCGCGGCAAGCACATTGGTCGCTTAAGTAGCAGTCGCACCTCGTTTTCTCACCTTGGGATGGTGGTAATACTTCCGTCCCAACCGAGGCCCTCACCCCCGGCCCCTCTCCCAAAAGGGAGAGGGGAGTTCGGTTCCGCCCCTTTCTCAATGAGAGAGAAGAGTTCCGCTGAACGCCGCGTCAGACGACGCCCTGGGCGAGCATCGCGTTGGCCACCTTGACGAAGCTGGCGATGTTGGCGCCGCGGACGTAGTTGACAAACCCGTCCTCGTCGCCGTACTTGACGCAATTCTCATGGATCGAACGCATGATCCCCTGCAATCGGGTATCGACCTCCTCGCGCCGCCAGTGGTGGAATTGGCTGTTCTGGGCCATCTCCAGGCCGGAGACCGCCACGCCGCCGGCGTTGGCCGCTTTGCCCGGCCCGTAGAGAATCTTGGCCGAGAGAAAGACGTCGACCCCTTCCGGCTCGGTCGGCATGTTGGCGCCCTCGGAGATGCAGATGCAGCCGTTTCCCACCAGTGTGCGGGCGTCCTCGGCGCCGATTTCGTTCTGAGTGGCGCTGGGGAAGGCCAGATCGCACTTGACGTCCCAGGGACGCTTGTTGGCGCGGAACTCGGAACCCTTGAACTTGTCGCAGTACTCGCTGATCCGGCCGCGGCGGACGTTTTTCAGGTCCATTACCCAGGCCAGCTTCTCCTCGTCGATGCCGTCCAGATCGACGATCGTGCCGTTGGAGTCGGAAAGGGTGACGACCTTGCCGCCCAACTCGAGCACTTTTTCGGCGGCGAATTGGGCGACGTTGCCGGAACCCGAGACGGCTGCCACCTTGCCCTTGATGCTCTCGCCGCGAGTGGCCAACATCTCTTGGGCAAAATAGACCGCACCGTATCCGGTCGCCTCGGGGCGGATGAGCGAGCCGCCGTACTCGAGGCCCTTGCCGGTCAACACGCCGCAGAAGCGATTGGCCAGCTTCTTGTATTGCCCGAAAAGGAAGCCGATCTCGCGTCCGCCCACGCCGATGTCGCCGGCCGGCACGTCGGTGTCCGGGCCGATGTGGCGGAACAACTCGGACATGAACGACTGGCAGAACCGCATCACTTCGTTGTCGGTTTTTCCCTTGGGGTCGAAGTCGCAGCCGCCCTTGCCGCCGCCCAGCATGATCGTGGTCAGGGCGTTCTTAAAGACCTGCTCGAAGGCGAGGAACTTCAACAGGCCCAGGTTCACGGTGGGATGGAACCGCAGGCCGCCCTTGTAAGGACCGATCGCGCTGTTCATCTCTACGCGGAAGCCGCGGTTTACGTGGACCTCGCCCCGGTCGTCCACCCAGGGGACGCGAAATATGATGACCCGCTCCGGCTCCACGAGCCGTTCGAGAAGCCTTGCTTTGCGATAGGCGGGCGTACTCTCGATGATCGGCATGACCGATTCGGCGACTTCGTGGACCGCCTGAATAAACTCCGGCTGGCTGGGATTCTTCGCCACCAACCGATCCATGAACGCACTAACTGAATCAATGACCTTGGACATATCTAACAAGCTCTCCTACAGATAGTTTCGCGGGCTGCCGGTATTACGATACTTTTCGGCGACACCACCCGCCTGTCGCAAATCTCATAATACTTATTTTATGTATCCCCCATATCGACGACAACCCCCGGCAAAAGAAATGTAAACCATTGAATATGCTAATAATGATTACCGAAAGGTGTTTAATCGGGGTAAACTATCCCGGCGAATGTGCAATTCAATGAATCCACGGGGCAATTCTCCCATGGAAGCGGGTGCGGTACAAGCTGCTAGTATTACAAAATGTAATTCCAGCCCGCTTTTTCACCACGGAGAGAAAAGTTGCGTCGGCGCTCCCCACTCGTTCCCATGCTCTACGCGGGAACAAAATGTTCGCTCCCACTAATCCAACGGTATTGGGGCTTGCCGGCAATTGATTTTAGTCGAGATGATATACCTCGGGGATGCTCTTCCACTGCTCGCCCTCCGGCGTGCCGGGCAGGCGGATTTGGCAGGGGTCAGTCTCCTTCCACCACTCTTGAGTCTTCGGATCGGCCGCCATCTTCGCCATGTCCGCCTCGAAGTCGTCTCCAACGTACTCGAAATAGCTGAACAGATAGAGCTTGCCGTCCAACTCCGTCTCGTAGATCGAGTAGTTGCGGATGTTGCACTTCCTCAACATCTCGTTGATCTCGGGCCAAGGATAGGCGTGCAGCTTGTTGTAGAAATCCTTCTTCTCCGGCAACAGACCAATGACCGAACCGAAACGCTGGACCTTGACGGGTTTTGTCATTGAGGTTTCCTCCGATTGATGGGGCTCTTTCTTGCCGGTCGCCTGGGAGTTTGACCTGCCGCAACCGAAGCCGATAAATGCGCCAAGCAACAGCACGATCGCCGCGCCGGATAATAGCCTAACGTGCAGTCTCATCGTTCTGGCTCCAAGTGTACCGCAAAGGTGGGGCAATCGGTAATCCTGGTGAAAACTTACGGCCATTGTGGCACGCCGGCCAACGATGTCAAGCTCGGCTGAACTTGCCTCACCCCGCCGACCGATGCTATCCCTAGACCCATTGTGTGAAGATTCTTTTCCCGCACGGCATCGAATGATCCAGACCGGGCTGATACCGATCGGCGGAGCGGTTTGCGCACCCGTGGCGGGAAAGGCGGAGCTTCCCTGTCAGGTAAAACAGTGGGAGTTGGTCGAGTTTGCCGCGCAGGGGAGCCTGGCGCAAATCTATCGGGCACGCCCGGCCGGATCGCACGCGGATCGAACGGCCAACTATGCCGTAAAAATGCTCCGCCCGGCTTGGCGGGATGATCCCCAAGCGGTTCGCCTATTGCAACGCGAGGCGCTGGTCGGGCAACTCGTGTCCCATCCTCATTTGGCGCCGGTTTTGGCCTCCTCCGTGCTCGATCCGCCGCGGCTGCTGGTGATGCCTTGGTTGGAGGGGGCATCGCTTCGGGCACGTATGGACGTCGGCCGACAGTACGACGCGGCCGAAGCGCTGTGGATCGCCCGGCAGACGGCCGAAGCGCTCGACGCCCTGCACGCCGCCGGCTGGATGCACGGCGACGTTACGCCGGGCAACATCCTCGTCTCGCCCACCGGGCATGTCACGTTGATCGACTTGAGTTTCGCGCGACGCAGACTGGAGGTCGGTTCCGCCGTCGATCGGCCGATCATGGGTACGTGCCATTACATCGCGCCGGAGTATCTCACCTCCGTCCTGCGCGGCGACATCCGCAGCGACATCCACAGCCTGGGTGCGGTGTTGTACGAGATTTTTTCGGGCTGTCTGCCCTATCCGGCCGCCGATCTGGCCGAGTTGGCGACACTTCAGCGTCAATCCGCTCCGCCGGAGTTGGCCCGACTGGTCCCGCACGTCCCGCGCGAGGTGGTCCGGCTGGTAACTCAGATGATCGCCAAGGATCCGCTCCGCCGCCCGCAATCGCCCCGCGAGTTGATCGACCGGTTGGTCGCGCTCGAGATCGGCGCGTTCTCCGCTCGGGCGTGGTGATGTAGGACAGGTTGGCAACCTGTCGTTGAAGCGTATGGGACAGGTTGACAACCTGTCCTACGGGATTGGAAACGGCCAACCGGAGGCCCAGATTTCATATTCCGAAGCGGCTCTGTAATATGCGTCTTGTTCACCTGAGGCGATAATAATCGCATAACGATATAAGTTGGACTCTTTCTCAACTCCAGGATATTCAAGAGGCAGTACTTTCGTTCCGGCCGACCAGATAAACGGCTTGTGGGCCGTTATTTCAAAATCAGAGGGTAAGCGAGATTCATACACTAGGTACTTATTCTCTTGACACCAAGTGAAAGAAGTCTGCAATCCATCGGGGAAGTAGAGGAACGGCTCGCCCGTATACGGGTCGGTCGGGAGCCGGTCGAGGCAGGGGCCGACCAGTTCGTCGAGCGTCTTCGGCAGCGAACCGTGTTGAAGTTTCCACGCCTCCAGCGCCAAGATAATGCGCACGGCGCGGCGTTGGGTCTCGATGGCCGCTCGTTGACTCATTACCTCGTTATCGTCACACAGAAGATAATCTTGTATCAGGTTTTCCAGGGTGAAGAAGTTGGCGGTGATCCACGATCTGTATTGCGGACGACGCGGCCCGAAGACGTTGTGCCGCCAGAGCCTATTGTCCGATGCGGCTTCGCGGTCCAAGTCCGCTGAAAACGCAAGTAAACCGCGGGTCCACGAATTCAAGAGGCGCAGGCTGCGAGCTCGCTCCCAGGGAAGGCACCGCCAATAAGTCGCCAATTGCAGCCGGCGCTCTTCTGCCGGATCATCGAATAAATCGATAGTGTTTAAATTGCCTTCAAGAAATCGCCGCAGTGGCATGTGTCTGAGTATGATTGCGTTTCTTATCGAGAAATTCTTCGTGATCTGTTCCAGTTGACGCTGGGCAGCGAGTATCCTCTCGGGCGTTTGACCGGGGCGGATCGCCCAAGTCGGCAACTGGTCGTAAACGAGTCTCTCGATGTTGTTCGCGCTCAAATAGTACCACCGGAATTGGCCGGCAATCCTGATTGCCGCGAAGTAGCGTTCGAGGGCCTCATCCAGTTTACCCTCGCGTTCGAGTTTCCTCGCACTGTCAATCAGCGATCTGGCAATACAGAAAAGAGCTCTCGGGTTGGGTAATTTGCCGCTGGATTTTCCCCGGCTGGCCTTGATTGCCAGCGCAAATGCCTCTTCGCGGGGTATTTTATATTTTTGCAGCGCCTGCTCGTATTGCTCGAGAGTGGTCCGTTCTTCCGGCGTCATTTCTCGGGCAAACTCCTCGGGGGAGAAGCCCGGATCAACCAGCGGAATCTGATAGACGCGATACAGCGGAACGGCCGTCAGCAACGCCACGGTGGGGATCGTCAACGCCAGGATTGGACGCAGCCATGCCCGGGGCGTGTTGCGTTCCACAAGCCAGTCCCGCGTCCGCAGCCTGGTCGCCAGCAGCAGGGCCAGCGGGATCGGCAACATCGACCACAGCCAGCTGACTTGCCAGAGCCACATCAGTCCGCACCAACCGGCCAACACCAGTGTCAGAATTATGCTGAACAGTCCGGCCAGGATGCCGCTGTGGAAGAACATCGAGCAAAACTGCCCCGCCGCAACCGATAGGATGACGTAGCCGATCACCATTATGCAAATTGCCGCGATCAGCCGCGCGACCGGCAGTTCGCCGCCGTTGATCAAGTCGATTACCGTCGGGGCGAGGAAGAGCGCCGCGGCCAGCAGCGCGGGCAGAGCCGCCGCAACCGACGCCCAACAGATCAACTGCCGACTCAGCCAGACATATTTTGGCGGCGCGCCGCGGTCGGCCAGAAATCGGTAGCCTCGCCCCCATTGGTCCGGGTGAAACGCGATCAAACCGAGCAACGATACGCCCACAAAGGCCGGTACGATGCCAAAAAAGAACGAAATCGGGGTGGATGTAAAATGATAATTTGCCCCATTCGTTTGGTACTGCCAGAAATTCGTCGGCGGCTCCAACATGACGAGCCGCCCTATGCAGATTACAACCAGCGGGAGCATAGTCGCGCCGACCAAGATCATCGCCAGCCGTGAGGTCTGCCGCCAGTGCTGCCAGACCAGCCGGCTGATGGTCGTTAATCGACCCGGTCTGAAAAAATGATCGGACCACGCCGATGCGCCTACGCCTAAAATCGGTTGGGCGAAGCGTCCGCGCCGCTCGCGCTTCTCGCGGAACCAGTTGATGCCGAGCCACAGGTCGGCCAAGGCCACGGCGGACGTCAAGACCACCAACTCCGGTGCGACCCACAGGTCTTTTCCCCAGAAGTGGCTAAACCAGCCGCGGGCAAAATAGAAATGAATCGACGCGACCGCCACGCCAAGGACGGCGGCCACCAGCACGCGCCTCAACAGCAATGAAAAGAACGTCGCCCAAAGGAGCATTTCCAGCCCCAGCAGCGGCATCCGCTTTGCCAGCGCGACGGCGTATCTATGCATAATTTCCACCGGATTTACGACCACTCCGGGATGCAAAAACATCAGCGCCAGCCCGACCAATGCGAACATCGCGGCCGCGCTAACGAAAGCAAAGGTGAATTTGGCCGCGAACACCGTCTTGGCCCCCACCGGCAGCGACCGCTGAAACTCATACGTGCCCTCCTCACGCTCGCCGGCGAACAGCGTGGCCCCGCATCCCAGACAATAGAAGGCGGGCAATGCCAGGCCAATCGAAAACTGCCAGTAGAACCGTTCGGTCGAATTGAGCGCAAACACGTGGAACAGAAACAGCAACATCGCGTTCAGCAGGGCCATCGCGATCCACAACGCCCGTTGCAAGCGGTATTCCTTCCAGATCAGACGCCGAAATGCCGTGCCGTTCATGGTGCTACACCTCCTGCGGAAGGTTTTCGACGGCGTTCTCGCGCCGATCATCGCACACGCCGTCGCCCTGCATGTAGGCGACGAAGATGTCTTCCAGACTGGCCGTGTTGATCTCCAGGTTTTCCACCGCATCGTGGCCGGCCAGCGCGGCCAACTGCTCGTCGGTCACATCGCGGACCAGTGCCTGCCATTGCCGCGGTTTGAATCGCTGTGAAAGGATCGTGCCGCCCGGCTCCGGCGGGACCGCGCCGTCCTTCAGGGTCAAGGTCAGACGCCGCACCCGGGCCTTCAACTCGTCGAGCGGTTCGACCAACAGCAGCTTTCCCCGGCGGAGGATAGCCACCACGTCGGCTACCCGCTCCACCTCGGCGATCTGATGGCTGGAGAGAAAGATGGTTTTTCCTTCCGCTGCCCGATCGACCATGCTATCGAGGAATTCGAGGCGGATCATCGCGTCCAGCCCGGAGGTCGGCTCGTCGAGGATCAACAACTCCGGCCGATGCGCCAGCGCCAAGGAGAGTGTCACCTTGGCCCGCATCCCCTTGGAAAGCGCTTTGATTTTCTTCTTCGGCGGGAGCTTGAATTGATCGACCAGGCCGGCGTACTCGGGCAAAAAACCGCCGCCGTAGAACCCGGCCGTGAACCAGCCGATCTCCTCGACGGTCATCCACTCGTAGAGTGTCGGACTTTCGGGCACGTAACCGACCCGCTGCCGAATCTCCATCCCGCGGGCGGCGCTCGGCAACCCCAGCACCTCGGTCCGTCCGGAATTCGGCTCGGCCAGTCCGAGCATGATGCGGATGGCGGTGGTCTTTCCCGCCCCGTTTTCGCCCAACAGAGCAAACACAGTTCCGGGATGCACCTCCAGCGAAACGTCGTCGAGCGCCGTTTCCGAGCCGAAACGCTTCGTCAGTTTTTCGAGCCTTATGACCGGTGGCATAATCAATCCTCCTTTGCTTCGATAGCGGCCAATTGACGTTTCACCAACGCCCGCAGCTTGTGCGGATCGAGCCTGCTCTGTCTGGCTTCCGCAAATACCTGTTCCAACCGGGAGCGGATCAATTCCACCCGCTCTTCTCGACAGCGTCGGGCGGCCCCGTCGGCGACGGTCAATCCCGTGCCGCGGACCACGTCGAGCACGCCGTCGTCCTGCAATCGCCGATAGGCCCGGGCCACGGTGTTCGGGTTGATCGTCAACTCGCGGGCCAGTTCCCGAACGGATGGGGCCAACTCGCCCTCCCGAAGCACTCTGCCGGCCACCGCAAACTTGACCTGCCGGACGATCTGATCGTAGATGGCCAATTCGTTGCTGAAATCGATGTGAATAAACATGTCGCGTCCTCTGTACTAGCGTGATAGTACAGTATTCGATTCGCGGTGTCAAGCGACTTTCGGAAAATTTTTGGAATATTCCGAAAATTGTCCCAATAAAAGCTATTTAGCCCCGGGTGAATACACCCGGGGGCAATGTACGTGAGATGAAACCGCTACTCCCCGCCGTGTATTCACGGCGGGCTAAATGGTGAGTGCCGCGATTGCTGGGCGGATCGGCTCGGGCAAGTTATAATGCCGCTTGAGGGGAGTTGGGCATGGCCGATCGGGATCCATACGCCGAAACAGTAGATTCGCCGCAGGAAAAGTCTTCCGACGAGCGGTCCATCGAGGTTGAACTCTGTTCGGACGACGGACAGGTCGCGGAGACGCTGCCGGCCGACGCCTCGACCGCGGGCCGGTCGGGCGATACCGTGGTCGTCCCGCCGACGTCGAGACGATTCGGAAATTACGACCTGCTGGAAGAGATCGGCCGCGGCGGGATGGGCGTGGTCTATCGCGCCCGGCAGCGCGCGGCGGGCCGCGTGGTGGCCCTGAAAATATTGCGCCGCGACCGGCTGGAATCGCTCCCCCGCGACACCCAGGCCAGCGCGATGGACCGCTTTCGGCAGGAGGCCCAGGCCGCCGCGCGCCTCGAACACGATCACATCGTCACCGTCTACGAGGTTGGCGAGGTCGACGGCCAGCAGTTCTTCTCGATGCAATGCGTCGAGGGGCAAACGCTTTCGGAAATGCTCCGCGATGGTCCGATCCAGAACCGCCGCGCCGCCGGCTACCTCGAACCGGTCGCCCGCGCCGTGCATGAAGCCCACAGCCGCGGGATACTTCATCGCGACCTGAAGCCGCAAAACATCCTCGTCGACGCCAAGCTGGACCGTGCGCTGGTGGCCGATTTCGGACTGGCGAAACTAGCCGAGGGGCAGGAGCAGCTTACCCGCGCCGGCGAAATCATGGGCACCCCTTCCTACATGTCGCCGGAGCAGGCGAAGAACTCGACCGACGTGGCGGCGGCGACGGATATTTACGCGCTGGGGGCAACGCTCTATCACATACTCACCGGCCGACCCCCGTTCCAGGCGGCCACGCCGCTCGAGACACTCCGGCAAGTGATCGACGAGGAGCCGGCCCCGCCGCGGCAGTTGAACCCCTCGATCGACCGCGACCTGGAAACAATCTGTCTGAAATGTCTGCAAAAGGAGCCTGTCCGGCGCTATGCCTCGGCCGAGCAATTGGCCGACGAGTTGGGGCGCTACCTCCGCGGCGAGCCGATCGTGGCCCGGCCGGTCGGCCCGTTGAGTCGGACGGTGCGTTGGTGCCGGCGCAATCCGGTCACGGCGTCGCTGCTCGGCTCGACGGCCGCGTTGCTGGTCTTGGCTTTGGTAATTGCTTTGGTTGGATACGTAACAACTTCGGCGGCGTTGATGGCCGCCAAGAAGGCGCAACGGGAAGCCGAGGAGAGTTTCCAGCAGGCCCGCGGCGCGGTCGACGACCTGCTGAGGTCGATCAGCGAGGAGGAATTGCTCGATCGGCCGGGCATGCAGCCCTTGCGTCGGAAGCTGTTGACCCAAGCCCGCGATTACTATCGGCGGTTTCTCGATCAGCGGGGAGACGATCCGCGGCTTCAAGACGAGTTGGCCGAGACGAGCTTCTTGATGGGACGGATAATCGAGGAGATCGAATCGCCCGAGGAGGCTTTGTCCGCCTACCGGCGCGCCGAAGAGACGCAGAAACGGCTCCTTGCCCAGTCTCCAGACGATCAATCGCGGCTAAAGGCCCAGGGCGACACCCTCAACGCCATCGGCCGGGTGCTGGTTGGGCTACGTCGGCTGAATGAGGCTAGAACGGCTTATGCGGAGGCGGCCGCCATCCGCCGGCGGCTCGCCGAAGCACATCCGCGGCAGAGCGAGTATCGACGCTCGCTGGCCAACGGCCAAATGAACCTGGGACTGGTGGAAAAGGAGCGGGGACGATTCCCGGAGGCCCGCCGACAATTCGAGCAGGCACAGGCCATCCGCCGCAAGCTACTCGAGCAGGAGCCGGACAACACAAACAAAAAAATCCTCCGCGATCTGGGCATCGGCCATTACAATCTGGCCGTCCTGACGCTGGCCGGCGGCGACTACGCCGGCGCGGAGAAGGATTTCCGCGACGGCATCGCCATCTTCAATCGACTACTCCAGGCAGGGCCGCGAGGGTCCGAAGGCGACCGCAAGGAACTCGACTATCATCACTATTTGACCCTTTGTTATCGGCTCCTGGCCGATCTCGCCAGCGTCGTGGGAAACCACCGGGAGGCAATGGAGCTATACCGAGGGGCTTTGGAAGTGATGACGCCTTTTGCGCAAGCCAACCCAGCGGTGCGCAAATACCAGGCAGAACTGGCCGCGATCCACCTGAACCTCGGCCTGCTACATCAAGAGCAGGTGGAACCGGCGGAGGCTCTGCAATCCTTCCAGCAAGCCCGCCGCGTACTGGAAAGACTCGTCGAGGAAAACGGCGAGGCGGTCCCATATCGCCGCGATCTGGCCGTATGCCTCCGCAGCATTGCCCTGCTGCAGGCCGACGAGCAATTTGCCCGGGCCAACCTGGAAGCCGCCCGAAGACACTTTCGCACGCTGGTGGAACAATACCCGGAAAACGACGATTTTCAGGCCCAGTTGCGCGAGACCGACGCTGCGTTGAGCAGACTTCCAGCCGCGCCATAAAGCCGCGACCGATGGTCGCGCCCGTATCAGTTCGTTGAAAAAGGGTGCCACTGCTGGCTTGTCCAGCAGTGCATGGGGAAAACTCCCGGAAAAACACTGCTGGGCAAGCCAGCAGTGGCACCCAAACGCCCAAAT
>JAUWNG010000140.1 GCA_030612765.1 Planctomycetota bacterium
GGGCCCCAACGGCTTGTGGCGGGGGGCGGGGTTTTTATCTACCCCCCCTTTAAAAACGGGGGCAACTGGGGGTTGGCCCTGCTGTGATTGGGGTAAACCCCGGGTAAAACACTGCTGCACACGCCAGCTGTGCCACCCAAACTCCCAAATCCGACTTTTTCACCGGGCTGCTAGGCGAAACGAGCAAGTAACGCATATACATGGTATCCACGCGCCGCGTGGACGCGGCGGCTAAACGCACATTGCCAACGCTCAATCCCTCGCCCCTCATCCCTCGCCCCTCATCCCTCCGTTCTTGTCCGCCTGCCAAACCTGGCCGCTCTCAACGTCCAACGCCGTGAGCCAACCGTCGCCGTAGCACCAGGTGTCGATGCACTTCAGGTAGCCGAGGTCGCGGATTTCGCCGTTGTGTTGCGAGGCGTGGCCGACGATGGCGGTCTTGCCCGAGCAATGAGGGCCGGGCAAACGATTTTTGATCGAGTCCCAAAGCAGCACCTCCCGCGGCTGATCCCCCAGCGGACGATCGGCAAGGTAGCCGCCGTGAACGTAGAAGCACCGCTGGGACTCGTGAAGCAGCCGGCAGCTTCGCAGGAAATCGACGTGCGAGGAGGGAACGTCCTCGGGCCGCATCGTGCCGTATGACTGCAACGTGGCCTCGCCGCCGAACAGGAGCCAATCGACGTATAGTTGCGATTGCCCGTCGATGACCTGCAACATCATCTCTTCGTGGTTTCCCAGCAGGGGGACCAACCGGCATTGATGCCGCAACTCCAGCAGCCGTTCGATCACCTCGCGGCTCCGGGGGCCGCGGTCGACGTAATCGCCCAGGGTAACGATCGTATCGTCCGACCGAGGCCGGATCGCCGCCAGCAGGGTGTCCAGCGCGGGCAGGCAGCCGTGGATGTCGCCGATGGCAATGGTGCGGCTCATGGGTCCGAAGCCGGGTTTCGACGTGTGAAAATCCCATTATAATGATCTGGACGGCGTTGCATAATGCCCGGAACGACGCCGGTGTGTTGGGGTGACAGTTGAACTGCCACCCGTAACCGTTCACAGGGGACTGTCCCAATTTTCGCGGCGTGAGAGACGTTGCCTTGGGAAATCGCTTGACCGCCGCGAAAATGGGACTGTCCCCCTGGCGCCGCGGGAAGGGGACAGGTCCATGTTTTCGGCCAACCGTTTGCCCGCGAAATGCGTTTTTCGGCCGAAAAATGGACCAGTCCCCAGCCTGAACATGACAACGCATTACCGCGTATTTTGTACCATCTTGTTGATTTTGGCCGCATCGGCGGTCTTTGCGGTCCGACCGGGTGGCAGGGAGGTGGATGTGGACAACCCCAATCAGATTCCAATGCCCACTCTGGGCGGCAAACAGTTCTGGGCAGACGAACTATTCTTCCATCAGTGGCGGATTCAACGGAACGTGCTGAGCGAACACTGCCGGCTGTTGGACGAGCGGAACTGGCGGCACGCCTCGGGCACATTCGACCATTGCCGCGCGGTGCTGGAGCGGATCAAACGCGACCGCGGTCTGCCGCCGATGACCGGCAAGGCGGTGGTCGTGCTCCACGGCCTGGGACGCAGCCGGTCGTCGATGAACGCGCTTTGCAAGCATCTGCGAGAAAAGGGGGGCTATCGGGTCTTCAACGTCGGGTATCCGAGTACGCAATACGACATGGCCGAGCAGGCCCGCACGCTCCGCCAACTCGTCGACAACCTCGACGGAATCGAGGAGATCAACTTCGTCGGCCACAGCATGGGCAACATCGTGATCCGCCACTACCTGGGCGACCTGGCCGAGGCGGACCGCCGGGCAGTCGCTCGTTTTGGCCGGTTCGTTATGCTCGCCCCGCCCAACCAGGGCGCACGGCTGGCATCCATTCTCGCCCACAACGTTTTGTTCAAGCAGATCACCGGCAAGGCGGGCCAGCAACTCGGCCGCCAATGGCCCGATTTGGAAAAACGCCTGGCCACGCCCGGCTTCCAGTTCGGCATCGTCGCCGGCGGCAAAGGAGACAGCAAGGGCTACAACCCATTGCTCTCCGGCGACAACGACGGCGTGATCTCCGGCGAAACGGCGAAACTCGCCGGGGCACGCGATTTCATCGTCGTTCCCAGCTTGCACTCGTTCGTCATGGACAAAGTCCAGGTCCAGCGGTACGTGCTCTCTTTCCTGCGACACGGCTACTTCGTTTCCGAGCCGAAACGGCAACCGTTGGAGAAACAACCATGAACCGCCAATCTCCGGCCGCCGGGCGCGTGGCCGGCGTCGATTTCGGCACGGTGCGGATCGGAATCGCCATCAGCGACGCCGACCGGAAGATCGCCAGTCCGCTGGAAAACTACACCCGCCGCGGGACGGAGCAGGACGCACGATGGTTCCGGCGGCTGGTCGATGAACATGAGGTGGTTCTGTTCGTCGTGGGGTTGCCGCTCCACATGGACGGCCGCGAGAGCGAGAAATCGCTCGAGGCGCGACGGTTCGGCGATTGGCTGGCCGAGACGACCGGCCTGCCGGTCGAGTATTTCGACGAACGGCTGACCAGTCACGAAGCCGAACGGCTCCTGATCGATGCCGAGCTAACGCATAAGCGTCGCAAGAAGAGGCTCGACATGCTCGCCGCCCAGATCATTCTTCGAGGGTATCTGGAGAATGATGAATGATGAATGATGAACATGGGGGGCATGTTCCGCCAGGCAATTCATCATTCTACATTCTACATTCATCATTCATTATTTGCCGTTTATGCGGGATATTCATTCAATGCGGATAGTGCCGCGTGCCGATGCTTTTGGTATCTGACCCAGATTACCGGCAGGGCTGTGCCTGCACATATCGACACGAATAAAGGGGGATACCATGATCCGCCGGACCATGCTCTTGCTGCTCGCCGCAGCTTTCATAGCGTCCGTTTTCTGCGTTGCCGACGCCCAAGCCCAACAATCCTACGGTCGCCAGTGGGGCCACAGTTACAGTACCCAAGACTGGAACCGGATGTATCACTATCCGTATGTATACTATCCGCAAAACTTCTGGGGCGCGGATTACTATCGCAGCAGCGAAGACCTCTACTATCGCTATCCGCCGGAAATGCGAATCCCGGTCTACCACAAGCAGTGGCAAAACTATTATCCCCAGCATCGTAGCGACCCGCGATCCAAACAGCATCAGTTCTTTCCGATGTTTTCGGGCCAGCGTCACACGGGCGTGAGGTACCACCAGGGGCATCATTTCATCGCCGACGTGTTCTAAGCAGCCTGTTGAAAAAAGGCGCCACTGCTGGCTTGTCCAGCAGTGCAGGGGAGATGTTTCCGGGAATCACTGCTGGACAAGCCAGCAGTGGCACCCAAACTCCCGGAATCCGACTTTTTCAACGGGCTGCTAGCTCCCGCGTTGCAGACCGTGAAAACCACGTTATTGCACCTTTCGGGGGGTTGCGTTTCCGCGAATCGTGTTCCATAATCCATAAACGTGGGGCAATTATTCCCCCACCGAGTTTGCCCTTCGCAGGTTCCTGCCCCACCTGCGAAGGGTTTTTTGTTGTCTTAACTCGCCCACCGCACCGTGAGGGTGGTCTTCCGGGAGATTGACCCTTTCCGGCGATGCCCCTAAAATGCAGCGGTGTTTTGCTTTTCCACGGCAAAAAGGACATCGACGAATGGATCTTTCGATTTTGCCGATCATTCCGATCGTTTTGCTGGTGGCCTGCGTGATCGGGTTGGCGGTTGGGTTGCTCATCGTGGGCCAAGTTTTCAATCCGGCCCGGCCGGGGGCCGTCAAGCTGATGCCCTACGAGAGCGGCATGGACCCGATCCACGACGCTCGACGCCGCTTCGACGTCCGCTTCTTTCTGCTGGCAATCGCTTTTCTGGTCTTCGACGTTGAATTGCTGTTCCTCTATCCCTGGGCGGTGGCGGTAGGGAATGATGAATGTAGAATGATGAATGATGAATGTAGAGTGATGAATGATGAATTGACGGCTGGAACTTTATCCAACCTCGCCGCCGACATTCATCATTCATCACTCTACATTCATCATTCCCCCGTCCCCCGCCCCTCGTCCCTCGCCCCCACAACCAACCGGCACATGGTGTTCGCCGGCGCGATGACGTTCCTGGCCCTGTTGACCCTCGGATTCGTCTACGATTGGCGCAAGGGGGTGTTTCAATGGCGGTGACGAACGTTACCGGCCGAGGTGAAGCCGGTCCGGCCACAATTGTCGAGTTGCCCGAGGGCGTGGCAGTTACCAAGCTCGACGAACTGGTCAGTTGGTGCCGGAAGAACAGCCTTTGGCCGATGCCCTTCGCCACCGCCTGTTGCGGGATCGAGTTGATGGCAACCGGGGCAAGCCGCCATGACTTGGCGCGGTTCGGGGCCGAGGTATTTCGTTTCAGTCCCCGCCAGTGCGACCTGATGATCGTGGCCGGTCGGGTGGTGATGAAGATGCTGCCGGTGTTGCAGCGGATTTGGCAGCAGATGCCCGAGCCGAAGTGGTGCATTTCGATGGGGGCCTGCGCCTCGACCGGCGGCGTGTTCGACACCTACAGCGTGGTTCAAGGGATCGACCGCTTCTTGCCCGTCGACGTGTACGCGCCCGGTTGTCCGCCCCGCCCCGAGCAACTGATTCAGTCGATTATCGATTTGCAGGAGAAGATTCAGCGCGAAGATACGATATTCTGCCGCGAGTTCGACGCCCCCTCGCGGCAGCAGCCGCCCCGGGCGCTGCGAAAAGAGGGGAGAGAGGAGAGGGGAGAGGGGAGAGGAGCACGAGGATAAACCGCTTGCGGTTTCGCAAATTGAAACGCAAGCTCAAAACAGAATACTGAATCCCGAAACCAGGATCACCCGACATGACGGGTTCACATATCATCCAACAACTGCAAGCCGCCGTTCCCAACCTGACCGCAAGCGAGTTTCGCGGCCAGACGCGGGTTGTTGTTCCGGTTGAGTCGATATTCGACGTGCTGAAAACACTCAAAGAGAAATTCGCTTTCGATCTGCTGGTCGATATTACTTGCGTCGATTACCTCTACTACCCCGACGCCGAGAACCGTTTCGGACTGGTGTATCTGCTTGCCGACGCGGAGACCGGCCGGCGGATCACGGTGCGGTGTTTTGTGAACGATCCGGAGCCGACCGTGCCATCGGTCGTCGGGCTGTGGGAAGGGGCCAATTGGCTGGAGCGAGAGGTGTGGGACATGTTCGGCGTCCGTTTCGACGGACACCCGGACCTGCGGCGGATTCTCCTGCCCGAGGAGTTCACGGCCCATCCGTTGCGAAAAGACTACCCCTTGCAGGGCCGAGGCGAACGGCATAATTTTCCGGTGATTACGCGAGCGGAAGGTTAGAAGAAGGAATTATGAATTATGAATGATGAATTATGAATGGAGGAACAATGAGGCAACATCAAATACTTTTTCACGTTTGGCGGCGATCCGTTTACGTTCGTCATTCATTATTCATCATTCATCATTCATCATTCACCATTTCCCCCAAATGCCACTAACCTCCGTTCCACATCCCGGCGATCTTGCCCACGACGAGCCGCGGCCGTATCTGTGGACGATGAACTTCGGACCGCAACACCCCGCCACGCACACCACCTTGCGACTGGTGCTGAAGCTCGACGGCGAAAGGGTGGTCGACGCCATGCCGGACATCGGCTTTCTCCACTCGGGCTTCGAGAAACTTGGCGAACATCTCGACTATAACCAGTACGTTACCGTCACCGACCGGATGAACTACGTCTCGCCGATGGCCAACAACGTGGCCTGGCATCTGGCGGTGGAGAAGTTGCTGGGTATCGAGACGCCGCCGCGTTGCCAATCGATCCGGGTGATCGTCGCCGAGTTGGCCCGCATTTCCGACCATCTGCTGTGTCTGGGCGCGATGGGGCTGGACACCGGCGCCCTCACCCATTTCATCTACGCCTTCAACCCGCGCGAGCAGATTTCCGACATCTTCGAGGCCCTCTGCGGGGCGCGGTTCACGAACAGCTACACGCGGGTCGGCGGACTGATGCGCGACGCCTCGCCAAAGGCCATCGAGATGATCCGCGATTTTCTCAAGCAGCTCCCCAAAACACTTTCCGACCTGGAGCGGCTGATGAACCGCAACCGGATATTCGTCGACCGCATGAAGGGGGTTGGCGTGTTGAGCAAGGCCGAGGCGATCAACCGCGGCTGTTCCGGCCCGATTGCCCGCGCCAGCGGAGTCGCCCGCGACCTGCGCAAGGACGAGCCGTATCTGAACTACCGCGATTTCGATTTCAACGTCTGCTGCGCCGAAGGGGGCGACTGCTACGCCCGATACCTGGTCCGTCTGGCCGAAATCCGCGAGAGCCTGAAAATTATCCATCAGGCGGTCGAGAATCTGCCGGCCGGGCCGGTACACGTCGCGGGGACTGGAAGGGGACAGTCCCATTTTCGCGGCGTCGACGACGATCGACAAAACAACGCCGTCGGCGCCGCGAAAATCGGGACAGTCCCCAGAGTGATTTTGCCCGACAAGCAAGCGGTCGCTTCGACCATCGAGGGTTTGATTTCGCACTTCGAGTTGCTGATGGCCAACCGGGGCTTCCAGACGCCTTGCGAGGAGATATACTGCGCCACCGAGGCGCCGAACGGGGAGTTGGGATTTTACATTGTCGGTGACGGCACGTCGCGGGCGTATCGCGCCCGTTGCCGCGGGCCGTCGTTCGTTCACTTCGCTCTGTTCCCGCATTTGATCCGCGGCCACACGATCGGCGACGTGGTGGCGGTGCTGGGCAGCCTGAACATAATCGCGGCGGAGTTGGATCGGTAGGTTTAGCCCCGGCGTCCACGCCGGGTTTGTGATTATCGTGAGTTTGAATGAAATTGCAGCGGAATTGGATCGGTAATGAATGTTTTGGACGCGGAAGTCCGCAAGAATATCGAGAGTTGCCTCGGACGCTATCCGACCAAACAGGCGGCCACCTTGCCGGCGCTGCATCTGGTCAACGATCGGCTGGGATACGTGCCGCCGAAGGCGGTGGTCGAGATCGCGGAACTGCTCGAGCTTGCCCCCGCTCAGGTGCAAGACACGCTCGGCTTCTACGAATTTTTCAAGCAAGACAAACCGCAAGGGAAATACCGCCTGTGGGTCTGCCGCTCGATCGGTTGCGCGGCCCGCGGCGGGGAGGAACTGCTGGAATACCTGTGTGATAAGCTGAACGTCCGCCCCGGCGAAACGACCGCCGACGGCCGCGTTACGCTCGAATACGCCGAGTGTCTCGGGGCCTGCGAACTTGCCCCCGCGATTCTGGTGAACGATACGCTGTATGGGAATATGACGGTGGAAAAGATTGATGAGTTAATACACACGTGGAGGTAGAAGGTTCAAGGTCAAAGGTTCAAGGTTCAAGGAACAGCCATTTGAACCTTTGACCTTGAACCTTGACCCTTTGACCCTTTGACCTTTGACCCTTTGACCTTTGACCCTTGGACCTTTGACCTTGAACCTTATCCCCTGATGACCTACGAACCCGTCCTACTAGCGAACGTCGAAGAAAAAGACAGCCACACGCTGGCCGTGTACGAGGCCGGCGGCGGGTATCGGGGTCTGCGCCGGGCATTGAAAGAAATGTCGCCTGGGGACGTGGTCGAGCTGGTCGAGCAGAGCGGGCTGCGCGGCCGAGGCGGGGCGGGGTTCCCCACCGGAATGAAATGGTCCTTCCTGCCCAAGAAACATCCCGGCCCGATCTATTTCTGCGTCAACGCCGACGAAAGCGAGCCGGGCACCTTCGTCAACCGCGTGCAGATGGAACTCGATCCGCACCAGATTCTCGAAGGGACCATTCTCAGTTGCTACGCCACCCGCGCACAAACCGCCTACGTCTACCTCCGCTACGAATATCCCTTGTGCCGGAAACGGATGCAGGCGGCCATCGACGAGTGTTGCGCCGCCGGATACTTGGGGTCCAACGTACTCGGCAGCGACTTCTCGCTGGACGTTTACATCCACGTCGGCGCGGGGGCCTACGTCTGCGGCGAAGAGACCGGACTGATCGAGAGCATCGAAGGTCGTCGGGCCTGGCCGCGGATCAAACCGCCGTTCCCGGCCGTCGAAGGGCTTTTTAGAAAGCCCACCGTCGTGAACAACGTCGAGACGCTCGCCTGCGTGAAACACATCGTCGATCGGGGCGCGGGGTGGTTCCGTTCGATGGGCACTCCGCCCGAGCCGAACAATCCCCGCGACCCCGGCAGCTTCGGCCCAAAACTGTTCGGACTTTCCGGGCACGTCAACCGCCCGGGGTGCTACGAGGCCCCGCTGGGTATCAGCGTCGGCCAATTGATCGAGCAGTTCGGCGGCGGCGTTTGGAAGGGGCGGAAGGCGAAGGCGGCCGTGCTCGGCGGACTTAGCACCGGCGTGGTCGCCGTCTCGGAGTTCGACACCCCGCTGGACTTTGCCGCTCCGATGCGGGTAGGATGTCTGGGGCTTGGCACCGGCGGCGTGGTGGTGCTGGACGAGACCTACTCGATGGTCGATTTTCTGCACAACAGTTGCCGTTTCTTTGCCCACGAAAGCTGCGGCCAGTGTACGCCCTGCCGCGAGGGGACGTACTGGGCGCTGCAAATGATGGAGCGGATCAAGGCCGGCCGGGGACGGTTGCGAGACCTCGATCTGTTGCTGGAGATCGGCGAGTCGATCGGCATCATGCCCGGCACGACGATTTGCGGACTGGCCGACGGCGCCGCCTGGCCGATCAAGACCGCGCTGAGCAAGTTCCGCGACGAGTTTGAGGATTTTATCATGCAAACGAATCCCGACGGATACATGGAGACGGAACCGGTGGAGGCGTTGGTTGGCGTTTAATGCGAAACCGCAAGCGGCTTACTTACTACCCACTACCCACTATCCACTATCCACTATCCACTATCCACTAGCTCCCATGCCGACCGTCATTATCGACAACCACGAACTCGAAATTCCCGCCGGGCGGCGGCTCAACGGCATCGAGGCCGCGCGTTTGGTGGGCGTCGAGATTCCGCACTACTGCTGGCATCCGGGCCTGTCGGTGGCGGGAAGTTGCCGCATGTGTCTGGTCGAGGTCGGCACGCGCGACCAGAAAACCGGCGAGATCGCGATGCAGCCGAAGCTGGCGCCTGCCTGCAACACAATCGTCGCCGACAACATGGTGCTGGTGACCAACAGCGAGAAGGTGGCCCGCGCCCGGGCAATGGTCGAGGAAGACCTGCTGCTGCGTCATCCGATCGACTGCCCGATCTGCGACAAGGCGGGCGAGTGCCTCTTGCAGGACTATCACTTCCAGTACGGCCAGGCCGAGCGGCGGGCCGACCTCCGGCCCTTTACCAGCCGGCGGCGAGACCTGGGCGACGTGACGCTCTTCGTCGATCGTTGCGTAATGTGCGGCCGATGTGTCCGCTTCGCCCGGGAAATCAGCGGCACGTGCGAGTTGATGGTAACCGGCCGCGGCGCCCGAGCGGAAATCGACGTTGTGACCGGCTTTCCGCTGAGCAACAAACTCTCGGGCAACGTCGTCGATCTCTGCCCGGTCGGCGCGCTCGGCGACAAGGATTTTTTATATCGGCAACGGGTATGGTATTTACGGAGTCACAGAGGCGTTTGCACCGGCTGCTCAACCGGCTGCTCGATCTGGATCGAGGAGAACCAGGACCGCGTCTGGCGGATCAAGCCGCGTGAAAACCCGTTGGTCAACAAGTGGTGGATCTGCAACGACGGCCGCTACGACTATCCGCACGTCCACGACCCCCGCCGGCTGACGCAGCCGACCGGCCGCAACGGCTCGGCAATCGACTGGACCGCTCTGCCGAACGAACTGAATCGGTCGCTCGGCGAGGCCGGCCGGCTGGCCGCGGTGATCTCGCCTTTCCTGACGGTCGAAGAGGCATATTTGTTGTGCAAAGTGATCCGCGGCATCGACGCCGAAGCGCCGCTGGCCGTCGGACCCGTGCCGGAGGTGGGCGAGGACGAGCGGTTCCCCGGCGGGTTTACGATTCGGGCGGAAAAATGTCCCAACCGCCGCGGCGTGGAAGCGGTGATCGCCCATTTCGCCCGACGTGCGACCACTTTCGACGAACTCCTCGCGGAATTGGACCAGGACGCGGTGCAGGGCGTTTGGGTCTCCGGCGGGTACAAGCACGAGTGGATCGGCCAGGCGACCGCCGCGCGGTTCGAGCGGCTCAATCTGCTGGTCGTGCAAGACCTGTTCCCCTCGCCGCTTGGCGAGCGGGCGACTTACCTGTTGCCCGGCGCGGCTTATCCCGAGCGCGAAGGTTCGTACGTCAACTGTGCCGACCGGCTGCAATCGGTTCGCCGGGCGATCCGCCCGCCGGCCGGCGTCAAGACCGAAGGGAGCCTTTGCTGGGAGTTGCTCGGCCGGAAAGGGCTGTATAATGCCAGGGCGGTGCTAGACGAGATCGCCCGAGAGATATTGTATTTCTCCGTCGCCGTCGAGCCGGTGCCGGAGATGGGGATTGATTTGAAGGCGAATTTGTTGGCCGGGTGATGAAGGAGAGGGGAGAGGGGAGAGGGGAGAGAGAGGAGAGAAAAGGGAGGAGAGATTGAAAGCGATGTTGGCTGCGAAACCTCAAGCGGTTGTACGGCCGGTTTCAACCACTACCCACTACCCACTACCCCCTATCCACTAGACACTACCCACAAACAACATCCAACTAGCCACAACCCACGA
>JAUWNG010000001.1 GCA_030612765.1 Planctomycetota bacterium
GGGCGGGCGGTGGGCCGGGGGGGGGGGGTGGCCCGCGGGCCGGCGCGAGGGGAGCGGGGAGAGGGTTCCGCCTTCCGCTTTCCGCCCCGAAGGGGCGTGGGTTCGCCCAGCCCAGGGCATCGCCCTGGGAACGATCGGCGACGGCAAACCGCGCGTCGGTCCAACGGACCAACCGTTCCCGCCCAAGATTGAACCATTGGCCCGTTGGGCCGGAGCGGGAACTCCACGGTCCCCGACACCCAGGGCGTTGCCCTGGGCTGGGCGAACGCGGGGCCTTCGGCCCGAAATACTTCGGGGCAACCGATCGTTTTCGCTTGGAAAATCCCATGTTACCGCTGCTCGATGTGATGGTTGGTAATGTTGCCAGTGGCACCTGCGCCATAGGTCGGATCAGGCTCGCCAATGGTCACATAGGGGCCGGATCCACAAATAGTGTCTGGCAAGAGATAACCGTTATTGGAATCGGGGAAATGTACGTCTTCGCCCATGTTCAGGTTCCCAAAAATGCCCCCCCCCACAAATGCCGCGCTATTTGTGTCTTTTCCAAAGGAAAATATAAGCGGAAAAAGCGCGTAACCACCATCGTCAACTCTTCGTGTGTCGAAGGGATCGTGATGGTTCGTGGCATCACTAAATTGTATGTCAGAGTAAGGGGACCAACCCGGTGCCCAACGGAGGAAATATATTGGTCTTCCCCAACCATCAACAAAGTATTGCCAACCATCGGTGTCGGTGGCAATTTCGCTTTGATGGAATTGTTCCATCGCCTCAGGGCTACCCATGCTAATAATCATGAATAAGCATTTTGCGTGACTGTAGTTTTCGTTGGGTGTCGATGTGTACTTAGCTTGGTAAAGCAAGTGCAGTGCAGGTTGGGAGAGCGGGACAACAAGGTGGGGGAGTATTCCGGGGGCGTCGCTTACATCGTTCCACCGTTCGGGCATTTCCATTCGCATCAGGTCGCGGATGGCGGCCAGGCGGATTTCGGCCGCTTGGCGTGGGGTTGCGACGGTCGGAATCCGGATCGGCACACGTCGAGTCCTGTAGGACTCGTATCGGCGCATGATGACGTTGTTCAGCTTTGCGATGGTGGCCTTGGTGGCCATCTCTCGGGCGGTCTCGCGGGCCATCTGCAACGCGCCGAACGCCATCGCCGACAGGATGCCGATGATCGTCACCACCACCAACATCTCGACGAGCGTAAAAGCGGAACGAGGGGAGAGGGGAGAGGGGAGAGGGGAGAGGACGGGAGATTTGAGATTTGGGATTTGGGATTTGGGATTTGGGATTTGCCGAACCCCGAGTCCCGAGTCCCGAGTCCCGAACCCCGCGTCTCTCGCCGCGTGGACGCGGCGGCTAAACGGATCGCCGCCGTGCCGGCGGCGGCTAAACGTCCGCTGACAACTGACAACTGACAACTGACAACTTTTCATGGCTGTTTCTCCC
Source organism: Planctomycetota bacterium (assembly GCA_030612765.1). Taxonomy (GTDB): domain Bacteria; phylum Planctomycetota; class Planctomycetia; order Pirellulales; family Thermoguttaceae; genus JAHIKV01. The sequence goes on from JAUWNG010000001.1 coordinate 1,447, forward strand.
TTGCGGCGCTCACGTGCGTTTCCGGCCCGCGGCCGCCGCGTCCAAAAAGGAAACCAGCCTTGCCCTTCGATTGGCCCGTTGCGAAGCCGTAAGCGACTTGTCGATATTTTTTCGTTTCGTGGCGAAACCGCAAGCGGTCGCGTCGCGTTTTTAATCCATCGCAACTGGCCGCTGAAGCGGCCAGCCCTCTCCACTCTTCACTATCCACTACCCACTATCCACTATCCACTACCCACTACCCACTATCCACTCAACGTGGTAATCAGCTTGACCAACGGCATGAACAAGGCGATGACGATGAAGCCGACCATGAATCCGAGGATGATAATCAACAACGGTTCCATCAGGCTCATCAGGCTTTCGGTGATCACGGCGACCTCTTCGTCGTAGGTGTCGGCCACTTTGTACAGCATGGTGTCCAGCTCTCCGGTTTCCTCGCCGACGTCGACCATGTTGACGACCATGTCGTCGATCACTCGGGCGTTCATTTTCGTCAGATACAGCAGTGAGCCGATCGCCGGCGGCCAGAAGGTCCAGAAGAACCAGGCCATTGGATGGAACGTCAGCCTGGAGTTCTCCTTCAACGGCTTGGCGATCGACTCGCCCTCGCGGATCGACTCGTAGACCTTTTGGAAAAGCCGCTCGAAGACGGCGTTGTCCGAGGTCTCCTTGGTGATGTGCAGTGCCTCGAGGATCGGCACGCCGCTGGCCACCAGGGTGCCGAGTGTGCGCATGGTGCGGGCGATGATGTTTTTCTCGATCAGCGGACCGAAGACGGGCATTTTTATGATGAACATGTGCCATCCCATCCGTCCGGCGGAGAACTTGCGGATCAACTTCAGCGCCAGCCAAATCGCCAGCGGGATGCCGGGCAGCAGATACCAGAAGTTGATCACAAAGTCCGACAAGGTAATCAGTACCACGGTGATGGCCGGCAGCTCGGTGTCGAAGTCCATGAAGATTTTCGTGAACCTGGGCACGATCCACATCATGATAAAGACCATGATCGAGCAGGCGAAGACGACGACGCAGATCGGATAGACCAGCGCGCCTTTGACTTTCCGCTTTAGGCTTTCGGACCGTTCCTGGAACTCGGCCAAACGCTTGAGTATCACCTCGAGCGCCCCGCCCGCCTCGCCGGCCTTGATCATGTTGACGTAGAGCCGGTTGAAGGCTTTTGGCGACTTTGCCATAGCCTCGGAGAGCGTGGCCCCGCCCTCGATCTCGTCGCAGACGTCGATCAGGGAGTTTTTCAGCGCGCCCGGGACCGACTGCTGCTCGAGGATTTTCAGGCTCCGCAGGATGGGAAGCCCCGCGTCCTGGAGGATCGAGAGCTGACGGGTGAAAGTGGTCAGGGTTTTCGACTTGACCCCGCCGAGGGCGAAAGTTTTTCCTTTGCGGTCCCCCTTTTTTCCGGCGGCGGTTTTGCGGCTCTTTTTGGCGGAGATCTTCGTGACGAAGTATCCCATCTGCCGGATCGTCGCCTGCGCTTCGTCCTGGTTCGTGGCCTCGATGACGTCCTTGATCTCCTGACCGGTGGCGTCCATCGCCTCGAATTGATAGGTTGGCATGGTCGTTCTCCTAATGCGACATAACTGGCCGCTGAAGCGGCCAGCCCTCCACTCTCCACTCTCCACTCTCCACTACCCACTATCCACTATCCACTACCCACTACCCTACGACTCGGAAACCGTCTCTCGCACGATCTCCTCGATGGCGGTGATGCCGCTGTAGACCTTTTCCAACCCCGACTCGCGCAGGGGCACCATGCCCGTCTGCAACGCCAAATCTCGGATTTGTTGCGTGGAGGCCCCGTGATTGATAATGTCTCGGAGTTGGTCGTTGATGGGCATGAACTCGTACAATCCGGTCCGCCCGCGGAAGCCGGTGTTGTTGCAGGCGGCGCAACCGCGGCCGTGATAAAACTTTTTGTCCAGCACGTCGTCGGGTGTAAGGTCCATCTGCGCCAACGTATCCGTGCTGGGAGTGGTCTGCTCGCGGCACTCCTTGCATATCTTTCGGACCAGCCGCTGGGCGAGAACGGCCTCCAGCGTGGCAGTCAACAGAAACGGGGGCACTCCCATGTCGCGCAACCGCGTGACCGTGCTCGGGGCATCGTTGGTGTGCAGCGTGCTGAATACCATGTGGCCGGTCAGCGACGCCTGCACGGCGATCTCGGCCGTCTCCAGGTCGCGGATTTCGCCCACCAGGATTTTATCCGGGTCCTGACGCAAGATCGACCGCAAGCATTGAGCGAACGTGTTGCCGATCGCCTGATCGATCGGCATCTGCACGATGCCGTCGATGTCGTACTCGACCGGGTCCTCGGTGGTGATTATCTTGTCTTCGATGACGTTCAACTCGTTCAGCGCGCCGTAAAGCGTGGTGGTCTTGCCGCATCCGGTCGGGCCGGTCACCAATACAATGCCGTTGGGGCGGCGGATGATCTCGCGGAACGAGGCCAAAATTCCGTCGGGTAGGCCGATGGCGTCCAGATCGAGCATGACCACCGAGCGGTCGAGTATCCGCATGACCACGCTTTCGCCGAACATGGTGGGCAACACGCTGACGCGCAAATCGACGGGGTGGCCGCCCACGGTGAGCCGGATGCGGCCGTCCTGCGGCAAGCGACGCTCGGCGATGTTCAGATCGGCCATGACCTTCACCCGCGTGGTGATGGCGAAGGCCAGGTGGCGCGGCGGCGGGACCATCTCGTACAACACGCCGTCGGAGCGGATACGGATTTTGAACTCGCTCTCGAACGGCTCGAAATGCAAGTCGCTGGCGTGCTCGCGGATCGCCAGCAGCAAAACCATGTTCAGCAACTTTCGCACCGGCGCGCTGTCGGCCAGGGCCTCGACGCTGGTGAGATCGAGGGCCGAACTCTTTTCGATCTTCTCCGCGGCGGCAGCCAACTCGGCGTCCTCCTCCATGTCGGCGATCAACGTCTCCACGCTCTCGCCGCCGGCGGAGTAGTAGCGGTCCAGCGATTTGAGCATCTCTTTCTCGGTGCAGACCATGGCCTTGATGTCGTAACCGAGAAAACTCCGCAACTCGTCGATGATCGACAGCTTTTGCGGATCGCACATGGCGATGGTCAGCACGTCGCGCTCGAACTTCAGCGGGATGATCCGGTAGAGATGGGCCATCGGCTCGGTGACGTGGGTGAGCACCTCGACGGGGATCACCACGTCGCTGAGGCTGACCACCTGCATACCCATCTGCTCGGCCAACCCCTGCGCCAACTGGTCGTCGTTGATCAAACCGAGACTGATGGCGATTTGCCCGATCATCTCGCCGGGGCGCTGCTGCTGCTCCTCGAGCAATACCTCCAGTTGCTCCTCGCGGAGGAAGCCCAAGTCAACCAGGATTTGACCGATGCGCCGAATCGCCATTGTTTACTCCACTTCTCCCCGTTCACGGGCCTCTTCCTCGTCCTCGAACATTCCCCGCTCGGCCCGCGCGATCTTGATCTGCAACTCGTCGACCGAATGCGCCTTCAAAAGGATTTCCCGCTTCTCCACCAGGCCGTCTTTCCAGAGCTTGAACATGTGGTCGTCGAGCAACTGCATACCCAGCTTTTGACCCGTCTGCATCGCGGAAGTGATGCGGAAGGTCTTGTTCTCGCGGATGAGGTTGGCGATGGCCGGCGTGACAACGAGCATTTCGTACGCCGCAATCCGGCCGCCGCCGATCTTCGGCAGCAACGCTTGCGAAAGAATGCCGATGATGGCAACGGACAACTGCGTGCGGATTTGCTCCTGTTGAGTGATGGGAAAGACGTCGATGATGCGGTTGATCGAGCCTTGGGCGCTGGTGGTGTGGAGGGTGCCGAAAACGATGTGGCCGGTTTCGGCCGCCGTGATCGCCGTTTCGATCGTCTCCAGGTCGCGCATCTCGCCCACCAGGATCACGTCCGGGTCTTGACGCAAGCCGCGGCGAATGGCCTCGGCAAAGGTGGGCACGTCGACCCCCAACTCCCGCTGGTTCACTATCGACTTTTTGTGCGTGTGGTAAAACTCGATCGGATCCTCGACCGTGATGATGTGATGGTCGAATTCCTGGTTGATAAAGTCGATCATCGCCGCCAAGGTGGTGGTCTTGCCGGAACCGGTCGGACCGGTCACCAAAACCAGCCCGCGGGGACGGGTACACAAGTCAGCCAACACCGGAGGGGTTCCCAACTCCTTGAAGTCCATCACCCTGGCGGGAATCAGCCGCAGAGCGATCGCTACGTGGCCGCGTTCCTTGAAGACGGAGACGCGAAACCGCCCCATGTCGCCAAAGGCGAAGCCGAAGTCGGAACCGCCCACCTCCTGCAATTCCTGCTGGCAGCGCTCGGGCGTGATGCTCTTCATCAAGGCCGTCGTGTCTTCCGAATCCAAGACCTTCGTCTCGAGCTTCATCAAGTGCCCGTCGACGCGGATCACTGGTGGTTGGCCGACGGCAATGTGCAAGTCGCTGGCGTTGCGGTTGACGACCGTCTGCAACAGTTTATCTATGAGGATGTTGGCCATTTAGAATGTCTTCCCCGCTATTAAGTGCTGCACCGGCAGTCGGGGGCGAAGAGGCCTCTTCTCGCCAAAAATCCGGTTGTGCCGGGGCTTCTTTCAGTATGATTATTCGTGTCCGGCCGACGTATGACCAGCAATTTGGTTAATCGGACTCGGATCGTTTCGCTACACGCAAGACCTCCTCCAGGGTGGTAACACCGCGTAGAACCTTGTCGATACCATCCCAATAGAGGGTTTTCATCCCCTCACTTATCGCAGCTCGCCGGATATCTTCCGTGGGTGCGGCGTTAAAGGTCAATTCGCGGATTTTCGGCGACATGAGCATAAGCTCAAAGATACCCAGCCGCCCGCGGAAGCCGGTTCCCTGGCAGTTTCCACATCCGCCGCCTTGGACGAAGCTGGCACTGGCGGCCATCTCTGGAGTGATGCCGGCGCCCTCGATCAAGGATTCGTTGGGGACGTACGGATGCTTGCATTTTTGGCAAACGACTCGGATAAGACGTTGAGCCATGATGGCGACGACGCTGCTGGATACGAGGTATGCCGGGACACCCATGTCGATCAGACGTGTAACGGCACCGGGCGCATCGTTCGTATGAAGTGTACTGAAAACCAAGTGTCCAGTCAAAGACGCCTGAATTCCCATCTGTGCCGTCTCAAGGTCTCGCATCTCGCCAACCAGAATCACATTCGGTGCTTGACGCAACATGGCACGGATCACGCGAGAAAAATCCAAACCAATATTATGGCGTATTTCTACCTGGTTCACCCCCGGTAGGTAGTACTCTACGGGATCCTCGGCCGTAATAATCTTCCTGTCCGGCGTATTTAACTCATTTAGTGCCGCGTACAGCGACGTCGTCTTGCCAGAACCCGTCGGACCGGTAACCAGAATGATCCCGTTGGGCCGCTGGATCAGTCCCCGGACCTTTTGATAGTCCTCATCGGAAAACCCCAACTGGCGCAATCCCACCTTGATGCTGTCCTTGTCTAGGATGCGCATCACCACCGATTGGCCGTGGCTGGTCGGGATGACGCTGACCCGCAAGTCGAGTTCCTTCTCTCCAACGGTAATCTTGATTCGTCCGTCTTGGGTCCGACGTCGTTCGGCGATGTCGAGTCTGGAGAGAATTTTGACGCGGGAAAGGATCGCGCCGAGCAACCGTTTGGGGGGGCTGTCTCGCTCGATCAGCACGCCGTCGATCCGATATCGGACCCGAATCCGATCCTCGAACGGTTCGATGTGGATGTCGGACGCCCGCAGTTGAACCGCCTCGGTAATGATCAATTGCACCAGCCGCACCACCGGCGCGCTGCTTTCGTCGACTTCCTCCTCGCCGCCCTCGGCTTCCTGCATCGTCTCGGTGAAGTCGATGGCCGTGTCGGTGAACTCCTGAAGCATCGAGTCGGCGCTTTCGCCGACGGTCTGGCCGTAATGGCGGTTGATGGCCTCGAGAATCGCCTCTCGCGGGGCCAGGGAAATCTCGATCTGGCGGTTGAGAATGAACCGCAGTTTGTCGAAAGTGTCGAGGTCCATCGGATCGCTGACGATCACCGTCAGCTTGCCTTCGGACTCGGACAAAGGGATGGTGACGTTTTCTCGCGCCACGGACTCGGGCACCAACTCGACGACCGTTGGGGGAATGGAGACCTCGCTTAGGTTGACGTAGTCCAAGCCGTGTTGCTCGGCCATCGCCCGCATCACCTCCTCGCCCGTGGTGTATCCCAGCCGGACAAGGGCATCGGCCAAGTTCAGGCCCTGTTCGGCGACCATCTGCTGCGCTTCAGCCAGTTGGTCGGGGCTGACGATGCCCTGGTGGATGAGGATTTCCGTAAAGTCGGTTTTACGTTTGGCGGCCATGTTATTCCTGGTAAAGTCGGCGCGAACCCCTATATTTACCTAGGCTAACTATCAATTGCGGGAATGTCAACCAAGTGGGGGTAAAAAGAGCGGTTCCACATGTCGTCTATATCGTTGTCGGCAACGACGGCCATGTTGCCATGTTTTATTAAATGAGTCAAACTCCATTACAATATAGGTGAGAGTGTCCGGGAATAGTCCCATTTAGCCCGCCGTGAATACACGGCGGGGATATGTCTGGACGCACCAGACCGTGCCCCGGGTGTATTCACCCGGGGCTAAATAGCTGTTTTTGCGGGCCAATTCCCGGACACCCTCATACAGGTATATTATCCTAAAAAAAGCCTTATTTCCATGCAAACCGGCTACCGATTCCTCGAGCCGCAGGCGTTGGCCCGCGTGAAAAACCTCTCGCTCGTCGCCCGGGGCGTGGTCGAGGGTTTTATCAGCGGGTTGCACTCCAGCCCCTACAAGGGGTTCAGCGCCGAGTTCGCCGAACACCGCGAGTACACGGCCGGCGACGACCCACGGCGGCTCGACTATCGCATGTTGGGCCGCACCGACCGCCTCTATATCAAACAGTACGAGGAAGAGACGAACATGCGGGTCCAAATCCTCTTGGACACGAGCGGTTCGATGGGCTACAGTCTCGACGGCAAACTGAGCAAGCTGCAATACGGGTGCTATCTGACCGCGGTGCTCGGCTATTTGATGACCCGTCAGCGGGACGCGGTCGGTTTGACCACTTTCGACGCGCGGATTCGGCTCGACATGCCCGCCCGAAGCACGCCGCGCCACTTCAACGAAATGATGGAGCGATTGGAGGCGGTCGAAGCGGCCGGAGAGACCGACGTTGCCGAAACGCTGCACCGCATTGCCGACCGGCTGAAACGCCGCGGACTGATCGTTTTGATCAGCGACCTGTACGGCGAGCCGGAAGAAATCGTCAAGGCATTGCACCACTTCCGCCATCGCCGTCACGAGGTGATCGTCTTCCACGTTCTCGACCGGGCCGAGATCGACTTTCCGTTCCGCGATGCGACTGCTTTCCGCGACCTCGAAACCGGCCAATGGATACAGGTCGATCCCGCCTACGCGCGCGACGAGTACGTGGCCCAGATTAGATCGTTCATCGAGAGCCATCGTCGCGCGTGCTCCGAGGCCCGGATCGACTACGTATCCGCCGACACCTCGACGCCGTACGATTTCATGCTGTCGCGATACATCGCCAAACGGGGCCGCCCATGACCTTCGCCGCGCCGCTGTTTCTGCTGGCAGTATTTGCCGCCGCGATCCCCGTCGTGTTGCATCTGGTCAACCGTCGTCGGGCAAAAGAGGTCCCGTTTCCGACGCTGCGGTTCCTGAAACTGAGCGTGCAGAAAACGCGGCGGCGGAAGCGGATACAAGACCTGCTGTTGATGGTGCTCCGCGCGGCGGTGCTGCTGTTGGTGGCCGTGGGACTTGCCAGGCCGGCGATGACCAACCTCGGCGCACTCTGGGGCGGCGCGCAGACGGCGGTGGTTATCATCCTCGACAACTCGGCGAGCATGGGCATGATCGACCGGGACCGCGTCCGGCTGGAGACGGCCGCCGCGGCGGCGGCGCAGATCCTCGATCAATTGACCGACGGCGATCAGGCGGCGCTGCTACCCACCTGCGGCCCGCCGTTCCCCAATGCCGGCAGGTTGGACCGCACCCAACAGTCCGTCCGCCAAATCCTCCGACAATGTCGCGTCGGCTACGAGCGGGCCGATCTGATGTTGAAGCTGCGGCAAGCCCGGCAACTGTTGGCCGGCTCCGAAGCGCCGAACAAGCAGATATACATACTGACCGACATGCAGCGGGTGTCGTGGAATGAGGGGCGAGGGACGAGGGCCGCGGGACGCGGGACGCGGGACGGGCACTTCAGTGCCCAGTACGGTTGGCAACGAGCGTTTAGCAGCCGCCGGGGCCGACGTGCCGTCGGCCGCTAAACATCAAACAGACGTACCGTCGGCCGCTAAACAACAAATTCCCGTCATCATCGTCGATTGCAACCGTGCTCCGAAACCGGACGCGGCCGTTGAAAGAGTCGATCTCGAAGCGGCCGTGCCGATGGTCGGGCTGCCGGTGAAGGCCGTCGTCACCGTGCTGAACGCCTCGTCGGTCGCCCAACAACGGTTGGTTGAACTTACCATCGACGGAGTGAAGCAGGCGAGCAGTCCCCAGTTGAACCTTCCGCCCGGCGGGCGGGTAAGACACGGTTTCACCTTTTCGCTTCAACGCGCCGGGTTGCATCGCGGCCAGATAAGTCTGATCGGCGAGGACGGCTCGCGGTACGACGACCGCCGTTTCTTCGCCATCGACCTCGGCCGGAGCATTCCGGTGGCGGTGGTCGAGGCGCGGCGTCACGAAATACCGTACCTCGACGAGGCGTACTATCTGGAGCAGGCCCTTGCCTTAGGCCCGGCCGGCGCAGGCGGGTTCAATGTATCGACGCTACTCGTCGGCGATCTGACCGGCGAACCGTTGGAGAAGTATAAAGTCTTGTACTGCGTGAACCTGCCCGCCCTGGATGCCGAGGCGGCCGAGCGGCTTGATGCCTACGTCGCCGCCGGCGGCAATCTCGTCTGGATCTGCGGCGACAACGTCGAGACGGAGGCGTACAACCGAATGAACCGACTTTCCGGCGGGCGGTTGCTGCCCGCGCCGCTGGTGGACGTTCGTGCGATCGGGCGGCAAGAGGGACGCGATAGCTGGCACGTCGGATTCCTCGACGAAAAGCACCCGGCCTTGAAAAACTTGCTTGAACCGGTCTCGCTGTACGAATCGATTCTGGTCTACCGGCACGTCCGCATGGCGGTCGAAAAAGGGTACGCGCGGGTGCTGGCACGGCTCGACGACGGCGAACCGTTGCTGGTCGAGCGGAGCGTGGGCGACGGCCGAACGCTGATGCTCGGCACCGGCGCGGTGGTGAGTTGGTCCAACCTGCCGCTGCGGCCGATCTTCATGCCGTTGGTCGTTCGGCTTACTTTCCATCTGTCGGAGACCGATCGCGTCAGAACGAATCTTCTCGCCGGTCAGCCGTTGGAATACCGGTTAAATGTAGCCCAGCCGCCCTCGGCTGGGGCGATTGGTTTAGAGCAGCAAACACAGCCGGGGGCGGCTGTGCTACAGTACGGCGAGCTGGTTCCGCCAGACGGCGAAACGCTGCGGCTGAAAACATCCGAGGAGTTCCGCTACGCGAACACTTACGAGATTGGTATTTACGTGTTGCGGATTCCAGGCGCCGCGAGTCCGACGCAAGTGGTCTATTCGGTCAATTTCGATCCCGCCGAGGCCGAGCCGGCAAAGATCGAGCGGCCCAAGCTCGAAGAATTGTTGGACGGCGCTCCGTTGATCGTCGCCGACGACCCCGACGATCTCTCGGAAACATTCGTCCTGCTTCGTGAGGGCAAGAGTCTGTGGACGCCGTTTCTGTTGGCGGTGTTGATCGCCTTGGTGTTCGAGACGTTTCTTTCCAACCGGTTCGGCTCGAAAACGTGACGTTTGCGGCATAGCTGGCGGGCTTGCCAAAGCGACCGCTCCCAGCAACAATAGAGGATACCGAAGGTGGGGGGGTATGGGTGTTTTGCCAAGATTAGCCGGAAAATAATCACTCTTTTGGCGTAAAGCACCGACTTGACATATATCAAGTTTCCGCCTATGATTGAATGTAGATTCATTCCTTGTGGATTACGAGTTCATGTTTCAGGGGCGATCTTATGCCGCCCCTGAAAGACCGAAAGTTGGTCGAGAGGATTCTTGAGGCCCTCAAGGAATGGAATTGCGATGGATTCATTCAGTGGAAACGGCTGCCCGTCGAATGGCTTCGGAAAAATCTTGAGGGTCACGATCCGAAGTCGATCGGCTCGTTGATGTATGAACATGTCGCCAATGGCGGCGAAATCGATCAGGTCGTTGAGACCCGCGAAGACTATCGTAATCTATACCCGTATCACTATGATTTCCGAATCCCAATTGCCGGTCGACTGATCTACATCGAAACGCGCTTCGATGAAGAAAAGATGGGACCGACCGTATATGTGGTGAACATTCACGATGCCTAGAAAAGAATACCTTTGTGCGACCGATGCGGCGGAGCCAAGCGAGAAGCCGTTCCCACGGCGTTGTCCCGAATGCGGCAAGGTTGAGGTGCGGCCGGCGACCATTGCCTATGATGCCGAAGTCAAACATGACGGCCGCCTACATGCATTCCACATCCCGCGGCTTCAGATCAACAAATGCGGCGCATGCGGTGAGGTGTTGTTCAGCAACGTCAGCAACGACCAAGTAACCCAGGCGTTGCGGGAACACCTTGTGTTGCTGTCGCCGGAACAAATCCGCGATGCACTGAGCAAGCTCGGCCTTAGGCAAAAGGACTTTGCCGAGCGAATAGGAGTTGCCGCCGAAACGATTTCGCGTTGGATTGGCGGTACGCACATTCAGTCTCGCGCGATGGATAATCTAATGCGTTTGTTCTTTGAATTTGACAACGTCAGATACGCTCTCACCTCCACGGTAGCCAACAACATGTTAATCACCACAGCTTTAACCTCCAGGCGGCGGCGGAGTGGGAACTGACCTCGGCGGCGGCGGTTGACGTTCCGCGCGGACCGGCTTCGACGGAAGCGACTCGCCGTAGCTCGGCTCCGGAACGGTCTGCAGAATCTTCTCGATCACCTGGTCCACGTCGATCCCCTCGGCGTCGGCGTTGAAGTTGGTGATCAGCCGGTGGCGCAGCACGGGATAGGCCATCGTGCGGACGTCCTCGGCCGAGACGGCAAACCGGCCGTGTAGGATCGCCCTCGCTTTCGCGCCCATGACCATGTACTGCGCGGCCCGGGGACCGGCGCCCCAGGCGAGCCAGTTTTTCACGAAATCGGGGCTGGGCGGCTCCTTCGGCCGCGTGGCCCGAGCCAGATCGACCGCGTAATCGACCACGTGCCGGCTGGCGGGCACTTGACGCACGAGTTGCTGCGCCCGGAGCACGTCCTGGCCGTGCAACACCGGACGGACCTCCGGGCGGGAAGTCTGAGTGGTCGCCATCACGATCTCACGCTCCTCGCCGCGAGTTGGATAACCGATGTTGATCGACAGCATGAAGCGGTCCAACTGGGCCTCGGGCAGCGGGTAGGTTCCTTCCTGCTCGATCGGGTTCTGCGTGGCCATGACGAAAAACGGCGGGGCAAGTGGATAGGTGTTCCCCGCCACGGTCACTTCGTGCTCCTGCATCGCCTGCAACAACGCCGCCTGGGTCTTGGGCGGCGTTCGATTGATTTCGTCGGCCAGTACGATATTGGAAAAGACCGGTCCCCGCACGAAGCGGAACGTGCGCTGGCCGGTGGCCGGGTCCTGGTCGATAATCTCCGTGCCCGTGATGTCGCTGGGCATCAGATCGGGCGTGAACTGGATGCGCGAGAACTTCAGGTGTAGGGCCTGGGCCAGCGTCGAAATGGCCAGCGTCTTGGCCAGACCCGGCACGCCGATCGTCAGGCAATGCCCTCGGGCGAATACGCAGATCAGCATCTGCTCGATCATCTCGTCCTGGCCGATGATGACCTTATGGACCTCGCCGACCAGTGCCTCGCGCACCTGGGCGACCCGGTGGACTGCTTCCTCGGGGCTAATCTGGGGGGTGTTCGCCGACATGCAAGCTCCTCCTGCCTGATGCTTCCATCCACGATGATTACCATATACATTAGTTGATAGGGGAGGCTCGATCAATGGTGTCGGTCCGCAATCATTCTTCAGCCGTAGGCCGGGTCATGACCCGGCAGGTTCGGGGAATAATTGCGACGAATGACTGCCGGGTTGCAACCCGGCCTACTGCTTCAGACGTTTTGAACGCAAGCCGCCGTGCCAGCGGCCGCTAAACGGATATGACATTGCGAACCGCAAAAATCACCGCCGCTTGGATCGTGACCTTTGCCGCTATTTGTTCATTCATCAACGGCGCGTCGGCCCAATCCTTCCGCCGGGGCGGCACGGAGTTCAACGCCGTCCGCTCGGTGTTTGTTCCCGCCCGAAAAACGTACACGGCCGTCGTGGTCGAGTTCCTGCACCACGGCGAGATTCGCCCCGACGGCCGCAACGTGCTGGTCGCCGCGCGGAACAAGAAAGCGGCGCCGTTCCGTGTGCTGCAAGTCGGGCCGGGCGACTTCTGCCGGCTGGCCTTCCAGACGATCAAAGGTCAATCGGCCTACGACGTTTTTTACGGCGGCGATCCGCCCCGCGACGAACCGCCGGCGTGGACCTGCCGCGATGGATTGTTGCTGGAGACACGAAAGTTTAGCCGTTGCAACCTGAAGAGTCTCGAATCGGTGCGCAAGGCGTTCCAGTCCGCCGCGCCGATCGGCGCCGACTACGTCGAAGGCGTGTTCCACGCCGCCAATCCGTGCAGCCTCAAGCGGGAACCGTTCCTCAGCCGCTACAGCGGTTACTTGCATCTGCGCGAGTCGGGCACTTATGGATTCTTCGTATCCAGTCGGGATTGCAGCTTTCTGCTGATCGACGGCAAGCCGGCGGCCTTGGCCCCCGGCCGCCACGGTCCCCGACGCCGCGCCACTCGCGGCAGCCGGCACGACGTTCAACTCACCGCCGGCGAGCACAAGTTCGAGTATTACCATGCCGCCGCCGGATCGAACGCCGTGATGTCCGTCGCGTGGGAGATCGATCCGCCGGAGGAAAAGCCGCGGCGGCCGAGGAAGATTCCGGCGGAGGTTTTTCACTCGCATCTGGTCGGCCGCCTGCCCGCCGGGCGGGTCAGACTGCGGGTCGGCGGAGCGGCGCCGGACTTTCTGGCCGACGTGGCCGGAGACGTGCCGCTGCCGGACAACGACGTACCGCTGGTGGGCGTGAAGTTTCGCGACCTTTCGCCGAAAACCCTCACCTCGCATGGAGCGAAAATCCGCTGGGACTTCGGCGACGGGCAGACCAGCGATTTGCCCAACGTCGATCACGTTTACCTCCGGCCGGGTCTGTACACCGTCGAGCTTTCCGTCCGCCGCGGAGCCAGAAGGGCCGAAACGACCAACCGAATTTACGTCGACCGGCCGCTGCTTACTCCCGGGGACAAACTGCACACGCTGGACGAATACCTGAGGATCATCGAGACCTATGACCCGAGCAAACTCGATGCCGCGTCGCTACGGCAATTGGCGCTGGCTTTCGAGGCGAAGGCCCTCGCGTCGCCCGCCGATCAATCCGAAAGCTACCTGGCCAAGGCAGTCGAGGCGGTCCAGGCGGCCTTCCGGGACGGTTCGGCCGCTAACAGCCCGTTGAGAAAGGGTGCCACTGCTGGCTTGCCCAGCAGTGCGGGGAGAAACACCCGGGAAAACACTGCGGGACAAGCCAGCAGTGGCACCCGAACTCTCGAAAACCGACCTATTCAACGAGCCGCCAAGGGGGACGACGACCTGCTGAAACTGGCGCAACTGATCGGCCCGATGGCCCGATTTCGCTTGGGCGACTCCCGGACGGCGCTGGAGATTTGGCGCGGCGCGGCGCGGCGAATCGACGCTGCCGAACCGAAAGCGGAGTGCGAGATAGCCGCGGCCGAGGTGGCCGTCAACGATCTCCTACGCGCCGCCGATGCCAAGCCGTTGCTGGAGGCGGCGACGAAAAGGCTCTTTCCAAACTCCCCTGGCTCGCAAGCGGGAGAGGTCACGAAACACTCCCCTCTCCCTCTGGGAGAGGGGCAGGGGGTGAGGGCGATCGCCGCCGAGTTGCAGCGCGTTTGGGGCGATTTTTATGCCGCCACGGGCGACGGCCGCTCCGCCCGGAACGCTTACCTCGAAGCCCAGCGGCTGCTGAGTTCTTCGCGGCGGTTCAACGTCGAGACGGCGCAGCGCGGCGCCCACGCCCGTTCGACCGAGGAATTTCTCCGCTCGAAGCAGTACGTCCGCGCGGCGGAGGAGATCGACTCCTGGCTGCGCGAGTTTCCAGCGGCGCGGCTCGACGGCTATCCGACGCTGCTGTTGGCCCGCTATTGGTTTGGCCGGGGCCGGTACGCCCAGGCGATTGCCCAGGCGGAGCAGTTGCACGCGGTCAGCCCCGACTCGCCGTACATCGATCGGTTGTTGTTTCTGGCGGCAGATTGCGAGATGCGATTGGGACGGAAGGACCGCGCGTTGGCCACGCTCCATTCGCTGGTGAACGACTACCCCGGCAGTCCATTGGCGCCGCGGGTGAAGAAGAGCATCGAGATTTTAGAGGGTGGGAAATAAAGAAGTCGGCGCGGCGGGGGCCCCAAAAACCCAGCTTCCCCCGCCACGCCGCGACCAACGCTCCTCCCCCAAACGCTGATGTATTAGAACTATAGGATGTGTACAAGGCAGAGCAAAAATATCCCTGACGTTTGCCGGTCGGAAAGCCCACGGGTCGCAGTCCGTAGGACAGGTTGCCAACCTGTCCCACCCGTGGGTTTGAGAGCCTAATCGAGTGGCCAATTCGCCACACGCGGCGCGGTTTGGCAACGTTGGCGGGAACTGCAACGTCGCGGCGTTGCAGTTTTACAACGGCACCCGGTCGCATAGCAGCCCGTTGAAAAAGTTGGATTTGGGAGTTTGGGTGCCACTGCTGGCTTGTCCAGCAGTGTTTTCCCGGAAGTTTCCCCCATGCACTGCTGGGCAAGCCGGCAGTGGCACCCTTTTTCAACGGACTGGTGGAGTTTAGCCGACCCAATCCAGCCCAAAATCCAAAGCGACGGCCGAGTGGGTCAAGGCGCCGACGCTGATCCGCTCGACGCCGCTTTCGGCAATCGCGCGGATCGCGTCCAGGTTGACGCCGCCGGAGGCCTCCAGTTCGACCGCCGGATTCACTGCGTCCCGCCGCGCCACGGCCGCCCGCAATTGGGACGGAGTCATGTTGTCCAACAGCACGATATCGGGCCGGGCTGTCAGCACCGCGTCGAGTTGCTCGAGCGAATCCACCTCGACCTCGATCGGCATTGCCGTGTCGGCGGCATTTTTTTGTACGAATTGCCGCGCCCGCTCGACCGCCTCGGCGGGCGTAAATCGCCGCTCGCCCAGCGCGAGGTGGTTGTCCTTAATCAGCACCGCCTCGTCCAGTCCGCCGCGATGGTTCAGTCCGCCGCCGCAACGGACCGCGTACTTCTCCAACCGTCGCCAGCCGGGCGTTGTCTTTCGGGTGTCGTAGACGCGGGCCTTCGTGCCGGCGACCGCTTCGACGTACCGGCGGGTCAGCGTGGCGATACCCGACAGCCGCCCCAGCAGGTTCAACAGCACCCGTTCGGCGGCCAACATGCCTCGTGCCGGCCCTGCGATCGCGCCAACACACTCGCCCGGAGAGACCAGAGAGCCGTCCTCGGTTTGCGGCGTCCATTTCAGGCGCGGATCGAAGGCGGCCAGCGTCTGCTCGGCCGCGGGGAGTCCGGCGACCACTCCCGGCCGCCGCGCCGCGACGTTCGCCCGCCCCACGGCGTCTTCCGGGGCCAAGGCGTTGCTGGTCCAATCGCCCGAGTCGCCGAGGTCCTCGGCGACGGCCAATCGCAGAATCGCCTCCCACTCCCGGCGTAACCGATCGTCCCAGGCAACTTGGTGGAACTGCTTGACCATATTTGATAGCATATCAGTTAGTCCCCCGTGAACACACGGGGGGCGGGGGTGGAAATTGAGACCAATGCGACAACAGCCGACAAAAGTCCCCATACCCGACCCTTCGCGTCATCCTCGCTGGCTGCTGCGTCGGGCCGATCAGACCGCCGTGGCGGCACTGGTCGTCCTCGCGCTGGCGGCGACGATCGGCTGGTGGGTCTCGCAAGGCGGATGGCGGGGCCGGCTGATCGAGATCGACCGGGCCGAGCCGCTCGTGGCCCGGTTCGAGGTGGATATCAACTCGGCCGACTGGCCGGAGCTGATTCAATTGCCAGGCATCGGCGAGACGCTGGCGCAGCGAATTGTCGCCTCGCGCCGGTCGGACGGGCCATTCGCCGATAACGACGACTTGCGGCGGGTGCGCGGGATCGGCCCGAAAACACTCGAACGGATTCGCCCCTATCTACGGCCCATGCCCGGCGCCGGAAACGTAGCCGGTAAGTGACCCCGGCCGGCTTGCTACGCGGGGTAAAGTCGTGCCGGCTTGACCTCGTGAAAATGCCGCACAATTCCCAAAGTGTCATTCCTTTATTCTGACTTGCGGCAATTCAGAGCAGCGTGCGGAACCCCATTTGCTCAAAGTGGTGGTCCGATGTAAGGACATCGGTCAACCCGTGTTCCTGCATTACCACGCACGAGATACAGTCCGTCAGAGACCACTCCTTGTCGGCCCGCCGTGCGAACAGATCGAAGCCTCGATCGAAAAGTTCCTGACTGGCGGGCACTATCGTGATCTGGGGATCGTTCCGGAGCGCAGCGATGAATTCAACTACCGTGGATCGGAAGGCCGGCCGGCAAAGGGCGTCCGCTACCTCGGTGAGCACCCAGGTGGTCGTCAATAATTGGTCGTTGAAATCGGG
The DNA here is from genome assembly GCA_030612765.1 of Planctomycetota bacterium. GTDB lineage: Bacteria > Planctomycetota > Planctomycetia > Pirellulales > Thermoguttaceae > JAHIKV01. The sequence goes on from JAUWNG010000001.1 coordinate 18,317, forward strand.
GGTAAGCGCGACCGAGCGCCCGTGCAACTCATCGCGGACGTTCAACAGCGCCAGGTAGTAAACCGTGTCGGCAAATACTTCCTTCACTTCTTTGGCGCTCCATGCAGGTAGTGATCGTGATTGCGAGCCAGATCGGATGGCAGCCCTTCGAGTTTCCCGGCAAACTTCATCAATCGCGCCCCCAATGTGGACTCCTGCGTCTCAGGCTGCACCACGGCCACTTGCACTTGCACTTGCACTTCGGCGCCTTCTGGAAGGCTAGGCGTCTCATCCAGCACTACAATGCCGTTTTTTACATGACCACGATAAACCATAAGAACCTCCTTACGGGGGGAGATTTGGGAGATTTGGGGAGATTTGGGGTCAGAGCGCATTTAGTCATTAGTGGAGCTCGCCTAATGACTAAGTGCGTCTGACTCCCCTTCGGTGCAATACGCACAAATTCGACAATTATTTTTTCCTAGATCCTAGCCGCCGAACACCTGCGAGATCGGCAAACGGAAGCCCGGAAGCAATTCCTCGCAGACGAGAGCATCCTTGGCGGACAGAAAGAGGGCCTGCGGTTGGTGGGAATAAACGGTCGCCGTCTTCGTTGCGGGGTCAACGACCCATACGCCAACGCAGCCGGATTGGAGCCAATCCCGAGCCTTCGCAATGACGTCGCTGGCGCGATCCGACGGAGAAATCACTTCCACGGCCAGGTCGGGAGCGCCCTGGAAAAACGCCCGCTCGCCGCCGGGCGGGATGCGCTCGGCGCGCACAAACGCAATATCCGGACTGCGAACGGTATCCGGTTCGTTCGACACGCAAAATCCCGCCTCCACCGCCACCATGCCGAGTTTCCCGGCCCGGACAAATTCCCGCAAAGCCGCGGCAATATTCAGCACGATACACCCATGATCGAACCCCGGCGGCGACATCGGTATAAGTTCTCCCTCAACCAATTCAAAATGCTCTTGGCCCGGCATTTCAAATAGCTGCTGTGCGGTCATGATTTGTGCGACTGTCGCCATATTTATAGTGTAGATGTTTGAAACTGCCGCGTCAATGGTGAGCAGGTGGAACGTGAGGGATGGAATTGCCGTTCAATCGGGCGCGGGGTACAATGGCCTCGGACCCCACGGACAAGCCGGAAAACCGGTTCTATTGACAGTCCGCTCGACCATGTTCCAACTCGTAGCACCATTTCAGCCCGCCGGAGATCAACCGCAGGCCATCAAGGCCCTGACCGACGGGCTGCGCGAGGGGAAAAAACACCAGGGGCTGATGGGCGTGACCGGCTCGGGCAAGACCTTCACCATGGCCAACGTGATCCAGGCGGCCGAGCGGCCCGTGCTGGTGATGTCGCACAACAAAACGCTGGCCGCACAGTTGTATTCCGAGTTCAAGGAGTTCTTTCCGCACAACGCCGTCCACTACTTCGTCAGCTATTACGACTATTACCAGCCCGAGGCCTACATCCCGCAGCGCGACATCTATATCGAGAAGGACGCCTCGATCAACCAGCAGATCGAGCGGCTTCGGCTGGCCGCCACCTGCGCGTTGGTCAGCCGCCGCGACGTGATTATCGTCGCCAGCGTCTCTTGCATCTACGGCCTCGGTTCGCCGGAGGACTATCGGGCGATGATGGTCGGACTGGAGGTCGGCCAGACGGTAGACCGCGACGAGGTGCTGGCCAAGCTGGTGGATATTCAATACGAGCGGAACGACATCGAGTTTCAGCCGGGCAAGTTCCGCGTCCGCGGCGATTGCGTGGAGATTTGGCCGGCCTACGAAGAGACCGCCTTTCGAGTGGAGTTCTGGGGCGACGAAGTCGAGCAGCTTTCGGTCATCAATCCCACCAGCGGCGAGGTGATCGAACGGTCCGAACGGCTGTTCGTCTATCCGTCGAAGCATTTTGTGCTGCCCGAGGAGCGGATCGCCGGCGCGGTGGCCGAGATCAAGCAGGAGTTGAAAGATCGGCTCGAGCAGTTCAAGGACCAGGGCAAAATGATCGAGGCCCATCGGCTCAGCGCGCGGACCCGCTACGACATCGAGATGCTCCAGGAGATGGGCTATTGTCCGGGCGTCGAGAACTACAGCCGGCCGTTGAGCGGTCGGCCGTCCGGCTCGCCCCCCGACACGCTGTTCAGCTTCTTTCCCGACGATTTTCTGCTCTTCGTCGACGAATCGCACGTCACCGCGCCGCAAGTACGCGGCATGTACGCCGGCGACCACAACCGCAAAGTGACGCTGGTCGAGCATGGCTTCCGTCTGCCGAGCGCGTTGGACAACCGGCCGCTACGGTTCGATGAATGGGAAGGAAAGATCGACCAGGCGATTTTCGTCTCCGCCACCCCCGGCCCATACGAGTTGGCGAAGACCGGCGGGCAATTCGTCGAGCAGGTGATCCGGCCGACCGGACTGTTGGACCCGGAGATCGAAGTGGCCCCGGCGCGCTCGCAGGTGCCGCACCTGCTTCAACATATACGCGAGCGGGCGGCCGTCGGCGAACGGGTGCTGGTCACCACGCTAACCAAGCGTTTGGCCGAAGACCTGGCCGCTTACTTCGGCAAGCAGGACGTCCGCTGCAAGTGGCTGCACAGCGATCTGGACGCCTTCGAGCGAGTCGAGCTGCTGCGAGACCTGCGCCTGGGTGAGTTCGACGTGTTGGTGGGCGTGAACCTGTTGCGCGAGGGGCTGGACTTGCCGGAGGTCTCGTTGGTGGCCATCCTCGACGCCGACAAGGAGGGCTTTCTGCGGAGCGAGACCTCGCTGATGCAGACGATCGGCCGCTCGGCCCGAAACGTCAACGCCAAGGTTTTCCTCTACGCCGACAAGGTTACCAACTCGATGCAGCGTGCGATCGAGGAGACCCGTCGCCGCCGTCGGATGCAGGAGCAGTACAACGCGGCCCACGGGATCACGCCGGAGACGATCCGCAAGAGCATCCGAGTGGGCATCGAGTCGGAGGCGGCCGCCCACGCCCGATCGAACGCCGCGGTGGGCCGGGGCGACGAGACGCAATACATCACCGAGGAGTTTTTGGCCGAGTTGGAGGGCGAGATGCTCGCCGCCGCGGAGGAATTGGAGTTCGAGCGCGCCGCCGCACTGCGCGACCGCATCGACCAGATGCGCGAGCAGTTGGGCAAACCGTTGGCCGAGGCCGAAATCCATCACGCCACCCGCGCCCAACGCCGCCGTCAGCATCAACAGAAACGGATGGGCGGCGGGAAAAAGACAAAGTGATTGTAGGTCAGGATGCAACCTTATCCTCGCCCGCATTTTTCGATTGCGATACCTTGGAAACCGCGAAGATTTCGACCCGTAGGGACGGTCGAACCGTGATGATCCATTTTCGGTCGTCCCTACGGGACTAATGGGAAATATGCGGGGCACACTGTCGCCCCAGCAGTACACTGCTGGGCTATTATCGGAACGTCCCTCCGGGACAAATCGGGATACTCGCTTGGCAACGAATAGATAAGTTCCTCGTGATGTGCCATACTCAACTTCGATCCACATTCCGATGCAACATCAAGCAAGCCCCAAGCACTGGCAAAGCCGGCGGCACACCACCTCAGTTCGTTTCGTCAGTGCCACTGGCCTGACTGATGTATCGGCAATCAATCGCCGTATCGAGCCATGCACGAACTTCAGCCGCTTCCGCATCGGCGTCAGACAGCTTGTTGATAAACGAGGCTGGATAGAGCCGTTTTCTCCGCGCTTCGGCGGTATTCGCTCCAACGGATCGCGATGCCCGCGGCCACCCGCGGCAAGCTATATTTTCCGAGGAGAATCGCGTTGATCGACTCGACTAAACACACGACCGGCTACGCTCGACTGACGCCGCCTCAGGCGCGCGTCGTGCTGAGCACGATTGTGCTTGTCGCCCTGCTTGGCGCGGCTGTGACGCTCTCGCCGCTCGGAAGCAGCAATCTGGACCTCACACGGAACGAGGCGGGCGACGTGGCCCTGTATCGGGCCGAGGCGGAACGCATCCACCGCGGCGAGGGTTACTACCGGGCCGCCGCCGCGGAACTGGCCGAACGCGGCTATCCGACCCAAAGCGTGTTCAACTGGCGGACGCCCCTGCCGATGTGGCTGCTGGGCAAAATGCCGACGATTGTCTGGGGCAAGGCGCTGTTGGGCGCGATGGCGATTGCCCTGATGCTCTTGGCCTTCGGGGCGCTGGCCCGCGAAGAGGAAAATATAAAGAGCCTGTTGAAAAAGGGTGCCACTGCTGGCTTGCCCAGCAGTGCATGGGGGATACTCCCGGAAATCACTGCTGGACAAGCCAGCAGTGGCACCCAAACTCCCGGAATCCGACTTTTCCAACGGACTGCTGGGATGCGGCCGTTGGTGTGCGCACTGCTGCTTAGCGGCCCGTTGTTGCCGGTGTTTCTGGGCGATCTGTTTTTCCTGCCGGTGCTTTGGGCGGGCGTGCTGATCGCGCTGTCGGTTTGCGCTTATGGCGTACACCGCCCGTGGTTGGCGGTGACGCTCGGCTTGGCGGCCGTCTTTTGCCGCGAACTGGCCTTGCCGTATTGCATTCTATGCGCCGCGATTGCCTGGCGGAACGGACGGCGCAGGGAGCTGACCGTTTGGCTGATCGGACTGGCGGCGTGGTTCGTGCTGTTCGGCCTGCATTGGTGGCAAGTAAGCGAATTGATTTCAGCCGACGCCAGGGCACATCCTCACGGCTGGCTGCAACTGGGCGGGGCGGGGTTCGTCATCTCCACCGCGCAGATGAACGCCTACCTGCTGCTCCTGCCGCAATGGGTTACGGCATTATATCTCGTGGCGGCGATGGTCGGATTGGCCGGCTGGAGCAGCCCGCTGGGTACGCGGGTCGGACTGAGCGTGTGTCTGTATCTCGCGGCGTTCGCCGCCGTCGGGCAGAGTTTCAATCAGTATTGGGGCGCGTTGATCGCCCCGCTTCTCTGTTTCGGCGTGGTTCGGTTGCCGGCGTCGATTTGCGATTTGTGGCGGGCGGCGACCAAGACGTCGGCATGTCGTGCGCCGGTCGGCGGGTGAACGTCGCACGTTTAGCAGCCGCCGGCACGGCGGCTTGCGTTGGAACACGGGCCGCCGTGCCGGCGGCCGCTAAACGGACGTCGCATTGTCATTCCAAAACATCACAGCGAATGCAGCGTGGACAACTCCGGCTCGTTCATCTCCACGGCCGCAATTCCGGTTTGGAGCAACTGTTCCGCTTGCTCCAACAATTCGACGTAAGGAGCGTCGCCGGAGCGTTTGTCCTTTGCACTGCTGGACAAGCCGGCAGTGGCGCCCGCCAAGGCGAAGTTCACCGTGCGATCGACGACGTACTGCGGTCTGCCGCGGACCTGATCGTAGATGCGGATGACGTATTCTCCGAGGATGCTTATACCCAGGGCATTCAAGGCGCCGAAGAAGCTGCCCATGAGCATGTACGACGTCCAGCCGGGAATGGCCAGGTCGGTAAACAGTTTGCAGAACAGAGCCCAGCCGCCGAGGGTCAGAAATACAATCGCGGCCGTCGTTCCGATGCAGTGAAAGATAGTCAGCGGGAACGAGGAGAAGGAGAAAATCGCGGTTTTCGCCAGTCGGAACAGGCCCCGCAGCGACACCCGGGGATGATTGTCGTAGCGATGGCCTCGCTGGACGACGATTCCTTTTTGGCGGAACCCGACCCACGATCGCAAGCCGGGGAAATATCGGTCGCTTTCGCCCATCGCCAAGATGCGTTGCACCACCCGCCGGTCGATCAACCCGAAGATACCCGCCTCCGCCGGGATCGAGACGCTTGCCACGGCCGACATCAGCCGATGAAAAGCTGCGAAGAGGAATCGTTTCGGCAGCCGTTCCTTGCGTTGTGCCCGGATGGCGTAGACCACGTCGTATCCTTCGTGCCACGCAGCCATGAATCGCGGGATGGCCGCCGGATCGTCTTGCATATCGGAGTCCATCAGCACCACGACGTCTCCTCGTGCGTGGGCCAACCCCGCCTGCACGGCCGCCTGATGCCCGAAGTTCCGCGACAGGTGGACCACCCGAATCTTGTCGCTCGATGCGGCCAGTTGATCGAGTATCCGCGGGCTTTCGTCGCCGGAACCGTCGTTGACGAAAACGATTTCATAGGGCATGGGGCACGGATTCAGCACTTCGGCGATCCGAGCCGTGAGGATCGGAATCGCCCGGGCCTCGTTGTAAACCGGAAGCACGACGCTCAACAGCGTCTCCTCGCAGGGAGGGCGAATCGATTCGGTTTGGTTGTTCATGGGAGACAATCCTACGGCAGTCTCGACTCCGGTCGGACCATAAAGCCGAGAAAACAAAGGGACAACAAGCACAATCCAAGGCACGAAACCATCCATCCGCGTCGCAGACTTTCCGGGCGGAATTCGAGGACGATCCGGTGTTTTCCCGCGGTCGTCAGGCAACCGATGAAATCGCCGTTCACGCGGTAAACCTCGCACGGCCGGCCGTCGATCGTGGCCCGCCAGCCGGAGTGATGGCTCTCGGCCACCACCAGCAACTGCGGTGCGGGACACTCCACTTCGATCTCCAGCCGCCCCGGGCGCTCCGCCGTCAAGACGGCCTTGCCCGGTTTCGACGCCGGCAGACCGAGCGGCACTTCGACCAGCGCCGTGGTGTCGGGGCAAATTGTCGAGATGTCGGCGCCCGGATCGTTGCTGGTCCGCGTTTGAGAGAGCAACCGCACGCGAGGCAGCGGGTCGGGCACTTCCAGCCAGCGATCATCATAAGGTTTCAGCCCGACGACGGCGGAAGTGGACTGATTCTTTTGGATCCAGCGGACTCCGGCCACTCGCAACGCGGGCAAGAGTCGATAATCGAGCCGCCTGTGCGGCGTCAGTCCGGCGTATCCGTCGGCCCGCGGCCAGCCGCGGAGCGTCATCAAGTTGCCCGTGTGAAGCCCAGGCTCGTCGAACCGCAACAGGTCTCCGACGACGCGCCCGTCCGGGGCGCCGGGCGGAGTGCGCGCCGATGCCACGTACCGTTCGAGCACGTCGTTGTGGGAATATACCAAGTAGCTCAGACCGTAGCAGCCCAGATCGGCGGCGGCAAACAAGATCAATCCGACCAGTGCCGCGGAGTGGCCCCTCGCGGCCAAGACGACTAACCTGGCCGCAATGGCAATCAAAACCGGTCCCGCCAGAATCGCGGGCACGGCGCCGACCTGCGGCTGATGCCGAAGCCACAGACCAACCGCGGCCACGACGGCCGAAAATCCGACGATGCACCACAACGGCTCGAAGTCTTTCCACATATCCCGCCAGGGACGATGCCTCTGGATCAGTGCGGGCGGCACGCCCTTCGCTACGGCGGGTGGCATGTTGTCGTCGCGGTTTTTTCGGGCGAGCTTGCACTCGTGGGTCAAAAGAACGAATCCGATCGCCGCCAGAACGGCCGAGGCCAACTGGAAAAGCACCAGGTAGCGGCAGGGGAAGCGAAATATTCCGACCAGCGGCAGCCAGGTCAATACGCTGTATAGCGGTCCGAAACGTCCGAACGCCAACAGCAACGCCGCGACGGCAAAGCCGAACGTGGCCCACGCCAGCCGCGAGAGCGATCCCAGTTCCCTGCGACGGGCAATCAGCCAGACCACCAACACCAACGGCGCCGCGCCGATGTATAGGCCGTACTCGTGCGTGTTGCCGCCGACCACGCGGTTGGCGAACAAATACGGGGCTACCAGTTGCAGCAGGTTCATCGGGTGCAGCGATCCCCACGAGGCGAAACATTCGCCGGCCGAAAACCGCGAACTGTGCAGCCAGGCGTCCAAGGTGGGTAGCAATTGGACTCCGCCCAGCAGCAGGCCGATCATCTTGGCGATGACCAACCGCGGCCAGGTTTGAGTCGCACAGCCGACGCAGTCGTTGCAGGTGAAATGCGCGTCGCATCCGGTCCGCGCGGCGTACCTGTATGCGGTTAAGAGGAATACGGCGTAGGCAACTTCGGTGAGCAAAGAGAGCCAGACGAACTGGGGATAGCCCAACAACAGTTGCGATCCGGTCAACAGCGCGATCAGCGCGGCGGCCAAGGCGACCTTACGGCGCCGCGCGTCGAGCAACACCACGTCCATGGCCCACAACAACCAGGGGATATGAGCGATCACCGCCACCGCGTTCGGATGCACGAAGTGGAGCAGATTGAAGCTGGAGAAGGTAAACAACAGCGCACCCAAAGCGGCGGCGCCGCCGCGGCCGATCCGCCGCCGCAGCAACAGCCACGTACCGAGCATCATCAGCGGATAGGAGAGCAAATACTCCCATCCCAACGCGGCGCGGAGCGGAAGTATCCGGTACAGGAGTTGGTGCAGCGGATGGTAGACGCCCGCCTGTCCCTCGCCGGTCAGATAGAATCCGGAGTAAAGGGCGGGCATCCAGTCGTGTGCTTCGCCGCGGGCGATCTGTTCCGCGTAGAAGGCGCGGACGGGTAGATGAAACGCGCCCAGGTCGTCGGCCGTGTAGACGCGGCCGGCGAAAAACGGCCCCGCCAACGCCGCAAACAGCAACAGACCGGCCAGCAACGCCCAAGCGGTCAGGTTTCGGCCGAAACGGTCCTCCGGCGAGATGGTATTCTTCAATGCGTTCTTCGACATGCGCGAACCGATGCCTCTCGGAGGCGTCTAACAGCCCGTTGAAAAAGTCGGATTTCGGGAGTTTGGGTGCCACTGCTGGCTTGTCCAGCAGTGTTTTTCCGGGTGTTATCTCCCCGCACTGCTGGACAAGCCAGCAGTAGCACCCTTTTTCAACGGACTGCTAAACATACCCAGTAATAGGATAGGTTACGGGTATGCGTAGCGGTCTCGCGGATCGCCGGAATTCAGAACATTATTGATGCAATAGCCAGTGGTACTGTAATCCCGATCGGGCGCAAAAAAAACCACCCGTTGCGGCGGGTGGAATCGCAGGAGAAAAAACGATTTTTCGGGACTGTCTGCTAGTGGCTGTGGATGAACTGTAAATTGACCATCAGAAACATCAACACGCCGAATATCCAAAAAGGCACTTTTAGCTCCTCCGGCAATTCAAACAGACAGCAGCACTTGGGGCAGAAGTTCGGCCCGTCTCGATTCTTGGCCTGAACGACCAAGGCTTGGCAGTAAGGGCAATTGGTACGCATAATCTCACCTGGCCGTCTCTAGTGGAAACCCCTTTCCTTTCTATTAGAAGCCTACTACAAAAATGTCAAACTCGTCGGGTAATATACAGCGAAATTGAACTTGTCTTGGAACGTGTTTGGAAATCATTCATTTAGCCCGCCGTGAATACACGGCGGGGCGGGTTGACCGCGAAAAACCGCTTGCCCCGGGTGTATTCACCCGGGGCTAAATAGTTTCTGTTGCGGAAAAGGTGGGTGTCATGGGTATAGCTCCGCTTACCCATGACACCCCCCTTATAATTGCGACAATCGAAACGGTCCCCCATAATCGGCGTCGATTCGCCAAACCGGCTGATTTGACAAGCCGGGAATCCGACATAGGTTTGATTGTAGAGGGGCGGCCGAGGGGCGGCCCCGGCGCGGAAGGTTCTCTGCCGGATGCACGTTTGATGAGCTTGTCTGACCGGCGGGCCGTTCGCGTTATAAAGAGGCCTGTAGCCTCTCATCCTCGATAAAGGCAAACCGGCCGCAAGGCCGTGTGCGCAAAGCAAAGGGCCGGAGGAGTAATATCCGTCGGAAGCCTGGCTGCCGAAAGGGTGATGAACTATCGCTTCGGTAAGTAGACGAGGGAGAGGTCGGTTTTTTACCAATATGGGATCCCGAAGACAGATCGCAGGCCGGCGTCGGTTTTCGTAACGGAACCGATGTTTTGTTCCAAGGATCCCAAGGAAGTTTGTTGTTCCGGTTCGAGACCTTAACGCGGAATCGAACTGGAATGGAGGAATACCGATGAAGTCGCTTGCTAAGAAGATGCAACGTTTCCTCGTTTCCGAGGATGGACCTACCGCCGTGGAGTACGCGGTCATGTTGGCCTTGATCGTCATCGTTTGCTTGACGGCGATCAGTTCGGTCGGCACCGCGACCAGCACCACGTTCAGCAACATCGCCGGGTCGCTGTAACGATGCCGCCGGACATGGGACATCCGGGGAAAAGGGGACGGTCCCCTTTTTCCTGAAATCCGCTAGAGACGGAAAAACCCCTCGGCGCCAAAGGAACTGGCCCCGAGGGGTCGTTTTTTGACCTATACATTGAGTAGGAGGAGAATGCTTGCCGCCTTGTTTAGCCCCGGCGTCCACGCCGGGATACCCGCGGCGATTCTCCCGGCGTGGACGCCGGGGCTAAACGTGTGTTATCTCCCTGAATTGCGAAAGTTCATTGATATACGATTCTTACAATCACGAGAAACGCAACCATGTACCCTGTCATTCCCATGGAAATGGTGCAAAGCGCGGTGCAGTTGGTGGTCAATTTCATCACGCTGTTCGGCATCGCCCTCGGCGTCTTGCTGGGTGCGCGCGCTTAACGTGATTGCAGTTTGCAACCGCCAATACAATACCACCGTCCGATGTAGGAAAGCCGTCATGCCGCAGTTCCACCAGTTACCCGAGTTCCTTGCCCACAACTGGCCGTTCTGGTTGCTTAGCGTGGTCCTCGTCCTGGCCGCGGTGATCGACGGCTGGAAATTAAAAGTGCCCAACTGGATCACTTTCCCGCTGGTGATCTGCGGCTGGCTCTATAGCGCCGCCTTTTTCGGCTGGGAAGGACTCGCCTGGAGCCTGTTGGGAACGGTCGTGGGTCTGGCGCTGTTGTTGCCCGCCTACGCCATCGGTGGAATGGGCGCCGGCGACGTTAAGTTGCTGGCCGGCGTTGGAGCTTGGGTGGGCAGTGCGAGTACACTCTATGCGTTTTGCGTCTCGGCCATCGTCGGCGGCGTTATCGCCGTCGGAATGGTTCTCTGGCAACGCGATTGGCATCATCACTTCAAACAATTTTGGAACATCGCCAATGAAATAATGGAAATCCGCGATCCAAACGCCCTATCGGCGATTGCCGCGGAGCGGAAGAGTGCGATGTTGTTGTTGCCTTACGGTATTCCGATTGCAATCGGCTCGATTGCCTATTTTTACTGGGCGGGGATGCTGCTATGAAATTGCCGACACTACCCATTTTGCGTAGTCATAAAGTCGCGACCGTTGGTCGCGACCATTGCGAAGCCGCAAGCGGTGATTTAACCCGTTGCGAAGCCACGAGCGGCGCCCATCTCGAATATAACCTAGAGAGGTCTTGCCGATGGTGTCGAATAAATCGACAAGGGGCCGCTGCCGTCGAGTTTGCGCTGGTTGCGCCTTTGTTCTTCCTGTTGGTGTTCGGGATGATCGAGTTTGGACGCATGATAATGGTCCAACAGGTCATAACCAATGCATCTCGGGAAGGGGCGAGGATGGCCGTGTTGGACTCGCAAACCCCGACGGCGAGCGATGTGACGAGCGCCGTTTCGACTTACTTGCAAAATGCGGGGATTTCGGGAGAAACCGTGACCATCGACCCGGCTGAGCCGACCACGGCCGCCTACGGGGAACCTGTCACCGTGACGGTTCAAGTGCCGTTCAGCAGCGTGAGTTGGCTTCCGGCGCCGATGTTCATTAACGCAGACACAAACCTGACGGCCAGCGCCGTGATGCGTCGGGAGACAGTCCAATAAGACCATGCGCCCAAAATCTCTTGCCCTACTGATGTTGGCTTTAGGCTGTGGATTGGTGGCTTCGATCGGCATTACCCAGGTGATGGCCAGGCGGGACAAAGGGCCGGCCGGGCCGCCGGGCCAGACGCAGCCGGTCTTTGTCGCCATGACCGACGTCGGCTTGGGCGACATTCTGACTTCCCAAAACCTGAAGATCGAGCAATGGCCGAAGGATAAGGTTCCCGCCGGGACCGTTTCGCGGCTCGAAGACATCGAGGGCCGACGCACGCGAACAAAACTCTACGCCGGCGAGCCGATCCTGGACAAGAAGCTGCTGGGTAAAGGGGCCAGCGAACAAGGGGCCACCGCGCTGATTCCCAGGGGATACCGCGTCGTCACGGTAAAGGTCGATTTGGTCAGCGGCGGCAGCAGCATGATACTGCCGGGCGACCGCGTCGACGTGATGGTCCACCTCTTCAAGGACCGTAGCCGCGACATTCAGGAAACCGTGACCAAAACCATACTTCAAGACATCAAAATCTTTGCCGTCAACGACGTGTTGGGACTGGACGGCGACTCGGAGACCGGCCAATCGATCGCCGCCAAAACCATATCCCTGCTGGTCACGCCGGTGCAGGCGGCCAAGGTGACGCTGGCGTGCCAACTCGGAAAGGTCCAGCTCGTAATGCGCAGCCCCGAGGACGACGAGCAGGTTCCCAATGTCCAGGCCACGCCGAGCGAGTTGTTCGGCACGGCGGAAAAGTCGCAACGCGATAGTGAAAGTCTGATGGAAGATAACGACACGGACAAACGGAAAAAGGGTTTTTTGGATTTCCTCGATTCGATGAAGGACAAGTTGGCCGCCGGCGCTCGATCGACCTGGACCATGCGGGTGCTCAGGGCGGAGAAGGTGGAAGTGGTCCACCTCGAGGAGGAGCCTTCTGGGACGTGGAAAGTAATAGGGACGTCGGGCAATCCCGCTCCGCGGCAGCCGGCGATGCAACCGTCCTGGGTCGTCGAAAGGCCGGGCCAGCAGCCGCCCGACACTGGCGAAACGCTAGTGCCACCCTCCGAACCGCAAGGACCAAAACTCGTTCCCGAAAGCAAATGAGGCGTTGCGACGCGGAGCGTCGCAACGAGAGATTTTTAATTGCAAGGAAACACAAGGATGTGTACGCAATATGTCTCGCGGCTGCTTGTGCCGCTGGCGATCTTCTGCCTGATGACGCCGGCGGTTCCGGCCGAGGAGCCGAGCGCTCCGCTTGTCGGGCCGTCGATCGTCTATAAGATTCATAAGGCCTCCGAGCGGCTGGAGATGACGGTCAACACCAGCCGCATCCTCACGATGGACCAAAAGATTCCCCAGGCCCAGGTCAACAACCCGGAGATTCTCGAGCTGACCCCCCTTTCACCGACCCAGATTCAGATCTCGGCCAAGGCGACCGGCGTTACCCAGATTAACCTCTGGGGCGAAGACAAAAAAGTTTCCACCATCGACGTGATCGTCCTCGGCGACGTCCGAGAACTCCAGTTGATTCTGCAAACCACGTTCCCCAACGCGGCGTTGAAGGTGACGCCCGTGGCCAGTTCCGTGATGATTTCCGGCTTCGTCGACAAGCCGGAACACGTCGGGCGGATCATCCAGGTCGCCGAGCAGTATTATCCTAAGGTAATCAACAACATGACCATCGGCGGCTGCCAGCAAGTGCTGTTGCACGTCAAGGTGATGGAGGTTTCGCGGACCAAGCTGCGGCAGTTGGGGTTTGATTGGGCAAAAATCACCGGCAGCAACGTCATCACCTCTGGAACGAGCGGCTTGATTACCGACTATCTCGACCAATCTACGACAATCGGCGGCCTGGGCTGCGTGCCGGGCAAAGCCGCCATCCGCTCCGCCAGCCCGAGCACCTTCGCTTTCAACGTGGTTAGCGGCACCAGCGGCTTCTTCGGCGTACTGGAGGCGATGCGGCAGGACAATCTAATGAAGATCATGGCCGAGCCGACGCTGGTGTCGATCAATGGTCAAGTCGCCTCGTTCAACGCGGGCGGCGAGATTCCCGTACCCGAGCCGCAAAGCCTGGGTACGATCTCCATCTCGTGGAAGAAGTACGGCACACGGATCAAGTTCGTGCCCATCGTGTTGGGCAACGGAAAAATTCGCCTGGACGTGCATCCCGAGGTCAGCGAGTTGGATGACTCCCGCGGCTACAGCATAGCGGGTACTCAAGTTCCGGCAATAAGGTTGCGTGAAGTTCACACGACCGTCGAGATGATGGCGGGACAAACGCTGGCCATCGCCGGATTGGTGCAAACGCGCGTCGAGTCCGAAAACGCCGGGCTTCCCTGGATCAGCGAAATTCCCTATCTGGGCGCGGCGTTCCGAAGCGTCAAGGAAACCCGTAACGAGGTCGAGTTGCTGATCCTTGTCACTCCGGAGTTGGTCGAGGCTATGGACGCCGATGAAGTGCCCCCCTGTGGTCCCGGCATGAGGACCACCAGCCCGAGCGATTGGGAACTGTTCATGAAGGGGCATTTGGAAGTGCCCAATTGTTGCCCGATGGGCGGAAGCGGCGGCGGCCTGCCCCCGGAAGGCATGATTCTCGGTCCCGTCGAACAGATTCCCACCCCGGCGCCGGCCGACGCTTCGGGCAATCCCGGCAGGCCATACAATCGCCATGCTCGGTCCAAGCCAAACTCCTCGCAAGAGGCCGTCCCGGCGGCATCGCGCGGCGGCCCGCCGGGATTCATCGGCCCGGTCGGCTATGACGTAGTAGAGTAAAGAGGGCGCGTGGGGCATAGCGCCGGCGAGCGACGTGTCGTATCCGTTTAGCGGCCGCCGGCACGGCGGCCCGTATTTTGCCGCAAGCCGCCGTGCCGGCGGCTGCTAAACATGCGACATTCGTTGTCCGACACCCAATTGCCAACGTCGTAATAGATAAAATCCCCCGCCATGAGCAACGTCCTCCGATTAGCCATTGTCGATCCGAACGACTCCCAGCGCGACGCGCTGAAAAGCATGTTGCTGGGAATGGACCTGATCTGGTTGGAAGCGGAGTGCTCACGATACGAATTCTTCGCCGACGTAGTGGCCCAAACCAATCCGGACATCGGGCTTGTGGCCATCGACACCGATCCGCAAAAGGCGCTCGAGTTGGTCGGCCGCCTCTGCGTCTCCTCGCCCGACTGCGCCGTCCTGGTCGTAAGTTCGTCGAACGACGGCAGCTTGATATTGCAAGCGTTGCGGGCGGGGGCCAAGGAGTTTATAACTCAGCCGGTGCGGATCGAAGACCTGTTGGCCGCCCTGGGACGCATCAGCGAGCGCCGCGCGGGACGCGGCGACAACCGCTCGCGAGGCAACCAGGTGATTGCCGTGGCCGGCGCCATCGGCGGCGTGGGAACCACCAGCCTGGCGGTCAACCTGGGCTGCATCCTCGCCAAGGAACCCCACCACTCCGTCGCCCTGGTCGATCTCGATCTCTGCCTCGGCGACGCCGACGTGTTCCTCGACACCATACCCGACTACACGCTGGTCGACGTGGCCCAGAACGTCACGCGGCTGGACTTCACGCTGTTGAAACGTTCGTTGACCAAACACTCCTCGGGCCTGTACCTGCTGCCGCGTCCGGTGCAGTTGGAGGACGTGTCGCTAATCACGCCCGACGACCTGCAACGTGTCATCGGCCTGTTGAAGGCCACGTTCACGCACCTCGTGCTCGATCTCTCGAAGAGCTACACGGCCATCGATATGATCGCCCTGGAAATGGCCGACCAGATACTATTGACCACGCAACTCGATTTGCCTTGCCTGCGGAACGTGGTGCGGCTGATGATGTCGTTCGGCAACATGGATGATCTGGCCGATAAGGTGAAGATCGTGGTCAACCGCGTCGGCCTGGACGGCGGGCAGATCACGTTGAAAAAGGCCGAGGAAACGATCGGCAAGGAAATCTTCTGGCAGCTTCCCAACGACTACCGCACGATGATCGAAGCCCGCAACAACGGCGTGCCGCTTATCGACAGCGCGCCGAAGGCGGCCGTCACTCAGTCGCTGATGGCCCTGGCCAAGGCCCTCGACGGCAACGCGGAATCCGGCGACGAAGAATCCGACGGCAAGAAGGGCATCGGCGGCCTGCTGAAACTCTGGTCGGGTAAGAACGGGAAGTGACAATCGGTCCACTCTTGTTCTTCACGGGGCTTGTCGCAATCAGTTCCATCGGCTAAGATTTCTTTGAGCGTGTTCGGGAATTGACCCGCGAAAAAAGCTATTTAGCCCCGGGTGAATACACCCGGGGCACGGTCCGGTACGTCCAACCACCGCTGCCCGCCGTGTATTCACGGCGGGCTAAATGGAAGAGACTGCGATGCGTGTCTGCCAGATTCCATCAGAGAAGGCGTTTCAATAATGAACGGTGTTTTTCGCACGCTGGCAGTTCTTGCAATAACCCAGATTTTCTTGTGCATGGCCGGCGATCGACCTCGGCCGGCTGCGGGCGACGACGCGCTTTCGCCCATCGAACTCGGCAAGGTAAAGGTGGGCGGCGAGATCGGCCGACGCATCGACGCGACGATCTACAACAACCTGCTCAAACTCGACGTCGAGAATGATTTCATCGCGTCGTTCCGCGTCAAAAACGCCCGTAGCGGCTACATCGGCCTGGGCAAACTGATCGACGCGGCCGTCCGCTTCGCCGCCTATTCCAAAGACGAAAAGGCGCTTGCCCTGAAAAATCGTTTGGTGGAAGCAACGATCGCTACCCAGCAGCCGGACGGCTACATCGGCAGGATGGCCGCTCCGGCGCGAATGTGGAGCCTCTGGGACGTTCACGAAATGGGCTACATCGTCCTCGGCCTGACCGTCGATCACCACTACTTCGGCGAGAAACGTTCATTGGAGGCTGCCCGCCGGCTGGCGGACTACATCCTCCAGCGCTGGGCGACGATGCCCGACGATTGGGACCAGCGAACCGGCATTGCCACTCACGTTTCCGTCACTGGCCTGGAACTCGCGATGCTGGCCCTTCATCGCGAAACCGGCGACCGACGATACCTTGACTTTTGCGTCCGACAACGGGCCTTGCCCGAGTGGAACCTGGGCATTGTTATCGGCCGCCGCAGGTTGATCGAAGGACACGTGTACGCCTATCTTGCCCGATGCCTGGCGCAGCTCGAACTGCACCGCCTCCAGCCGGACGAGAAGCTCTTGCGGCCGACCCGACGAGCAATGCGATTCATGACCACCGAGGACGGAATGACCATCGCCGGCGGCGTCGGTGTGTGGGAAATATGGACCGACGACCAGGACGGGCGGGGGGCATTGGGCGAGACCTGCGCGACGGCCTATCAACTCCGCGTCTTCGACAACCTCTTGCGGCTCGAAGGCGATCCGCGCTACGGCGACCTCATGGAGCGGACGATCCTCAACACCCTGTTTGCCGCCCAATCGCCCGACGGCCGGCGGATCCGCTACTACACGCCCCTGGAAGGCGACCGCGTCTATTTCCCCAAAGACACTTATTGCTGCCCCTGCAACTACCGCCGGATAGTCGCGGACTTGCCGACGATGGTCTATTACCGTTCGGGGACCGGATTGGCCGTCAATCTCTACACGGCGTCCGAGGCAACCGTGGAACTGGACGGCGACGTGTCGCTGAAGGTCCGGCAAGAGACCGATTACCCCACGTCCGGCCGCGTCGTACTGCATCTCGATCCGTCCAAGCCGGCCGTGTTCCCGGTGCAATTGCGCATTCCGCGTTGGTGCCGCGGGGCCACGGTGGACGTCAACGGGAAACGGTGGACGTCGTCGCCCGTCGTCGCCGGGGAATTCCTTACGATTGAGCGAGAGTGGAACGCGGGCGACCGGATCGCGCTGGAGATGCCGATGCCCTGGCGGTTGGTGTTCGGGCGGAAGCGTCAGGCGGGCCGCGCCGCCGTGATGCGCGGCCCCGTGGTCTTTTGCTTCAACCCCGAAGGCAACGAATCGCTCCGCGACCGAGACGCGGCCGACCTCGGGATAATCGTGATCGACCCCGATTCGTTGAAGCTTCAGCCCGGCGACGATCATATTCGGCCGGGCGGCGTTGCTTGCTCCGTCAGGGCCAGCAACAAAGGATATGCCACTGATTTTTCCGGCAACCTGTCGCTGAGGCTGACCGAGTTCCCCGACCCACGCGGCAAGGTCGTCTACTTCCGCCTACCCGATCCGAGCAAGGCGTCCCCGGACGAGCTTCTTTCCGCTGCTGGAACGGAAACCGATTGAGCGGCCGGCTGCCGCTACGACCGGAACGACCGGCATATCTTGTTTTCTTCCCCGCGGTTGGATAATTCCCTCTATTTAGCCCGCCGTGAATACACGGCGGGGACAAGCGGGTTCATGCAGCACATTGTGCCCCGGGTGTATTCACCCAGGGCTAAATAAGCTCGTTTCAATTTGTAGACGTGCTCAATCGCCTTGTAGCCGTAAGCTATCTTTTTGGGGACACTTTGCACCAATAGGTATCCAGCAATGGCTAAATTGACGACGACTCTACGCCACACCGACCGAAAAGAGAACAACCTGGAGGAACTCAAGCAGCGCATCCACGGCAAGCTGGTCGACAAGTTGGATTTGTCGCGGATCGGCGAGTTGGACGGCGACACTCTGCGCCGCGAAATCCGTCTGGTCGTCGAACACCTCTGCGACACCGAAGACACGCTGCTGAACCGCGGCGAGCGCGACCGGTTGGTCGGCGAGGTGCTCGACGAGACCTTCGGCCTCGGCCCTCTGGAGATGTTGTTGAAAGACCCCACGATCAGCGACATCCTCATCAACGGTCCGAAGAACGTTTACTGCGAGCGGCGCGGCAAGATCGAGAAGACCAACGTCGTTTTCCGCGACAACAAACACCTGATGCAGATCATCGACCGCATCATCTCGAAGGTCGGCCGGCGGGTGGACGAGACCTGCCCGATGGTCGACGCCCGGATGATGGACGGTTCCCGCTTCAACGCGATCATTCCGCCGTTGGCGCTCGACGGGGCTTGCGTCTCCATTCGACGCTTCGGGGCCAATCCGCTGAAACTGGAGGACCTGCTCAATTTCAAGGCCTTCACGCCCGAGATGGTGATGCTCATGGAAGGGGCGATCAAGGCCCGGCTGAACATACTCATCTCCGGCGGCACCGGCTCCGGCAAGACCACGCTGTTGAACACGCTGTCGAGTTTTATCTCCAACACCGACCGCATCGTCACCATCGAAGACGCCGCGGAGTTGCAATTGCAGCAGGACCACGTGGTGCGGCTCGAGACCCGGCCGCCGAACATCGAGGGCAAGGGAGAGGTGAACGCCACCGACCTGGTGCGAAACGCCTTGCGCATGCGGCCCGAGCGAATCGTCATCGGCGAGTGCCGCGGGGCCGAGGCCCTGGACATGCTCCAGGCAATGAACACCGGGCACGAAGGCTCGATGACCACTCTGCACGCAAACACCCCCCGCGACGCGCTCAGCCGGTTGGAAACCATGATCATGATGGCCGGATTCGAGTTGCCGCTGAAGGCCATGCGCTCGCAAATCTCAAGCGCCATAGACCTCGTGGTCCAGGTCAGCCGGCTGCAAGGCGGCTCACGAAAGGTCACCTGCATCACCGAGATCGTGGGCATGGAGCAGGACACCATCATCTTGCAGGACATCTACCGTTTTGACAAGGAGGGCGTCGACGAAAACGGCCGGGCCTACGGCAAGTTCGTCGCCACCGGAATCCGTCCGATGTTCATGTCCCGGTTGGAATCGGCGGGCGTGCGTCTGCCGTCGAGCGCCTTCCGCGAACGAGTCATGATGGAGGACTGAACCAGTGAATCCCGTCCTAATCGCCGCCTTGGCGTTCATCGGAGTCGCCGCGATCGTAGGCGGCGCGGCGCTGTTGTGGCGCGAAAAGCCGATCCAGAAGATCGAGGACCGCCTCGACCTGCTGACCGGCGCCAACACCCCCGCCGCCGCCAAGAACGGATTGGCGAATGGGGCCAGCATCCTCACGCAACCGCTGGACGACAGGCCGGGCATAGTCGAAACGTTCATGGAGCAATTCGGCAACGTCGGCCTCTTGTTCGAGCAGGCCGACACAAACCTGACGATAGTAAAACTGTTGGTGATTTCGGCGGTGACCGCGCTGCTGGGAATCAGCCTCGGCGTGGTGGTCCACGTCCACGTCGCCCTGCTGCCGTTGGTCGGGGTGCTGATGGGGCTGCTGCCGCTGACCTGGCTGCTCTGGCGCCGTAAGCGGCGGCTGAAGGCCTTCGCCTCGCAATTACCCGACGCCTTGGAAATGATCTCCCGCACGCTCCGCGCCGGACAAAGCCTGGGATTCGGCTTCAACATGGTCTCCACGGAAATGCCGTTGCCGATAAGCAAGGAGTTCGGCCGCGTGTTCGAGGAACAAAACCTCGGCATCCCGATTGACGAAACCCTCCGCGACATGACCGAACGGATCCCCAACCTCGACCTGAAGTTCTTCGTCACGGCGTTGATCCTCCAGCGGCAAACCGGCGGCGATCTGGCCGAAATCCTCGACAAAATCGGGTCCCTGATCCGAGACCGCTTCCGTATTTGGGGACAGATCCAGGCGTTGACGGGCGAAGGACGCCTCTCGGGCGTAGTCCTGCTGGCGCTCCCCTTCGTGCTGTTGATCGCCGTGTATCAACTGAACCCCGACTACATAATGGTGCTGTTCACCGATCCGTTGGGTACGAAAATGTTGGCCGTGGGGGCCCTCATGCAGGTCGCCGGAGCGCTGGTTATACGCAAGATCATCAACATCAAGGTATAAAAACGCGGCTGCGGCCACGCCGGAACAAAAACCATGATCTCCGCAGAGAGTCTGATCAATTTAGAGAGTTTGGTGCCGTTGGCGTTGTTCATCGCCTTCGCCGCGCTGGCGTGGTGG
Source organism: Planctomycetota bacterium (assembly GCA_030612765.1). GTDB lineage: Bacteria > Planctomycetota > Planctomycetia > Pirellulales > Thermoguttaceae > JAHIKV01. The sequence continues at coordinate 38,844 of JAUWNG010000001.1, forward strand.
GGGCTGGACTTCATGGCCGCGGGAAAAACTCGTGCCGTCGAACGCCTGGATGAATTGAAAAATCCCGGCAAACGCCGCAAGGCGGCTGCGGAAAGCGTGCTGAAACAGACCGACACCTTCACAAAAATGTTGGAGCGGGCCTCGCCTTCCCTGGCAAAGCCTTTGCAGCCGAAAAACGAGTTGGAACTCGGAAAACTAAGGACCAAACTCGCCGTCGCCGGGTTCCGAAGCGAATCGGCCGGAAGCATCTTCCTAGGATTTAAATTCGCCGGACTCGTGGCCGGCCTGCTGCTCGGAGGCGGGACCATAACCTCCCTCCGAGGAATCAACCAAAGCTCGTTGATCTGGTCCGCCGGCCTGGCGGGATTGCTCTTCTACCTGCCCGATCTGGTCGTCAAATACCTCGGCAGCCGCCGAAAGCAGGCGATCTTCCTGGCACTACCCGACGCGCTGGACCTGATGGTGGTTTGCGTTGAGGCCGGTTTGGGGCTCGACCAGGCAATGCGAAAAGTGGCCCTCGAAATGAAGAAGTCCTATCGCGTCTTGGCCGATGAGTTCTCGATCAGCAATTTCCAGTTGCAGATGGGCCGCCAACGCGCGGAAGTGCTCCACGAGTTGGGGGTGAGGACCGGCGTCTCGGACCTCCGCTCCCTCTCGGCGGTGCTGATCCAGGCCGACCGGTTCGGCAGCAGCATTGCCCAGGCGCTCCGCACCCAAAGCGACTCGATGCGTGTCCGGAGGAGTCAGCTCGCCGAAGAGAAGGCGGCGAAAACCGCCGTAAAGCTGATCTTCCCGCTGGTGTTGTTCATCTTTCCGGGCATATTCGTGGTGCTGGTCGGTCCGGCCGCGATCACCATGATCCGCCAGATGTTCCCGATGTTGGGCGGGGGGTGATTTGCAAAGCGTTTAGCAGCCGCCGGCACGGCGGCTTGCGGCAGAACACGGGCCGCCGTGCCGGCGGCCGCTAAACACATGGATTTTCCGGCCATCGTCTTGCCATTCGGTACGGTTGTGTAGTAATATATCCGGCTTGGCGCGCCGACCCCTAGCCTCAATCCATAATGTCCCGCGATCCGTTGCAAGACGTTCGAGACCAATACGACGTCGTCGTGATCGGCGGCGGACTGGGCGGCATGACCGCCGCCAACATCCTCGCCCGCGCCGGACACCGCGTACTCCTGGCCGAGCAACACTTCAAGCTGGGCGGTCTGGCCACCTGGTTCCGACGCGGCGAGCGGATATTCGACGTCTCGCTGCACGGCTTTCCGGTGGGCATGATAAAGAGTTGCCGCCGCTACTGGAGCGCCGAAATCGCCGACTCGATCGTCCAGTTGAAGGACATCCGTTTCGACAACCCGATGTTTTCGCTCTCGACCACCTTCGACCGCGACGATTTTACCCGGCTGTTGATCGAGCGGTTCCAAGTCCCGCCGGAAAAGGTCGAAGAGTTTTTCGACGCGGCGCGGAACATGAACTTCTACGACGACCAGACCCTTACGGTCGGCCGGCTTTTCGAGCGGTTCTTTCCCGGCCGCGAGGACGTGGTCCGGTTGCTGATGGAACCGATCACTTACGCCAACGGCTCGACCCTGGAAGACCCGGCGCTGAGCTATGGAATCGTGTTCTCGAACTTCATGTCGAAGGGGGTCTACACCTTCCGCGACGGCACCGAACATCTGATCCGGCTGATGGGGCGGGAACTGAAAAAAAACGGCGTGGACCTGCGGCTGCGATGCCCGGTCGATAATATCCACGTCGATAAACAGAAACAGGTCGAGGGCGTTACAATCGCCGGCCGGCGAATCAACACCAGGGCAATCGTCTCCAACGCCAATCTGCTGGGTACGATCTTCAACCTCGTCGGTCCCGAACACTGGGACGCGGATTTTCTGGAGCAGGCCCGCGCGGTCCGCCTGAACAACTCCAGCACTCAGGTCTACATGGCCCTGAAGCCCGACATGCCCATCGAGCGCGGCCAATGCGGCGACCTGCTGTTCAGCTCGACCGCTCCGACGTTTCGGACCGAATCGCTGTTGAGCCGCGACATCACCAGCCGCACTTATTCATTCTACTACCCCGACACGCGGCCGAGCCTGGGGCGTTGTGTGATCGTGGCCAGCAGCAACGCCAATTACGGCGACTGGGCCGGGCTGTCGAAGGAAGACTATCCGGCCGGCAAGCGAGACCTGATCGAAAACGCGCTGACGGCCATCGAGAAGTACCTGCCAGACGTCCGCGATCGGCTGGACTACGTCGAGGCCGCCACGCCGCTGACGTTCGAGCGATACACGAAACACCTCGCCGGGGCCAGCTTCGGTACGAAATTCGAGGGTCTGGCCGTAAGCCGGGCCTTGCCCGAACACGTCGCCGGACTATATCATACCGGAAGCGTGGGCATTATCATGTCCGGCTGGCTGGGCGCGGTCAACTACGGCGTGATCGTGGCCAACAACGTGGACGCCTTCTTAATGAAAGAGCAAGCTGTTTAGCCCCGGCGCCCACGCCGGGTTTTCGTTTTTCGTTCCATATTCGCATCGCATGACCAAACAAGAAATACTCGACGCCATTCCACACCGCGACCCCTTCCTGATGGTCGACGAGGTGATCGAACGCTCCGACCGGCGGATCGTCGGCGTCAAGACGTTCGACGGCCGGGAGTGGTTCTTCGCGGGACATTATCCCGGCTACCCGCTGGTGCCGGGCGTGCTGCTTTGCGAGGCGGCGATGCAGTGCGGGGCAATCCTGCTGGCGAGGCATTTTAGTATTTCGGCCGACGAAAACAAGGTGCCCGTGGCTACACGAATCAACAACGTCCGCTTCAAGCGTATGGTCCGGCCAGGCGAAAAAATCGTCATGGAAGTGGAACTGACCGAGCGGCTGGCTGACGCCTTTTTTCTCAACGCCAAAGTGTCGGTGGACGGCCAGGCGGCGGTGCGGTTCGAGTTCGCCTGCACGGCGGCGGGGAAATAGTGGATAGTGGGTAGTGGATAGTGGATAGTGGCCAGAGGGTGGGTAGCCACGATAGCTCGGCTGTCGCGGACACCCGAGTGATACCGTTATCTACCCACTATCCACTACCCACTACCCACTACCCACTACCCACTACCCACTACCCACTACCCATGGATTTCCTCCAACTCACCGACAAAACGATCCTGATCTTCGGGCTGGCCAACCGCAAGAGCGTCGCGTGGCACATCGGCCGAGTGCTGTCCGAGGCGGGCGCGCATTGCGTCTACGTCGTCCAGAACGAACAACTCCGCGGCGTCGCGGCCGAACTGCTCGGCGATGCGGAGATTTTCGTCTGCGACGTGGAACATGAGGAGCAGATCGCCCGGCTCCGCGACGAGCTTGCCCTGCGCGGCGGGCGGTTTCACGGAATGGTCCACTCGATCGCCTTCGCCGATTATTCCGACGGAGTGAAACCGTTCCACGAGACCCCGAAGAAGGCTTTTTTGCAGACTATGGACGTTTCCTGCTACTCGCTGACGGCCTTGTCCAACGCGCTGAAGGATCTGTTCGATCCGGACGCCTCAGTGGTGACGATCTCGATCTCCACTACTCGGATGGCCAGCGAGAGCTACGGATACATGGCCCCGATCAAGGCCGCGTTGGACTCGTCGTTGGCGTTTCTGGCCAAATCGTTCAGCCGCTTCTCGCGTATCCGCTTCAACGCGGTGGCGCCGGCTCTGTTGAAGACCTCCGCTTCGGCGGGCATACCCGGCTACGTGGACTCGTACCTCTACGCCGAACAGGTGATCCCGCGCCGTCAGGCGGTGCGGACCGAGGAGGTCGCGGGCGCGGCGGCGTTCCTGCTCAGCCCCCGATCGGCCGGCATCAATGCCCAGCGGATCGTCGTCGACGCCGGTATGTCGATCAACTATTTCGACCGCGAACTGATCGAACGGGCCATGCGGCCATGAGCTTCCCCTGGTTTCCACGCTCTGCACGGGAACCAGGAAATATCGCCGAAACTATCTGCTCCCGACGGTGTTTATAACATTGTAGAGTGGTTGCAGTGCCTTGTTGCACAAGAATTTGCAGGTGTGCCACCCAAACAGGGCTGCCATAGCCGCTGTAAGCATGAGTCGCTGTTGGACTGTCCGCCGAGGACAGGCAGCCGCCTCAACTTGAAGGTTCGGAGCAAAGGAGACGCGAGATGAAAGTTCTAAGTGCAGTATTGGCGTTGGCCGTGTCGTTGGCTATCGTCGGCAACCTTTCGGCCGAGGAGAAAAAAGAGGGCAAACGCTTCGGCCGATCAATGATGGGCGGGATGCACATGTTCGAGGGATTGGACCTCAGCGAGGAACAGAAGGCGAATTTCAAGGAACTGTGGAAGGAGCACATGCCGAAGCTGAAGGCAGTTGGCGAGAAAATGAGGGACATCCTGACCGAGGAGCAAAGAGCGGCCCGCGCCGAGGCCCAAAAGGCCGCCATTGAAGCCGGCAAGAAGGGCAAGGAATTCAGAGACGCCGTTCAGGATGCGGTCAAGCTCACCGACGAGCAAAAGGCCAAGTTCGCGGAGCTACGAAAGGAAATGCAAGCGTTGCGGAAAGAAATGCGCGAGAAAAGCAGGGAGATTCTGACGCCCGAGCAGAAGGAAATTCTGAAAAAGAAGGGCCAGCGCCCCGACCGCCTGATGATCGGCGGGATGCGTATGTTCGAGGGATTGGACCTCAGCGAAGAACAGAAGGCGAATCTCAAGGAACTGAGGAAGGGGTACATGCCGAAGCTGAAGGCAGTTGGCGAAAAATTAGGGAACATCATGACCGAGGCGCAGAAAAAGGCCCGCGCCGAGGCTCGAAAGATCGCCATTGAAGTCGGCAAGAAGGGCAAGGAGATCCGAGACGCCGTTCAGGATGCGGTCAAACTCACCGACGAGCAAAAGGCCATGTTCGCGGAGCTACGAAAGGAAATGCAAGCGTTGCGGAAAGAAATGCGCGAGAAAAGCAGGGAGATTCTGACGCCCGAGCAGAAGGAAGTTCTGAAAGCGAAGTATATGCGCTGGCAGAAACACAAAGCGGAAGGAAAGTAAAACCCGGCGAATCTGATTTACCACACGTTGGGACGGGAGTTGTACTCCCGTCCCATTCGTGAATTCAGGGATGGCAGTTCACCTACCACCCACCCCAACGGGCAACCGCCGTCCTTCCCTTTCGCCGGCAAGTAATAGTTTACGGGACAGCCGGGGACTGGTCCATTTTTCGGCGAAAAAACGCGTTTTGCCGACGAACCGTTGGCCGAAAACATGGACCTGTCCCCTTCCCGCGGCGCCAGGGGGACAGTCCCATTTTCGCGGCGGTCAAGTCAATTTGCCTAGCAACGTCGCTCGCGCCGCGTAAATTGGGACAGTCCCCTGTGAACGGTTACCGCCGGCGATTACAGTTCGCGGATGGCCTGATACGAGACCAGCCGTCCGCGGTCGCATCCGGGGCAATGCTCGGCCGTTTCTTTCCAAGCTGCCGGCGAGGCGAGATTCGACGCCCAAAAGGGCCACATGCGGCACTGCCGGGGCCGAGCGTCGTAGCACCGGCACTTGCGGGTCTTGGCGTCGAACAGAACGCAATCGCCGTTGGCCCGCTCGATGAGGCTCTTGCGTATCCCCACCGTTCGGACGCATTGCCGCTCGAACTCCTCGCCCCGCAGACCGAGAGCGTCGGCCAGGGCCTTGACTTCGGCCCGATTGACCCAAACGTAGCCCGGCTCTCCGGTGCAGCAGCCGCCGCAACCCGTGCAGGAAAACCTCAATCCGTCGCTATACCAATGTTGCATAATTTCATTCACGAGTAAAAATGCCGGGGTTGCAACCCGGCCTACGGTAGCCCGTGTTTGGCCAGCTTGTCGCGGAAGGTCGAGGGTTTCATACCCAGCGCGGCGGCGGCGGCCGTCTTGTTGCCGCCCGAGTTGCGCAGCGCGTCTTGAAGAAGTTGCTTCTCGGCGTGGTCGATCACCGCCTGAAAACCGCCGGCGGGCAACCTATCATTCTGCTCGGGGCCGCCGATCTCGCCGGCCAACACGTCGGGCGTGATGTTTCCGCCGCCGATCAGCAGTGCCCTTTCGAGCGTGTGGTACAGCTCGCGGACGTTGCCCGGCCAATCGTGTCGCGAGAGCAGAACGACCGACTCCGGCTCGATCCGGCAGGGGCGCCCGGGTGGCACTGCCGGCTTGTCCGGCAGTGGATGGCCGGTGGCACTGCTGGACAAGCCAGCAGTGGCACTCCGAGACTGGCCGGCAATGCGTTTCAGCAGGTGCTCGGTCAGCAGCGGCAGGTCGTCCAATCGGTCCCTGAGCGGCGGGATGTTGATCCGCAGCACGTCGAGCCGGTAGTAGAGGTCCTTGCGGAACGTGCCCTCGCCGATTTTTCTCAGTAGATTCCGCTTGGTCGAGGCGATGATCCGAACGTCGGCCTTGATGGGCGCGCCGCCGCCGACGCGCTCGAAGACCTTTTCCTCGATCGCCCGCAACAGCTTCGGTTGCTGGGCGAATGGGATGTCGTCGACGTCGTCGAGATAGAGCGTTCCGCCTTCGGCCAGATCGAAGCGGCCCTTTCGCTGCTGGTCGGCGCCGGTGAAGGAGCCTTTCTCGTGTCCGTAGAGTTCGCTTTCGATGAGCTGCGGTGGGAACAGTGTGCAGCCGACTTTGACGAAGGGGAACCCGTGTCGGTGCGAGTTGCGGTGGATGATCGTCGCCAGGAGATCCTTGCCCACGCCCGTCTCGCCGTAGAGGAGCACGTTGGCGTCGGTTTTGGCGGCGATTCCGACCATCTTTTTGACCCGTTCCATCACGGCCGAGCGGCCGACGATGGTCGTTTCCACGTCTTCGGCGGAAAACGGTTGTCTAGCCGGCGTCGATTCGGCCGCGGCTTGCCGCCCGCGCTCGATCCGGGCCAACAGCGGCAGCACGTCCTCGTTGCGGAAGGGCTTGGTGAGGAAGTCTATCGCGCCGAGCTTGACCGCCTCGACGGCCACGGGAATGCTGCCGTAGGCGGTCATCATGATGACTTCCGTGTCGGCCAGCGGACCTTGCTTGATCCGTTTGAGCAGTTCGATGCCGTCGAGCCGGGGCATTTTCAGGTCGGTCACCACCACGTCGAATCGTCCGGCGTCGAGTTTTTCGACCGCTTCCCGGCCGTCGGCGGCGGCTACCACCTCGTGTCCCTGCGCGGCGAGATCGTCGGCCAGGGTGACCCGTTTGATCTTTTCGTCGTCAACGACAAGGATTCGCATGGGTTATTTCAGCAGGGGTAGCACGGCCCGCCGCACTCGCCCGGCGGCCTTCGCGGCGAGCCTCGCTTGTTTCTTCGTTGCGTCGATGCCAGGGTATCGGTATCCAACGGCATAGTCGTTCAATAGCTGGGCATCTCCGACGAGGAGCGTCAACTGTGGAAAGGACGTCGTGCAGAGCCGCAGCAATCCTTCAAGGTCGTGGGTTTTTCCAAAACGGACGCCGCGTTTCTGCAAGACTGCCTTTAAGAACTTTTCCGCCGCCTGCTGGGAATGAAAGCAGATGGAATCGGCCGGCAGCTTGCGACGGCGGAGCAACCCGGTGGCGACCGAGTAGTCTTCCTCCGCTTTTGCCACCCACTCAGCGGTCAGGCTTTTCATAGAGCACCTTGCCGAACCGCACGGCGTCTTGGAGAAAGAAATCGCCGGCTTCGACTCGCCGCGCAAGCCGGCGAGCGTCGCATACGATGAGGTCCAGGGGGAACGAGTAATCGATTTTGCGGCGAATATTCAGCGACGCATCGCTTCCCATGGGACGATCCGTGATTACCAACAAATCGACGTCGCTGTCCGGACCCGCTTGTCCTTTGGCGTGAGAACCGAATAGCAAGATTCTACGCGGTGAAACTTCTTGTGCGATGCAGGCTGCGAGGACTTTGATTTGTTGAAATCTCGTCACCGCCCGCTTTGTTGCACGCCGCTGTGCGCAGGATTCTCTCCGGCGTGTATTCGCGGATAGATTACATCGGTTTTTCATCCCGTCCCGCCGCTTGATTTGATTACTCGCCATGAACCAAATTATTGCCGTGGAATCCCGGCCGCGGCGTCATGCGCGCTTTACGCCGTGGCGTCGCTTTCGCCCGAGCCTTCGGCGCCCGCGCCGACGGGCTGAGGTTCGGCCTCTGGTTCGCTTACCGAACTTTGGAAGTGGAGCTGTTTCTTGTCGCCGACTTCCTTGACATCGATGGTGATCGTGTCCATGCCTTTGAACTCGCCCTTGAGGAGTTCCTCGGAGAGCGGGTCCTCGACGAAGTTTTCGATTGCCCGACGCAACGGCCGGGCGCCGAAATCGAGGTTGCTCCCCTTGCGGATGAGATATTGCTTGGCCTCGGACGTGAGCATCAGCTTCAGACCTTGCTCGCCGAGCCTCTCGCGGACCTTCAGCAACTCCATTTCGATCACCTCGCCCAGGTTGCTTTGCGTAAGGTGGCGGAAGACGATGGTGTCGTCGACGCGGTTGAGAAACTCGGGGCGGAAGACCTTTTCGATCTGCTCCTGCACCCGGCTCTTCATGTTTTCGTAAGAGGCGTCTTCGTCGGGCTTCTGGAAGCCGAAGGCCGACTCGTTCTTGATCGCCTCGGCGCCGGCGTTGGTGGTCATGATGAGAATCGAGTTGCGGAAATCGACGTTCCGTCCGAAGTTGTCGGTCAAGCGGCCCTCTTCCATCAACTGCAAGAGCATGTTGAACACGTCGGGGTGGGCCTTCTCTATTTCGTCCAGAAGGACCACCGCGTACGGACGGCGGCGTATCTTCTCGGTCAATTGACCGCCTTCCTCATAGCCCACGTATCCCGGCGGGGCGCCGACCAGCCGGCTGACGTTGTGCTTCTCCATGTACTCGCTCATGTCGATCTGGACCAGCGCGTCCTCGTTGCCGAACATGAACTCGGCCAGGGCCTTTGCCAGCAGGGTCTTGCCCACGCCGGTCGGCCCGGCGAAGATGAAGCAACCGGTCGGCCGCTTGGGGTCCTTCAATCCGCTGCGGCTGCGGCGGACCGCCTTGCTGATCGAGTGGATCGCCTCGTCCTGGCTGACCACGCGTTTGTGCAATTCATCTTCCATCTTCATCAGGCGTTTCGAGTCCTCGGTGGTCATCCGGGTGAGCGGCACTCCGGTGATCTTCGAGACCACCTCGGCGATGACCTCTTCGTCGACCAGGCCGTCGGTCTCGCGGGATTTCTCCCGCCACTTGTGCGTAATATGTTGCTTCTTTTTCTTGAGCTTGTCGGCCCGGTCGCGGAGCGCGGCGGCTTTCTCGAAGTCCTGGTTGGCCACCGCCTCTTCCTTGTCCTTGTTCAGTTTCTCGACTTCCTCGTCGATCTCTTTCAGGTTCGGAGGTCGGGTCATGGACTTCAGATGTATCCTCGCCCCGGCCTCGTCGATTACGTCGATGGCCTTGTCGGGCAGACAGCGGCCGGTGATGTAGCGGCTCGACAGATCCACGGCGGCGGAGATGGCGTCGTCGGTAAACCGTACGTGGTGGTGCTGCTCGTAGCGGTCGCGGAGCCCCTTGAGAATTTCGACCGCTTCGGTTTTAGTCGAAGGTTCGATTATCACCACTTGAAAGCGGCGGTCCAAAGCGCTGTCTTTTTCGATGTACTTGCGATACTCGTCCAGGGTGGTGGCGCCGATGCACTGTATTTCGCCGCGCGAGAGGGCGGGCTTCAGCACGTTGCTGGCGTCGATGGCCCCCTCCGCGCCGCCGGCCCCGACCAGGGTGTGCAACTCGTCGATAAAGAGGATCGTGTTCTTAGCGCGACGGACCTCGTTCATCACGGCCTTGATCCGTTCCTCGAACTGGCCGCGGTATTTCGTGCCGGCAACCATCATCGCCAGATCGAGCACGACGATGCGACGTTCGAGCAGCAGTTCGGGCACGTTGCCCTCGACCACCCGCTGGGCGAAACCCTCGACGATGGCCGTCTTACCCACGCCCGCCTCGCCGAGCAGGACGGGATTGTTCTTCGTCCGCCGGCCGAGTATCTGCATGGTCCGCTCGATCTCGTTCTCGCGTCCGATCACCGGGTCGAGCTTCCCTTGGCGGGCCAGTTCGGTCAGATCGCGGCCGAAACTGTCCAGTGCCGGGGTCTTCGACTTGCCTGCGCGACGACTTTCGCCGCCGTGTGCGCCGGACATTCCGCCGGATCGCTCGGCGCCTTCGGGGCCTTCCATGCCGTGGCCCAGCAGGTTCAGCACCTCCTCGCGGACGTCCTCGAGTTTCAAGCCGAGGTTCATCAACACCTGGGCGGCCACCCCTTCCTGCTCGCGGAGCAGGCCGAGGAGAATGTGTTCGGTGCCTACGTAGTTGTGGTTCAGGTTGCGGGCCTCTTCCATCGAGTATTCGATGACCTTCTTCGCCCGCGGCGTCTGGGGCAGCTTACCCATCGTGACCATGTCCGGCCCGCTTTGCACGAGCTTCTCGACCTCGAGCCGTATCTTGCGCAGATCGACGTCGAGGTTCTTCAATACATTGGCGGCCACTCCGCTCCCTTCTTTTATCAAACCCAGCAGGATATGCTCGGTGCCGATGTATTCATGGTTGAATCGCTGGGCCTCCTGATTGGCCAGTTGCATTACTTTTCGGGCACGGTCGGTAAATCGCTCGTACATTAATCTTCTCCGCCAGAAAAAATATCCCAAGCCCACGGGTTGCAACCCGCGGGCTTACTAACCATAGAGGTATTTCGACACAAAACGACTGCCCATAATGCGCTACGCACACTCGAACCGGTCGGTTCGCTCCGTCTCTACCCGCCCCATACTACTGTCAGAGAATTGTAACTTCCAAAATCGGTCTAATCAAGGCAACATAAGATTCCATTGGGGTTAGGGGGAGCGAGGGTTGCCGGAATGTTGCCGATTTGCGACACTAGGCAACATGCGATTCATTTTTACCCCGGCCGCCGAGCGCGCGTTGGACAATGCTTCCGGTTGGTCATTTGGTTCGGCCTGCGGCGAATTGGAGGCGGAATCGTTACTGTTGGGGCTGTTGTCCGAGCCGGAGTGTCGCGCGGCTGCAATGCTGGCAAGGGTGGGCGTGGATATTTCGGTTGTCCGCAAACAATGGACTGCACTGGTGCATAATGGCCCCTCGGAAGAGGGCTGCGTTCGCCGAAAGCTGTTTTCCTCCGACCTCGTCTGTTCGTTCCAGTTGGCCTTCGAGCGGCTGGCATGTCTCCCTCAACCGCTCGAATTGACCACCGAACATATCCTTTTAGGGCTGACGGCGGCCGATCACGATGTCGCGGTCTGGCTCCGTCGGCAGGGAATCGACCCCGACTCGCTGGCGGCGGAAATCCGAGTTCTGCACGGTTTTCCGGCGGAAGATGAGTCTTGCCAAGCACTCGATGCGTCGGATGAGTTTAAGGGTGCCACTGCTGGCTTGTCCAGCAGTGCATGGGGGTCACTCCCGGAAATCACTGCTGGACAAGCCAGCAGTGGCACCCTTTCTCAGCAGGCCCAAACGTCGATGATCGACACGCTGCGCGTCATCGACGCCGCGGCCAACCGTGCCCGCGAGGGGCTAAGGGTGATCGAGGACTACGCCAGACTGATCCTCGACGACCGGCATCTGACCCAACTGTGCAAGCAAATGCGTCACGATCTGGCCGACTGCCTGGCCGCGGCTTCGATGGACCGCCGCCTTGCCGCGCGAGAGACGCAGGCCGACGTGGGCACGACGTTGGATGTTCCGACGGAAGGCCGCCGCGATAATCCGCTGGACGTTCTGCGGGCCAATTTTGCCCGCTTGCAGGAGGCGTTGCGCAGCCTGGAAGAGTTCGGCAAGCTGCTCGACGCCGGCCTGGCGGCGGCGGCCAAACAACTCCGCTATCGCGCCTACACGCTCGAACGAGCCGTGGGAATCACCGGCCGCTCGATCGAACGGTTGGCTGCGGCCCGGCTCTACGTTTTGCTCGACGGGCAGCGGTCGCCCGAGGAGTTCGAGCGGCTCGTCAGGTCGTTGATCGAGGCCGGCGCGGACATCCTTCAACTCCGCGACAAGCGGCTCGACGACCGGGAGTTGCTCGCGCGTGGTCGGCTGCTGGTGGCCGCGACTCGCGGCTCGGGGACGTTGGCGATCGTCAACGATCGGCCCGATCTGGCGGCGTTGGCCGGCGCCGACGGGGTCCACGTCGGCCAGGAAGAGGTCTCGGTGAAGGACGCCCGGCGGATCGTCGGCCCGGACGCGCTGGTCGGCGCGTCGACCCACTCGATCGAACAGGCCCGGCAGGCAGTGCTCGACGGAGCCGACTACATCGGCGTCGGACCGGTGTTTCCATCGGACACGAAGCGGTTCGAGCGTTATCCGGGCGTCGAGTTGCTGCGGGCCGTGGCGGCGGAGATTCGTCTGCCCGCCTTCGCCATCGGGGGCATAAACCGATCGAATATCGCCAAGGTGTTGGCGGCCGGCGCCGCGCGGGTCGCCGTGGGCAGTGCAATCACGTCGGCCGACGATCCCGCACGGGCGGCGAAAGAATTGGCAACGACCATTATAAGGGGTGTGCAAGTGTAGGGTGGGACAAGCGCAGCGCGGTCCCACCAGTACTCGAAAAATTGAAAGAAAAATTGGTGGGACTGCGCTATGCTTGTCCCACCCTACTTTCCCGCTAACCACTATCAAGGAGACCAGCCGTGTCCGCGTTCCCAGATATCGCTAAAATCCGCTACGAAGGCCCCGAATCGAAAAACCCGCTGGCCTTCCGCCATTACGACGAAAACGAGTTGGTCGAAGGCAAGTCGATGAAGGACCACTTCCGCTTCAGCGTGGCCTACTGGCATACGATGCGCGGCACGGGGGCCGATCCCTTTGGACCGGGGACAATGCTCCGTCCGTGGGAGGCCAAGACCGATTCGGTCGAGAACGCCATCAGCCGCGCCCGAGTGGCCTTCGAGTTCATCGAGAAGCTCGGTGCCCCGTTCTACTGCTTCCACGACCGCGACGTGGCGCCCGAGGGGGCCACGCTGGCCGAGAGCAACAAAAACCTCGACGCCGTGGCCAAGGTGCTGAAAGAGGAACAAGATCGCACGGGCATAAAACTCCTCTGGGGCACGGCCAACCTGTTCAGCAATCCCCGCTACACGCACGGCGCGGCCACCAGTTGCAACGCCGACTCATTCGCCTACGCCGCCGCCCAGGTGAAGAAGATGTTGGAAGTGACCAATGAACTCGGCGGACAAGGCTACACGTTCTGGGGCGGACGCGAAGGGTATCAGTGCATCTGGAACACCGACATGCGGCGCGAGATCGAGCATTTGGCCGCCTTTATGCACATGGCCGTCGATTATGCCAAGAAAATCGGCTTCACCGGCCAGTTCTACTTCGAGCCAAAGCCCATGGAACCGACCAAACACCAGTACGACTTCGACTCGGCCGCCTGCATCAACTTCCTGCGTGCCCACGGCCTGGCGGACCACGTCAAGATGAACATCGAGACGAACCATGCCACGTTGGCCGGCCACGCGGTCGAGCACGAATTGGACTACGCCGGCTCGCAGGGTTTCCTCGGTTCGGTCGACGCCAACACCGGCGACCTGCTGCTGGGCTGGGACACCGACCAGTTTCCCACCGACGTGTATCTGACGACGAAGATCATGCTGATGATCCTGAAGTACGGCGGCTTTACCACCGGCGGGCTGAACTTCGACGCCAAGGTGCGGCGCGAGAGTTTCGAGCCGGTCGATCTGTTCCACGCCCATATCGGCGGCATGGACGCTTTCGCCAAGGGGCTGAAGATCGCCGCGGCCATCCGCGCCGACGGCGTGTTGGACGAGATGGTCCGGGAGCGTTACAGTTCCTGGGACACGGGCGTCGGCGCCGAGATCGAGTCCGGCCGGCACGACTTCGAGTCGTTGGAGAAGTACATGCTCGCCAAGGGCGAGATCACGTCCAACCACAGCGGCCGACAAGAACTGTTCGAGAACGTCGTCAATCGGTACGTGTTCTAAACGTAGGGTGGGACAAGCGCAGCGCGGTCCCACCATCGACTTCTATGCAGCAGGAGACTTCCATGCCCATCATGTTCAACATGATTCTGCGAGAGGCTGGCTTGCCTTTGTCCGATATCCGTCTTCTGCGTCACAAGGACAATCGAGCCGCAAGGGGACGTACTCCATACGAATTGTGGCGCGACAATCCTGCGCAATTTGACTGGTATCAATCAACCCAAAGAGTGAAGAACAGAACGAGGCTTACGGCATCGTTTTGGGCTTCGTTTGTGGGCACACCAAGCGACGAGACATTATTTGTAGGCGTCTACGGCATCAAGAATCGAAAACTTTTGGATGTAGACACGCCCATGCCTCACAGGGATGGTGTGGACAAGGCGGGTACCTGCGATGTGTACGATCTGCGACTGGAGCCGGCTCTGTGCGAACTTATTGGCAGATTACTCATTGATTGGGGGCCGGGCAAGCGATCTTGGATTCAACGCGCTGACCGGAAAGAAAAGCGGATTATGGAGCTGCGCAGGGAATTCAAGGAGCCCGACTTCCCCGGCTTCTTGAGTTTCATGCAACCGCTCTCAAAGCTCAACACACTTCCGAAAGGTTGGGTGGATGCGCTAAGATCTTCAAAAGGTGTTTACATCCTGACGTGTCCCAAGACCCAGGAGCAGTATGTTGGCTCCGCGACTGGGGAGGATGGATTCTGGAGTCGTTGGCAGGACTATGTTGAATCGGGCCACGGTGGGAACGTGGCTCTCAAGAGTCGGGAGCAGAGCGACTACCAGGTGTCGATCCTTGAAGTTGCGGGAAGTGCTTTGACAACAGACGACATCATCCAGATGGAAGTGCGGTGGAAGTCGAAACTGCAAAGCAGGGAGATGGGATTGAACAGGAACTGACTCCATTTACTCTCCCGGCCGGGGAACAGAACTTACTGTGGTTTAAGGCAATCCGAAGCTGAAAAGTAATCATGGTGGGACCGCGCTTCGCTTGTCCCACCCTACTTATGCCGAGGTGGTCATGTCCGACTATCGGCGTTGGTATGTACCGGGAGGAACATTTTTCTTCACCGCCGTTACCTACGGTCGTCGGCCGATTCTTTGTGATGCGACGGCAAGGAAGTTTCTACGGAAAGCAATCGAGGCAGTGCGCCAACAGCGACCAATCGAACTTGTCGCGATAGTGCTTCTGCCCGACCACGTTCATACGATTTGGACCCTGCCGCCAGGCGATGTTGCCTATCCTGTGCGATGGAAGCGTATAAAAGAGGAATTCACTCTCGCTTATCTTGCAAGTGGCGGATCAGAAGGGCCGCTGACCCGTTCTCGAATCCGGCAAGGTGAACGCGGCGTGTGGCAACGTAGATATTGGGAACATACTGTACGCGACGAAGACGACCTGGACCGCTGCGTCGATTACATTCATTGGAATCCAAAGAAACACGGCCTTGTCGAAAACATCCAGGATTGGCCCTGGTCATCATTCAGTCGATATGTTTCATTAGGCCAATATACTCTCGATTGGGGCGCAACTGATCCGACGCCCGGCTACAATGCCCCTGAATGGGGCGAATAAATCGTAGGGTGGGACAAGCGCAGCGCAGTCCCACCACGCGATAGAGTGGCTTTTGTGTTCCGGTTATTGGTGGGACCGCGCTGCGCTTGTCCCACCCTACTCAGAACCGGACGCCGCGCCGCCGCAGTTCGCCGGCCAGTGCCTCGGCGGTGGTGAATTGTACGGCGTCGAAACCGGCCGCCTGCGCGCCGGCGACGTGCTCGATCCGGTCGTCGACGAAGAGAATCTCCTCGGGTTCGTGGCCGGCCAACTCGGCGGCGGCGTGGAAGATGGCCACGTCCGGCTTGACCGTTCCGATGCGGAAACTCAGCGCGTGAACGGCAAATCCATCGCTTACGATCCGATAGCGGCGGAAGCAATAATTCCAGTGGGTCTCACCGGTGTTCGACAGGATTCCCATGGGATATCCGGCCTGCCCGAGCCGGGCCACCAGCGGCAGCATGGGCAGGTTCAACTCGAAGATGTCGGTGGCGGCCTCGACCAGTGCGTCGTAGTCGGGCCGGGTGCCCGTGGCGGTGCAAAAGGCCTCGTACAGGCCGCGGCTGTCGAGCCGGCCGGTTTCGTGTTGCTGCATCAGCCCGCCGCCGAAGAGCACGTTGCGCACCCGGTCGGGCGCAATGCCCGCAACCGCGCCCATTTGCTCCAACATCCGCTCGGTGCTGAAGTTTATCAGGACTTTGCCAAGATCGAAAAACAAGAAATTAGGCGGCATAAGGGAATGAAAAAACCTTACGGCATAAGTACGATTTTGCCGAACAACGCACTGGACTTACCCAGGGTGTTTTCCTCCTGAAGCTTGTGCGCGTCGGCGGCCTCGGCGAGATTCATTACCCGGCCGATCAACGGCCGGAGTTTGCCCTTGGCCATCCAGCGATTGATCTCCGCGGCCGATTTTCGTTGCTCCTCCGGCGGGGTATTGAACAGCATGTAGCCCAGCAGTTTGCAGTCCTTCGCGTAGAACCGACCGACGGGAAACTTCGACCGCGACTCTCCGCCCGACATCACGACGATTCGTCCATTGACGGTCATGTGGTCGATCGCCCGATCAAGACTTTGTTCGCGTTTCGTATCGAGCCACACGTCGATTGCGCCGAACTTTTCCAGCGCGGCATCTAGGTTGTCGGTCTTGTAGTTCAGCACCGCGTTCGCCCCGAGTTGGCGACAGATTTTCACTTTTTCCTTGTTCCCGGCGGAGGTCAACACTCGGGCGCCGATGGTGTGTGCCATCTGGATCGCGCACGACCCCACGCCGCCGGCCCCGCCGCCGATGTACACGGAATCGCCCATTTTCAATTTTGCCTCGCGGAACAGCCCCAGGTGAGCGGTAATCCCCACCATCGCCACGGCGGCCGCGTCCTGGTCGGAGACTTCCTCGGGCGTCGGATAGAGCCAATGTTCGTCGACGGCGGCGAATTCGGCGAAGGTTCCCTGGCGTCCCAACACCCCTTGGTTGGTTCCCCAAACCCGATCGCCTTTGTGGAATTTAGTTACCTCGGGCCCGACTGCCTCGACCACCCCGGCCAGGTCGCAACCAATTATGTATGGCAAAGGCAAGTCCGTCGGATACATGCCGGCGCGAATGTACGTGTCGACCGGGTTGACGGCCACTGCCTTGATCTTGACGAGGACTTGGCCCGCGGCTGGTTTCGGCTTGGGTAAATCGCCAAAAACGATGTTTTTCGGCGGTCCAATTTGTTCAATGTATGCAGCCTTCATAATTTGGCATCCCACAAAACCAAAGAAAACACCTTTCGCCCATGAGAAGAGCGATACAATTTTCCCCACCAGAAAGTGGGGGATGGTTTACCTATATTATATTCAATCGCCCTCGTGTGGTGAAGCGGTGACAAAAAGAAAATCCCACCCGCAAGCTAGAGTTTTACATATTGTTCTGTCATTTCACAATAAATCCGAGACAAAAACCTTCATTTCCCCGTGGATTGTCACGTTTTGCCGTTCAATAAGGGCCAATTTGGCGATCACAAGGGCATTACTGAGGCTGTCTGTCGGATTTCTCGGGAGTATTGCTCATTCCAGCGCCCTTTTTCAGAAAGAGCAGATAATTTCGCAAGTCGTGATTTTTTTCATCGGCGGTGGCCATTGATAAATAAGGACTTACGTCGGCGAAACGGCTAATATCCGGCGATTTAACCGGTTCACGGGGTATCCGTCATTCTGAGCGCAGCGAAGAATCTCGTGTGAGATCGCGGCGCGGGCGAGATTCTTCGCTGCGCTCAGAATGACGATGTTTTCCCAACCCGTGAACGGTTATTCCGACAATTTACCAATACTCTAGTTGTAAGCTAGAGTTCTACAGGCATTGACATATCGGAAATCCACATCCCGACATTGTTGTGCATTGCGATGTATGCATTGCACGGACATTGAACAAAGCTCCACATGGAACTGCTTGACCGGATGCAAATAGTGAGATCGTTGCGGTCCTCGCGCTTGTGGCGATCGAGACCATACATGAACGTCGAAATCTGTTTGTTCAACGGGAACGAACTCCATCCCGCGAAAAAATGAGCACCCAGCCACACTGGCCGAATGGCATGACGTCAAGTATCAATACAATCGACACAGGCTGTGGTGTTTCAACTTGCAGCCAGCCCGCGAAGTCGCCTCCTTGCGAAGCGTTGAATTTGGATGAGCTGCGCAATCGATGCATGGGGAACCTCAACCTTGTGCATCGGGTGCTGAGTAAGTTCCAAAAGCGGCTTCCCGAGGAACTGGCGGAGATGAACGAGGCTCTGGAGTGTGGGGATATGGAACGTATCGCACACATCGCGCATCGCGTCAAGGGAACCTCGGCAAGTGTATCCGCCAAGGGCCTTGCACGGGCCGCGGCCGAGATTGAAGACTTGAGCCGGGCAGGACGCGCGACGGATATTCCCGCGCGTATCGAGCACTTTCGCGACGAGTGGGAGAAATGTCTGGACGAGGCGGTTATCTTGTTGTCGGGGGGCGATATCGTGTGAGGAAACAATTCCGACGACCGTAAGGACGCGGCCGACACTTACGGGCAAACAATCATGAAAATCCTAGTCGTAGACGACGATGACATCGTAACGGAAATCCTGGAGAACGTTCTTGCGCAGTTCGGGCATCAAGTAACCTCTGCCAGGAGCGGCCGAGAAGCTTTGGAACTGATGAGGAGCGGCACATATCGTTTGGTGGTTCTCGATTGGGAAATGGAGGGAATGTCGGGAATCGAGTTGTGCCGGCATGTTCGCCAGCGATATTCTTGCAGCTACGTCTACATAATCATGCTCACCGTGCGCCAGGGGACCGAAAACATTGTCGAGGGTCTCAACGCCGGCGCGGACGACTTCATCAGCAAGCCCTTTGAGCCTCAAGAACTCGGCGTCCGTATTCGCGCGGGCGAACGGATTCTGTCTCTCGACAGCCGCGAACTGACCATCTTCAGCCTGGCGAAGCTCGCCGAGTCGCGCGACCAGGAGACCGGCGCACACCTGGAGCGTATCCGCGAGTATTGCCGGGTTATCGCCGGTCATCTTTCCCGTCAGGAGAAATACAGCAACCAGGTGGACGGCGATTACGTCCAGTTGATCTACATGACCAGCCCCCTGCACGACATCGGCAAGGTGGGGATTCCCGATCGGATTCTGCTCAAACCCTGCGCCCTGACGCGGGATGAATTCGAGATCATGAAGCAGCACTCGACCATTGGGAGCAAGACCTTGGACGCCGCGGTCGCCGTTCATCCCGAGGCCAAGTTTTTATGCATGGCGCGGGATATCGCCCAAAGCCATCACGAGCGGTTCGACGGCAGCGGATATCCCGATGGACTGGCCGGTGAGAACATCCCGCTCTGCGGCCGGATCGTCGGCCTGGCCGACGTCTACGATGCGCTGACCACCAAACGCGTCTACAAGAAGGCATTCAGCCACGAGAGGGCCCGCGACATCATTCTCGAAAATACGGGCAGTCACTTCGATCCCGACATCGTTCGGGCCTTTCTCGAAAACGAAAACCGTTTCGTGAAAATCAGAGAGCAATACATGGCCCGCGAGGAATTCGAGGCCACGTCGCTGTTGCAGTCGCAAGCCAGGTTCATACCGGAATTGCTGGCCGCCCCCGAATTTTCCCCCGAGCGGGAGGAAATTCCCGTCGGCGCCGCGGGCGGCAGCAACATTATCTGAGTGGTCAGTGGATAGTGGATAGTGACTGACAACTGACAACTGACTACTGACAACTGAAAACTCCATTTCCGACCCAATGCGAGCGTTGCACTACTCCCCGTACCCGGCGAACACTTCATCCGTGGCGTCCGTCCGCCGCGTTCCCAAGGGGAGCAGGTCGTCCATCAGTCCCTCGTCGGCGTGATCGTAGCCGAGTGTGTGACCGAACTCGTGCATCACGGTTGTCAACAGGTCTGCCCGCCCATCGGCGGCGGTGTTCTGCCGTGCAACCAGCGAGCCGAGGTCGTCAAGGATGAACTCCTCGTCGTCGCCGGGCGTCGGATCGACGAACCAACCGTAACCGGCGGCGTCTCGGTCGATCAGTATCGTCCCGTCCGTTGTCGCGCCGAGCAGGTTGCCCGGCAGGTCGGCGACTTGGATGGAAACGCCGCTTAAGGCCGTCGAGACCCGGCTGCCGAGCACCGCTTCCAGGCGATGCGCCGCTTCCGCTGTGATCGACGCCAACTCGGCGTCGGTCAACACCGCGGCCGAACCGGCCGGCGCGGTCGAGGTCTCGAGCGTCAGCGCGGCCGCCACGCTGAACGTGCCGGTAAGCGTGGAGGTTTGCCCGGTCGTGTCGGTCGCCTGAATCTGATAGACATGCGTGCCCTGCGGCAATTGGCCCAACAGTCCGGCGTATGCGTTGCCGTATGGGCCGTAGATCGTGGCGACGGTGTTTCCGTCGACCGCCAGCGATTTTGATGCGATGCCGTCCGCGTCGGTCAACGTCCAGGTGAGCACCAATGTCTCTTCGGTGTTCAGCAGCCCGTCCCTGGCGAGGTTGGCCGTTTCGGCCACCACGACGTTGCCGATCCGCGGAGCGACGGACGCCGCGGCAATCACGTTGAAAGTGCCGCTATGGGTGGATGCAATACCGTTGGCGTCGGTGACTTTGATCGTGTAGTCGTGGACTCCGGCTGCCAGCGGTCCGAATACGCCGGCGTAGTTGACGCCGTAGGGGCCGTAGATCGCTGTGACGTTCTGGCCGTCGACAGTCAACGACTGCGGCCGCCGCCACACTCTCGATGAGTTGCCATCGTCGCTGGTAGCAGACCAGGTAATCACCAGTTTGTCGCTGGTTTCCTTAATGCCGTCGAGGTCGCTGCCCATCCGCGCTTCGGCGACGACGACATGAGAGATTGTCGGCCCGGTTGTGGGCAGAACGTTAAACGTGCCGGAGTACTCGGAACGGACCCCGTTAAAGTCGGTCGCTTCGATCGTGTAGTCGTGGACTCCGGCGGCCAATGGTCCGAATACGCCGGCGTAGTTGACGCCGTATGGGCCGTAGATCGTAGAAACGGTCCGGCCGTCTACGGTCAACGATTTCGAGGCGATCCCGTCGTCGCTGGTCGCGGACCAGGTGATGACCAGTTTGTCGCTTGACTCCAGTGTGCCGTTTTTGGCGGTTCCTGCTTCGGCGACTACGACATGAGAGATTGTCGGCCCGGTTGTGGGCAGAACGTCAAACGTGCCGGTGTATGCCGGTGAGGTCGGGTTGCCGACATTGTCGGTGGCCACGATCGAGTAATTGTGGGCGCCAGCAGACAGCATGCCCAGCGGCACCCCGAAATTCACTCCAGACGCCGCCGCGTATGGACCATACACGGGCGTGACGTTTTGACCGTCCACTTGAACGGTCGTACTGGCCACACCGTCAGCATCTTCCGCGTTGAAGGTCATCAACAAACTCTCGCTGGTCGTCAGCGTTCCGTTCCGAGGCCCGGCCTGCTCAACAACCAACACGCTGGAGATCGTGGGGCCAATATCATCGTTCTGGATAACACCTACCCCTTGTCCCTTGGCAACCGAAGCCCCACCGTGGTTGCTCAGGTTTACATAAAACGTCTCGTCCGGCTCGACGGTCGTGTCGCCGTTGACCGTAATGCTGATCGTCTTGGACGACACGTCGCCAGCGACCCAAGTCAGTGTGCCGCTGGTGGCCACATAGTCGCTCCCGGCCGTTGCCGTCCCGTTGGCCGTGGCGTAACTCACACTCGCACCCTGGCTGTTCGTCCCCGACATGCTCACCGTGAAGGTGAAGCTCTTCGTCCCGCTGTCCCCCTCCGAAAGCGTCACATTGTTGATCGACAGCGCCGGCAATGCCACGTCGTCGTTCTGGATCGTGCCAGTCATCGTGGGCGTGGTAATCTGCGCATTGCCCGACGCGCCCGATAGCGTCACCATAAAGCCCTCGTCCGGCTCCACCACCAGATCGCCGCTGACGTTGATTGAAAGCACCTTGCTCGTCTCGCCCGCCGCAAAGCTCACTTGGCCGCTGGGCAGCGTACCCCCAAAATCCGCTGTATTGGCCGGGTTCGTCCCGCTGGCGGTGACCGCGTAGTTCACCGTCGTCGTACCCGTGGTCAGTCCCGTCCGGCTCACCGTGAACGTGAACGGCGTGGTGCCGCTGTTTCCCTCCGCCTTCGTCGCGTCTGTGGCTGCGATGGCCAGCGAAATGTCGTCGTTCTGGATCGTGCCCATGCCCTGGTTGTCGGAAACCGTGGCGTTGCTCGGGCTGCTCAGGTTCACGTAGAACGTCTCGTCCGCCTCGACCGTCGTGTCGCCGTTGACCGTCACGCTGATCGTCTTGGCCGAGGTGTCGCCGGCGGCCCAAGTCAACGTGCCGTTGGCGGCAACATAATCACTACTCGACGTGGCCGTCCCATTGACCGTGGCGTAGCTGACGCTCGCACCCTGGGTGTTCGTCCCCGACATGCTCACCGTGAAGCTGAACGTCTTCGTCCCGGCGTTCCCCTCCGTCTGCGTCACGTTGTTGATCGCAAGGCTAGGCAGCGGCAGTGAGTCGTCGTTCTGGATCGTGCCTACGCCCTGGTTGTCGGAAAGCGTGGCGTTGTTCGGACTGCTCAGATGCACGTAGAACGCCTCGTTCGGCTCGACGCTCGTGTCGCCGTTGACCGTCACGCTGATCGTCTTGGCCGAGGTGTCGCCGGCGGCCCAAGTCAACGTGCCGTTGGCGGCAACATAATCACTACTCGACGTGGCCGTCCCATTGGCCGTGGCGTAGCTGACGCTCGCACCCTGCGTGTTCGTCCCCGACATGCTTACCGTAAAGGTAAAGCTCTTCGTCCCGCTGTTCCCCTCCGTCAAACTCACGTCGTTGATCGACAGACTTGGCAACGGTTGAACGTCGTTGAAGTTGACAACGCCCAAATTCTGTCCCGAAATGAAATCGACCTCAACGTTTTCGTTGCCAACGCTTGCCGTTGCAGTGGCGGTTCCGCTGAATCCGCTTCCCGATGCTGTCACGTAGTAGGTGCTGGGGGAGACTTTCAAGGTCCAGCCGCCGGCCGCATTGGTAGTTGTGCTCATACCGTTGCAAATGACACTTATGCCGGAAAGACCTTCGTTCAGGTCGTATCGGCGGTTGCCGTTCAGGTCGTCGTAGACAACCCCAGTAATGAACCGATCGTCTATCGACGCTCGCGTAGCGTGGATGGCCCAATAGTTCCTGTAATATGAGGAACTGCTGTACGCGTAGCCGACACCGATTTCGCGATTCTCCGAATGGAATTCGGAGATTCCGAGCAAGTGGTTGCGATGACCGGGAGGATTGATGCCCTCGTCAATGATCAGTACTTTCAATGCGTCGGGCGCGGTAGCGCGACTGCCCCCGGCCACTAGTGATTCCACGGAGTTCCTATCGTTGGGAAAATAGGACGGAAGTGGATACCCTTGATCGCGCACCATCTTATTTGGCCAGTCCCCCGTTACTTGGCTCTGATGCGCAAAGTAGTTGTAAGTCGCCATCTCCTGCGCATGGAACTCTGATGACGCGAACAACTTGTCGTTGACAGCCAGAGGCCCTCGGGGAGTGACGTATGACAGATCGACGGGGAGATTCTGCTCTTGTTGGTACGCGACCGGATCGTGCCGAGTTCGGTTCAATAGGTAGACAAACAGTTGTTCTTCGGCACCTACCGACAGTAGTCGCCGATCTTCGAGCATCTCAAGAAGAAGTCGGCGGTGGTAGACGTTGCGCTGAGCGAGGTGGTTACGCGAGTTCGACAGACCGCGATGGTTGCGGCGGCTACGTGATTTCACAGCGGCATTGAACATGAGGAGATTTTTCCCGAACGGACTGGGTTATGAACGAGAACGGAGCAGAAACGGAACAGAGACGAACAAAACGGGGACAGACGCCTCGCTACGATCTTTTTCTCCAGCCAACCGAACGGAACTCCGCTCGGAGCCAGTCCCCGCAAAAGTTGTTGTTGAGTGTTGGAACGTTTTAATCATCTTAATCATCACAGATGCAACCCCGTCGAAGTAACGCCATTTTGTGGGTGGCGGCAACTACTTGTCAACCATTTTTTCGCCTATTTCCCCTAGAATCCTGAAAATCGGCTCTGTAGAGGGGGAAAAGCGGCAGGAATTTGGCACAGAAGAGGGGGGTGGGGAGTAGTGGATAGTGGGTAGTGGATAGTGGGTAGTGAAGAAGGCGGAAGGAAGAAGGGTGGAGGGCGGAGGGCGAGGGCTGGCCGCTTCAGCGGCCAGTTGGCGATTTGGCCGGGCGTTTTTTTTGCTTTGGTCGTCCGTGGGTTTTCTTGGTCGTCGGATAGTTCGGATTGTCGGCCTTCCCGGTCAATTCGTAGAGGAAGCGGCTGCAATTCGTGGGCCGAGCCTTGCCCCATTTCCGACGGTTCAGCGCCAAGGTCAGCGTCAACCGGCGTTGGGCGCGGGTCACGCCCACGTAGCACAAACGCCGCTCCTCGTCGATCGCCGCGCCGTCGTTTGCCGGAAAAGGGGACAGGTCCAATTTGCCGGAACGGCCCTTCGGGTGCTGCGCACAAATTGGACCTGTCCCCTTTTCCGACTTCAGGGACCGATGGTGCGGCAACGTGCCCTCTTCCATGCCGACCATGTACACTTCCCAAAACTCCAATCCCTTGGCCGCGTGGAGGGTCATCAGTGCCACGGCGTTCCGCTGCAACTTCGATTCCTTGTCCCGGTCGGCTTCGTTGCCGGTCAGCGCCACCTCCTGCAAAAAAGCGGCCAGGGTCGAAAAAGGGGACAGGTCCAATTTGCCGGAACGGCCCTTCGGGTGCTGCGCATAAATTGGACCTGTCCCCTTTTTCGACCCCGCACAAATTGGACCTGTCCCCTTTTCCGACCCGGCCACGGCGTTGACCAACTCTTCGACCGACGCCCAGCGGGCATCCCGATCGTTCACGTTCGGGTACAATCGGACTAGTTCTTCTTTGTAGGCGATTTCCGTCAGCAACGTCTTGACTACTTTGGACAGCTTCGGGAAAGGGGTCGTTAAAGGGGACAGGTCCAATTTGTGCGCAGCACCCTGCGGGCCGTTCCGGCAAATTGGACCTGTCCCCTTTTCCGGGTCCTTTTCCGGGTCCATCCACCGTCGAAAGCGTTCGATCAGCGAGTGGAAGCGTTCGACCGCCAGTTTTGCGGCGTCCGAGAGTCCGTTCTGTTTGCCCGCTCGGGGTAGAATCTTCCACAGCGGCTTGCCGCTCTGGATCGCCTCTTCCATCAGCCGCTTTACGGTGGTCTGTCCGATTCCGCGTGGCGGTGTGTTGATGATCCGCAACAGCGACGACTCGTCGGCCGGATTGGCCAGCACTTTCAGATAGGCCAACACGTCGCGGACTTCCTTGCGGTCGTAGAAGGACATCCCGCCCATGAGGATATAAGGTATATTTGCCCGGCGAAGCTCCATCTCGAAGGCCCTCGGCTGCTCGTTGGTCCGGCAGAGGATGGCGAAGTCCTTGGGTTTGCGTTTCTTTTCGGCAATTCGATGCGCGATCTCGCCGACGACGGTTCGAGCCTCGGTTATCTCGTCCTCCAGTTGCAGGATTCGAGGCGGTTCGCCGCGGCAAGTCGCCCGCAGAACCTTCGTGTGCCGGAGTTTATTGAAGGCGATCAGGCGGTTCGCCCAGGCGAGAATTTCGCGCGTCGAGCGGTAGTTGACCTCGAGCCGGACGACCTTTGCCTCGGGCCAGTCGGTTTTGAATCGCAGGATGTGGGCCACTTCGGCGCCCCGCCAGCCGTAGATCGACTGGTCGTCGTCGCCGACGACGCACAGATTTCGGTGCCCGGCCGCCAAGGCCTTGACGATCCGATACTGACTGGCGTTGGTGTCCTGATACTCGTCCACCAGCAGGTGGTCGAACCGTCCGGCCTCCGCGCGGCGAGCGTCGGTGTGCTTCGCAAAAAGCTCCTCGGTGCAAAGCAGCAGGTCGTCGAAGTCCAACGCACCGGCGGCCTTCAGCGCGTTTTGATAGCGGCGGTATGCGACCGAAGCCAGATGCTCCTTGTCGGTTTGCGCCGATGCGGCCGCCTGCTCGGGCCGGACCGAGGCCGATTTCCACCGACCGATGAAATAGAGCAAGTCGCCGGGTCGTAACATTCCTTGAGCCACCTTGATCTCGCGCAAAGCGGCTCGGGCCACGCCCTCCTGGTCGCCCCGATCATAGATGGCGAAGTTTTCCGGATATCCCAACCGTCGGATATTGCGGCGGAGAATGCGGACGCAGAGCGAGTGGAAGGTCGAGATTTCCGGCCGCTGCTTGAGTCTCTTTCCCAACAAGGCGGCTGCCCGCTCTTGCATTTCGGCGGCGGCTTTGTTGGTGAAGGTGACGGCCAGTATCCGAGCGGGCGGGACGCGGCTGCGGATCAGTTCGGCGATGCGGTATGTCACCACGCGGGTCTTTCCCGTGCCCGCGCCGGCCAAAACCAACATTGGCCCGGAGAGCGTATGGACGGCGTCATATTGGGCGGGGTTCAAGTCCATTTAACGGGGTGCTTCTCGCCGTCGATTGTCGGGGATGGGGAACAGTGGAATGTTTAGCAGCCGCCGAATGAAATCCTCTCACCGATGGTAAGCCGAGGGCTTCGTTGCGGGAAGGGGTCGCGCGCTTGCAATTCATGGGTGCCCGATACATACTAAATGTTTACTGGCAAGAGCGTTATTGTCGGTGCAATCTTCCCGTGCCACCCCCCATGAAGCGTGGTGCCGCAATGAAATTCTCAAAACTCCCAACTCAACTCCTCGTTGTGACGGTCGTTCTGGCGCTGGGGTTGTGTTCCGGTCAAACCCTCGGTCGGCAGACCGTCCTGGCCCAAGACAAGGCCGTCATCGAAGCGCCGAAGGACCTTGCCGGATACAAGGCCATGGAAACGCGGGTCAAGGCGGTGGTGGCAAAGGTCTTGCCGGCGGTGGTGGGTATCCGGGTCGGCGGCGCCGCGGGCAGCGGTGTCATCGTCAGCGAGGACGGAATAGTGATGACTGCCGGACACGTGGTCCGTAAACCCGGACAAAAGGTCACTTTCATCTTTCACGACGGCAAAACCGCCAAGGGAAAAACACTCGGCATGTCAATGCCGACCGACGTCGGGCTAATGAAGATCACCGACCCCGGCAAGTGGCCCTTCGCGCCGCAAGGAGATTCCGACACCGTGAAACCGGGCGCGTGGTGCGTGGCCTTCGGCCATCCGCTGGGGTATCGGCCCGGACGGCCGCCGGTGGTCCGCGTCGGCCGCGTGTTGGAAATTACCGAACGCGTCATCCGCACCGACTGCCCGCTGGTCGGCGGCGACTCGGGCGGGCCGTTGTTCGATCTGGACGGAAAAATTATCGGCATCAACAGCCGCATTGCCGGGCCGGCCGACGTGAATCTTCACGCCCCGATCAATCTCTTCCACAAGTGCTGGGACCGGTTGCTGAAAGGCGACGCCTGGAAGACCGACCTGCCGAGCCGCGATGACGCGGACGTGAAAAAACCCTTCCGCCAGATAGTTAAGGCCGCAAACAAGTGCGTGGTGCGGATCAAGTGCGACGGCAAGGACGCGGCCCTGGGAACGATCGTCGGCCCCGATGGCTGGGTGTTGACCAAGGCCAGCGAGTTGAAGGGCAAGGTCGTCTGCCGGCTCAGCGACGGCCGCGATCTGGAGGCCCGCATCGTCGGCACCCACCCGCGGTTCGATCTGGCGATGTTGAAGATCGACGCGCTCGATCTGCCGATAATCCCTTGGAAGACCGGCAAGATGGAAGTGGGGCAATGGCTGATCTCGGCGGGGATGGGCGACGATCCGTTGGCCGTGGGGGTGATTAGCGTTCCCCGCCGCGCGATCCCGCCCGTCGGTGGTCTGATGGGCATCCAACTCGGCGACAAGGACGGAGCGGCGCTGATCGTTAAGGTCCTTCCCAAAAGCCCGGCGAAAAAAGCGGGCCTAAAACCCAACGACGTCATCACGCACGTAAACGAAAAAGCCGCCGCCAACAGCGCCGAAGTAGGCAATCTCGTGCGGCGGCACCGGCCCGGTATAACCGTCGAACTGACCGTCAAACGCGACGGAAAGATACTGAAGATTCCCGTCAAACTGGGGAAACTTTTCACCCCTGCGCTGAAGAAACAGCAGATAATGAACAGAATGGGCGTGGGCGTCAGCAAGCGGTCCGACAATTTTCCCGCCGTCTTGCAACACGACACCGTGATAAAGCCCGTCGATTGCGGCGGCCCCGTGATCGACCTTAGCGGAAGAGTGATCGGAGTGAACATCGCGCACGCCGGCCGGACGGAGACGTACTGTCTACCGACCGACGTGTTGATCGCGCCGATGTATGAAATGATGTCCGGCCGTCTCTCGCCAGCTTTGCTAAAAGCAGCAAAAAAGGCCGCCGTCGAGAAGAAGGCCGCTGAGGAAAAAGCTGCTGCCGAAAAGAAGGCGGCCGAGGAAAAGGCCGCTGCCGAAAAGAAGGCGGCCGAGGAAAAGGCCGCTGCCGAAAAGAAGGCGGCCGAGGAAAAGACCGCTGCCGAGAAGAAGGCCGCTGAGGAAAAGAACGCCGCCGAGGAAAAAGCTGCCGCCGAGGAAAAGGCCGCTGCCGAGAAGAAGGCCGCTGCCGAAAAGAAGGCCGCCCAAGAGAAGGCTGCTGAGGAAAAGAAGGCCGCCGAGGAAAAAGCCGCCGCCGAGAAGAAGGCCGCCGAGGAGAAGAAGGCCGAGGATAAACCTGCCCCAAAACAGAAACCGGAAGAAAAGGAATCCAACGGCAATAGTAGTCCGTCTCCAAGCCGTCAGGAAGGCATACTTGTGCAATCCATTTCGGCGAAATGAATTGCACGACGGGCGGCAAGGATGAGCTTATGGTCTTTAGTGGCCGTCTACGGGGCCACAGTTCATTACACTCCAGAGGCAATGGAGAAGACCAATGCACGGTTGCCGAATAAACAGACGTAATTTTCTGAAGCGGACGGCAACAGCCGCGGCCGCGCCATACGTCATCACTTCGGCCGCGCTGGGCAATGCCGACACGCCGCCCGCCAGCGAGCGGGTCGCATTGGGGCACATCGGCGTCGGCAATCAAGGCGGCAGTCTGCTCCGCGGCTTCCAGCGGTGCAAGGGAACGCAAAGCGTCGCCGTCGCCGACGCCTACCGGGACCGCCGCGAAGCCTACGCACGATTGATCAAAGGCGCCGCATACGGCGACTTCCGGGAGTTGCTGGCCCGCGACGACATCGACGCGGTCGTCGTTGCCACGCCGGACCATTGGCACGTGCCGATGGCCATTGCCGCCGCCCGGGCGAAAAAAGACGCCTACGTGGAAAAGCCGCTGGGCGTGAGCATTGAGCAGGATCTCGCGTGCCTGAAGGTGTTCACGGAGAACGCTCGCGTTTTTCAGTACGGCACCCAGCAGCGCAGCTTCTCACAGCACTGCCGTTTCGGCTGCGAGTTGGTCCGTAGCGGACGGATCGGCAAGGTGCATACCATTGAGGTCGTAGCGCCCAACGGTGGCGCGGGCGGTTCGACGCAAGTGGTCCCGATCCCGCCCAATCTGGATTACGAGATGTGGTGTGGCCCGGCGCCGGTCAAGCCCTACACGGCCGACCGTTGCCACCCGCCGGGAACCTATTGGATCTACGACTACGCCATCGGTTATCTCGGCGGTTGGGGCGCCCATCCGCTGGACATCATGGTGTGGGGCAGCGACGCCGACATCGCCGGCCCGATCGCGGTCGAAGGGACGGGCGCGATCCCGACCGAGGGCCTTTACGATACCGTTTACAACTGGGACATGAAGCTTCAGTTGGGCGACGGCGTGAAGATGACCTTCAAGCCCGGCGGCGATTCCACGAAATTCATCGGTCCTGACGGTTGGGTGCGCGTCTGGCGCAACGGCATCGACGCCGAACCGAAGTCGCTGCTCGGCTCGAAGATCGGCCCCAACGACGTACACCTGATCGAGAGCCGGAACCATCGTCAGAACTTTATCGACTCGGTCCGGTCGCGCAAGCCGACGGTCAGCCCGCTGGACCATGCCGTTCGCAGCGACACGATCAGCCTGCTGTGCGACATTGCCGTCCGCACCAAGCGGCGCATCGTCTGGGATCCCAAGCGGGCGACCATCGTGGGCGACGCCGAAGCGGCCAAGATGATGCACCGCGAAATGCGGCCGCCTTGGACGATATGAGGGGAGAGAGGAGAGAGGAGAGGGATTGAGAGAACGCCCCGCGCCTGCGGGCGCGGGGGGGGAACGCGGGCTTTTAACCTACCCCCCCCCCCGCCGGCGCGGGGCGTTTAATGCAATACTATCACTTTGATGTTAAATAGACGTACGTTGCTTTTGATGTGTTGTCTAATCGGTTCCGTCGGTTGTACCGGTGCGGCCGACACCAACTGCCTGTTGAAAAAGGGTGCCACTGCTGGCTCGTCCAGCAGTGCGGGGGAAAACACCCGGGAAAACACTGCTGGACAAGCCAGCAGTGGCACCCGAAATTCCCAAAACCGACTTTTTCAACGGACTGCTAAGGCAAACGAGAAGGCCCGCGTTGCCGCCATCCGCGCCGGAAAAGTGGTTCAAGGTCTGCATCCCAAGTTCGCGGCCGCGGTCCGTCGGATCGACGAATTGGGAGGGAAAATCGCGTTCGACGCCGCCGGCAACTTCATCGGAGTCGATCTGGCCGGCAATCGGGGCTCCGCCGACGACGCCGACATTCCACACTTGCTCGCCTTGCCGCATCTGAAGAAACTCAAGCTCTCGGGCGGGGGAATAACCGACGAGGGCATCCGGCTCTTGAGCTCGATCGCCGGCCTGACGGAACTTTCTCTGCTGGACGTTCAACTCGACGACGCCAGCCTGGAAAGACTCGCCGGGCTGCCAAACCTCGTTTCGCTGAGCATCCGGCGAAGCCCGCGGTTGACCGACAAGGGGCTGGAACACCTCAAGCGGCTGCCTAAGCTCACGAAGCTGGGCCTGCTCGAAGTCGGCGTCACGGATCGCGGACTGGAGCAGATTGCCGGAATTACGCGGTTGAAGTTGCTCGATCTCCGCGGCTGCGCTCAGGTGGGCAACCCCGGTCTGAAACGCCTCGCGCCGCTGAAGAACCTCAAAACCTTGCGGCTGGGCGGCTATCAGATAAATGACGACAGCTTGGCGATCATCAAGAAACTTGCGTCTTTGACCAGCCTGACCATTGACGAAGCCGCCGTCACCGACGCGGGCCTGGCACACCTTGCCGGCCTGCCGCTTGAGGAGGTCGGCCTTTCCCGATGCTATAGCGTCACCGACGAGGGATTCCGGCGACTCGGCGGCCTCGTTGCTCTCCGACGGCTTACGCTGCGGGGCATCCCGCTGACGGGCGCCGGGCTTGCGCACCTGCCCGACACCAGTACGCTCGTCGTGTTGCGGCTCAACGAGACGGGCGTGGACGACGACGCCCTGCAACACCTTCGCCGATTGAAGAAGCTCACCCGTCTCGAACTACGGCAGACGCTCGTCACCGACGCCGCGGTCGATCACCTCAAGAGGCTCGGCTCCCTGCGGTTCCTCGATGTTCGTGAAACCAGGATTTCCGCAGCCGGGGCAAAGCGACTCGCCGAGGCCCTGCCAAAGTGCAAGGTCATGCACTAACCCGCATTCCTCTCCAATGTGCAGGATGGGTCTAGTACCCGGACAAGCTCAATATTGTGTATACAAAGGCAGAGAACATCTTTTCTCACCCTCTCATTTCCGTGGGAACCATCCTCGCAGGAAATCGGCCTGCGTCCCCTCGTAGACCGCTTCGGCCAAGTGCTCAACGCCGGTCTGGTTTCCCCACGAGTAGAAGATCACCAATCGGCCCTGATGCTCGCAGAAGTCGATGTCGGAGTTGTTGATGTTTTTTGCCGTGGCGATCCGTTCGCGCTGCTGGGGCGTGAGGTTGGGATTGCGGATCAGCCGGTCGTCGTCCGAGGCGCAGAGTACGGGGTTGAGCGGGCTGGGCTCCCAGTGGATGAGATCCTTCGACCGCACCACGTACTGCTCGTACCGGCGGGCGGACCCGGGGCCGAACTGTTCCACGTAGAAGTCGTAGTAATATCCGTCAAGGTAGCGCAAACAGTGAGGGGCCGTGAACCGATCTTTCGCGTAGGCGCACTCGGGCGGGGTGACGGTCCATTGCTTCAAATCCTTCGAGGTCGCAAATCGCGCCGTGAACGCCACGCCGGCCTGCTTCCTCGGTTTGTCGATCTCGAACATCATGACGAACCGGTTCCCGGCCTTGCAGATCGAGGTGTTGAAGATCGAGAAGCCCGGCAGGTCCAAGGCGGTCCATGTGTCCCAGTGTTCGAGGTCGCGCGAACTCCACATCTGGACTTTCTGGACTTGCCCGCCATGCCGCGTGCCGGTCACGTACATCGTGTCCCCCTCGACAAAAGCATTGCCAAAACACCAGCCCTTGGCGAATTGCGGCGTGGCGAGGCCGGTCCGACAATCCACGAAATGGAAGCAGCCCGCATTGCGGAACCATTCGAAGCGGTAGAACTTGCCGCGAAAGACCACGGCGGAGTTCTCCACCTTGTCGACGTCCACCGTGCCCAATTTCTGGATCAGCGGCCGGCCCTCGGCGTCAACCGGCGGGGCACCCGAAGCGATGCAGACCGCTGCAAAAACCGCCGTGACCCATAGCCCAAGGAAACCGCGCGCGGGGAACCGACTCATGGTGTCCTTGCTCCTTCGCTTGTTGAGTTGCTCGATACTTATTTTATTGTATCAAATTGGTCACTGTTTTCCAGCCTGGTGCTGTGTCACGCTTAAAGATTTGGGTAAAGGGACTTCAGTTTGACTAAGGACCCGGGAAGAAATAATTGTCGAATTTGGGTGGCACGTCCCTGAGCGTAGCGAAGGGCGTGGTACACAACCAAACCACGCCCTTCGCTACGCTCAGGGACGTGCCACCCCAACAATCTCGCTTGGGGACTTTTTCAACGGGCTGGTAACCCATTGCCCCGGCACTGCTTGTTCCAAGCAGTGGCACACCGTGGTGAGAAATGCGGGCTAGCGGATGATCTGATCGACCATGAAGAGCGAGTTGTCGGCCATGTTCATCACCGGACGGTACGGATTGCATCGTTGGCTGAGTGCCGACCTGCCTGGATACCAGACCAACTGGATCGTGAGTCCCCAGGACTCGTCGGCGTTGGCTACGCCTCCGGCCCGGCCTTCTCTGGGTATCTTGTAGTTGATGATATTTTGCAGGGCGAACCCTCGCCCCAACGGCACCCAGAGGTCCGCGCCGACCAGGCCGTCGCCGCGCCCGGTGCCGCCTCCCCAAATCCGTCCATCTCCGCCGTTCTCGAAATTGCGGCGGAAATAGAACGCGAACATGTCGGTCGGATCCAACTCGATGTTTCTGAAGTTGCCGAAATTGTACGTATCCGTGCTAATCCCGAACGCGCCCAAAAAGCCGACCTCATGCACGTCGTCGATCACAAATCCGATATCGGTGCGGAGTTGATTCAGGTTGAACGTATCGTAGTATCGGTCATGCATGTAATCCCAGACCACGCCCCACTGCAACCCGCGGCAAAGCTCGCGGCGGAAGATGCCCGCGGTGACGAAGTACTGCGACCTGTCGGTACCCGGCACGGCGGCCTGTAGTCCCGCAAAATTGCTTTGCACGAATCTGACGCCCATCTGGTATCCGCACCCCCAGGGATCGCCGAGCGGACCGGAAACGCCCAAGCCCTCGTTAATGCCATAGTTGCCGTTTGTACCCCAATCGACCGGTCCCTTGAATCCCTGTCCGCCGAAGAAGAGCGTCAGGTTGCGGATCCACCAGTTGCAACGTCCGTCGAAAACCTCGTAACCGAAATCGAAACATTCGCCGCACGTCGGTCCGCAGTCGCCACATCCGCCACAGTCCCCGCCCGCGAAGACGCCGTGCTCGGCGATCGGCTCGTACTGCATTGCCCCGGGAGGAATCACTTCCGGTTTCTCGTTGCCGACCAATCTGGCCCGATGCCGGTTCGAGTACGCCGGATCTCGCGTCATCTGTGCCGTGTCGAAAGGTCCAATGTCGTATGACGAGCGCCGCGCGGATCGGTAGGAGCGATCGGCGGGACGCGAACCGGCCGATTGGCTGACTGCCGGTTTTTGTGCCGTCACGGGCCGTTTCAACACTCGTCGTTGCCAATTGAGCGATGTTGACGAGCCGTTATCAACCGTGACGGCCTTCGATGTCTCCGAGGCGGCTTTCCAGGTCTCCGCCCGAACGCTATGGCCGATGGCCAAAATAGCCAGTCCGAAAAGCAGAATTCCAGCAGACCGGATATTGGTCAGGCTCATCATCGCAGCCTCCTAACAGGGGGGTATATCCACGGAGCTTCCACGGGTGAAGTGTGGATAAAAAAGACATCGGAATTTGCCGGAGCGGAACTTTCGTCAAAGCCAGAAAAATCGGCAGAGTCCCTCTCAGTTACCGTAGACTACCGGTGGCCACGCAGCTTTTCTAATTTTTCGCATCGGGAAGCAGCTTAGTTGCTGTTGCGGAAAAGCCCGTGTAGGGTGGGTCAAGCGAAGCGTAGCCCCCCCAACAGCGAAAAAATCATGGTGGGGCTGCGCTTCGCTTGACCCACCCTACATAGTCGAATGTGGCCGGATTTGCCCACGGCGGAAGCCTGACGTAGGTTTCTTATGGCAGTTGCTTTTCGGCCCGATAGGAATACCCATGTCAGTCGAGTTATCGAACCAATCCGCCGGAGAAGGCGGCGTCCAAGACGCGCTGGCGGAAATACGCGCGTCTCGCGCCGAGTTGCGGACGTTTCTCGAGGGCTTGTTCGACCGGCTGGATGGTTTGGCCGACGGACTGTTGGTCCAAGAGGTTGCCAACCGGCAGACCCAACGAGATACGGATCGGGCGACGCTGGACGACCAAATCGAGCGCTTGGTCGCTGTGGCGGCCGAGTTGGCCGAATCGGTTGCCCAACAGAAGAAAATTACGGCCAAGATAAACAGTGTGTAGCGGGAGAAAGCGTGGATAAGCAACCGGTTGAACAAGCCGTATTCACCTCGGTTAAGACCGACGGCCTGAGCGGATACCGGGTCGTGGCCAGCAGTGCCGGCGTCGGCGAGGCGGACGCCAGGGAGTTGGCCGCCTGGGGGCCGTCGCACGATTCGATGATCGACCCGGATCCCGAGGCCGAGAGCCTCAACTTTCATCCGCTGCCGAGCGGGACGTATTGCGTGTCTCGGTCCCTGACCGTGGGCGGGGCATATCGCGACGGCGGGCAACGCGTTTATTCACATTGCCTGATCGTGCCGCCGGAGACACTGGCCCGCTTCGGCAACAATCCGTTCTCGCTGATCCGCGCGACGTCGAACCAAGGTCTCTGGAGGGTCGATGATCCGGTCGATCCGCTGTTGGATCCGCTCTGGTTGCCCGGCGGCGCGGCGCCGGTGGACGAGGCGTTGCTGACTCTTCTGGCTACCGACCCCGGCTCGGAGAACATGGCCGCGTTGGTGCAGGCGGCGCGCGACGCCGTGTGCCTGGCCGTCGGCGGCACGCCTTCGCCCACGTCTTTAATCGCCGGGCTGTTCGGTTGTCTGCCGCCGGAGTGCCGGCTGGAGTTTTCGTTCTCGACGGGTCTGAAGTTCTCGCCGCGGCGGCCGTTCCGTGTGGTGGCCCTCTCCGGCGATCCGGCCGAGCGCTGTTGGGTGGCCGGTTATTCAAACGTCGCGGTGCTGGAGTTGCGAAGCGACACGACGCCGCGATCGATGCCGCTCGACGGCTGGGGGCAACTCGTCCGGCGGGCGTTGGCGACCGGGCAAATCCCCTTTCTGGCCGCGCAGGTGTCCAAGCGGCGGTTCTATCTCTCGCTGAACGACCTTCCCGCGCTGGGACTGCAACTGCAGGAGGAGTTGGATGCCCTGGAGATGGGCGGTCGGCGGCCTGTCGGGTCGGCGGCGGCCCCGCCCACCGCACGCAGCGCCCATGCCGCCCATCGTCGGTTCTCGAAAGGCGACACGACGGCTTCGACGGCAACGGCCGCGTCGAACCGCTCTACATGCTTGGAGCTCAATTCGCCGGAAGTGCTCGACAAGCTGGAGCACCTCGACGACCTGGTCTACGAGGCCATCAACGGACAGCCCGGCGCGATCGAACGGCTTCAAGCGGCTTGGCCCAAGCTGCTCGACGAGTTGGGCGAAGAGATGATGGCCGAGTCGCGGGAACAGTATTTGCGGTACGCCTTGTCGATTTGGGGTGACTGCGCCGACACCGACGGCATCCGGCAATCCGACCGGGCCATTCAAGCGCTGGACGTCCTCTGCCTGCTGTTCGGCGACACGGCTTAGCCGGCATTTTTCACCACAGTGTGCCACTGCTTGCTTTCAAGCAGTGCCGTTGTGCCAACTTGCGTCAATCACTGCTTGCAAGCAAGCAGTGGCACACTGCGCAGCCCCACCATGATTTTTCCGCTGTTGGTGGGGCCGCGTTTCGCTTGACCTACCCTACACAGGCTTTTCCGCAACAGCGACTTAAAATTTGCCGGCAAAAGCGATTGTAAGGCGGGCCGGGGGAGTCCGGGGCCTTCTCAACCCATCGGGGGCTGGCGGTATTGCTCCCAAAATGGTATATCTATAAACGAAAGCTGATCGATAGTGGCCCAGGAAAGTCCACGGGTTACATGCCGCGGGCTGAAGGGTGCGAGTGCGTAGTATTTTTCCGGTTCCCAAGCATATTCCACCTGCCGTCAAAGCGCAATCAGCAATCATGGCATCAAAGACCGACCGCCGCCGCGCCGCTCGGCCCCGAAAGCATCCGTCCGGTCCCGCCGAACGACGGAAGCCGGTGCTGAATCGGCTGGTCGAGCATCGACTGATCGGGCGGGTCAGCCTCGACGAGTACCAGGAGAAGATTCGGGACGTATACGACGGGCCGCAGGGGGCAATCCTCGCCACGTGCAGCATGCTCTCCTTGCACACGTCGCTGGGCGCGAGGTTGTTCCGCGAGCGGAAGTTCGACCTCCGCGGCGCCCGCCGCATCCTGGACGTAGGCAGCGGCGCCGGCCAAATTGCCCGGCACTTAATCAAGTATTCCGACAAGGAGGCCGAGCTTGTCTGTTTCGACCTCTCGCACGAGATGCTTCGTCGCGCCCGGAACCGGCTCCGCAGCGCCCGGCCCCGGTTCGTGGTGGCCGACCTTACCCGGCTTCCTTTCGCCGACGCCTCGTTCGACCGCGTGACTTGCGGATACGTGTTGGAGCACCTGCCCGACGCCCGGCTGGGGCTATCGGAATTGAGCCGGGTAATGGAGCCGGGCGCACGCATGTTGCTGCTGACGACCGAGGACACCTTTTCCGGCGCCTGGACGAGCCGGATGTGGTGTTGCCGTACTTACAATCGCCGGGAATTGGCCCAGATTTGCGGAGAAGTGGGCCTGCGTTGGGACCGCGAACTCTGGTTCACCCCCATGCACAAGGCGCTTCGCGCCGGCGGCATCTGCGTCGAGTTGATCAAGGAGTGATCCGCGGCGCGATTCTCACCCGTAGTGTCGCACGTTCATCTGACCGGTCTTGCGCGAGCCGGAGGCGGCCCAGGACTCGGCCTCGAATGTCAGACGATTCAACAGCCGCTCGATTTTTTGGCGATAATGCTCCAGTCCTTGCCGGTCGAGATCGGGCGGGACGAATATCTCGCCGCTGGGTATCGCCCGAGCGCGAGAACCGGGCCGCGGAATGGCGAAATGGTCCCAGGCGCCGCGGACACGCCACGGCCGGTCGTAGCCGTAGCCCATCACCACCAGCGGCATCCCGAGTTTCGAGGCCAGGTAGACGCACCCCGGGGCCAACCGCCGCCGCGGACCGCGCGGGCCGTCGGGCGTGA
This sequence comes from Planctomycetota bacterium, assembly GCA_030612765.1. GTDB lineage: Bacteria > Planctomycetota > Planctomycetia > Pirellulales > Thermoguttaceae > JAHIKV01. The sequence goes on from JAUWNG010000001.1 coordinate 76,685, forward strand.
TGGTCAAGTGCATCCGCCGGCTGTGGGCCAACAACTGACGCAACGCCGACACGCCTCCCCGACGGGTCGAGCCGCGCACAAACTCGAACCCGAAATGGTGCGCCACGTGGGAAAGGATTTCCGCGTCGCGGTGGCGGCTCAATAGCATCGCCAAATTGCAATGCCCACGCAAATACAGCGGACAGAGAATGTACTCGTGCCAGAAAATGTAAATCTTCTGACCGCGGCAGTCCGCGAAATACGGGTCGACGGTCCGGTCGTAGTAGGCGGCCTTGTAGTCCAGCGTGCCCATCCACCAGCGCACCGCCGCCGAGGCCAGCAGGCCGCCGAACTTGTTCAACAGTGGGCTATCGATCTTCATGGCGGGCGGTAGTCGGGGAGTGGATAGTGGATAGTGAATAGTGAATAGTGGAAAGGACGATTACGTTGGGATGGCAGTTGCACTGCCGTCCCGGCGCCTCCGTTTAGCCCCGGCGTCCACGCCGGAATAAAAACGCTCCACGCCGCGTGGACGCGGCGGCTAAACGATTTCTCCCTCCCATTGGCCGTGAAACACCTCCACGGCCTCGCCGGTCAGATGGACGTGGTTGTCGTCGGCCCAGTTCAATTCCAAGTCGCCGCCGGGGAGATGGGCAAGCAGCTTGCGATCGGTCCGTCCGGTCAGCACTCCGGCCACGCACACCGCACAGGCCCCGGTGCCGCAGGCCAGTGTCGCTCCGCTGCCGCGCTCCCATGTGCGCATGATTACTTCACCCGGGGATTCGACTTGCACAAAATGTACGTTGATCCGTTGGGGGAAAATCGGCAATCGCTCAAACCTTGGTCCGAACCATTCCAACGGGACCGAGGCGACCTCCCGGCAGTACATTACCGCGTGCGGGTTGCCCATCGAAACGCACGTCATCCGCGGGTCCAATCCGCAACGGTCCCGCCAGCCGTTTTGCAAGTAGGACAGGTTGTCAACCTGTCCCACGACTGGTATGTACTCATCGGCGGGGAAATCGACAATCCGGTCGGTGTCCGGCGAACGCGGCAATTCCACCGGAATTCGGTCCGGCTCGATGATCGGCTCGCCCATGTCCACCCGCACGCGACGAACTTTGCCGTCGGCGATTTCCAACTCCAGATCGAGAACGCCCCGGCCGGTCTCGATCCGCAAGCGCTCGTTGCGGCACAGCCCGTGATCGAATACATACTTTGCCACGCAGCGGACGCCGTTGCCGCACATTTCGGCCTCCGAGCCGTCGGCGTTGAATATCCTCATCCGAGCGTCGGCCGACTCGCTGGGGCAGATCAGTATCAGTCCGTCGCCGCCGACGCCGAAATGCCGGTCGGAGATTTTTCGGGCCAACTCGTCCGGCCTCTCGGGCGTTGGTTGCCCGAAGCAATCGACGTAGACGTAGTCGTTGCCCGCCCCGTGCATCTTGGTCAGTCGCATCGTCCGCGCTCCGTAATTCATCCGGTCAGATCGAGCAGGTTTCCGCTCTGTCGTCGGTGGTCCTTGCTTTGCCGCGGGGCGGGCGAGGAAGCGCTCCTCTTCTGCCGCGGCGGGGTCTCGCACGGCCGTCGGCCGTCGGCGTCGCGCTCGGCGGACTCGTGGTCCTCGCCGTCGGGTTCACTAACTCCCTCGGCGGCCTCGGCCTTCCGATTATGATACACGCGCCGACGCCGTGCGCCCAACGCATGTTCGACCCGCTCCGCTTCCGGACCGGTTGTTTGGGCCAACGGAGAGCCGGCCGCGCCGACGGGAATTCCTGTGGGTCCGATGCTCATGGATAGTGGGTAGTGGGTAGTGGGTAGTGGGTAGTGGGTAGTGGATAGTGGGTAGTGGGTAGTGGGTAGTGGTTTTTCAATCGAACTATATGTCATCCATAAATTCATGCTTAACGGAACACTATCCACTATCCACTACCCACTATCCACTACTTCCGCTGTAGCTCCTCGCTCAACTGCTGCAGGGCCTGGGTGACGACCGGGAGGGCCTCCTTGCGGGTCTTCGGGTTCTGCAAGGTGCCGTCGACGTGGATCAGCATAAGCTGCTGACTGGCGCCGCGGAAGACCTGTTTTATCACCGGCAGCTCCAACTCTCCACGGCCGACGATGGTGTAGAACGTGAGTTTGATCGCCGACTGAAAATCCATTTCTCCCTTGCCGCGAAGGCTGATCGCGTCGCCGCGGAAGTCGATTTGGTCGAAGTAGACGTGCTCCCCCTCGATTCGGTAGTTGACGCTGCCGTCGCTGAAGGCGTTCTGGTCGGGCGGGCGGATGCTGAGAATTTTCAACAGCGAGATCATCACCGGCAACTCGTAGACGTAGCCGTTGGAGAGCCGGATCGTGCCGCGGCCGGCAAGCGAGTTGCGCGACCACCCCCGGCCGGTCAAATCAGCCGTGGCGGTGATCGTACCTCGCAGCCGCTGCCGGCCGGCTATGACCTCCCGGGCACATTGGGCCAGATCGGCGTCGAGCAAGGTGGCATTTACCGCGTAGCGCGGCTCCGGCCCCAGCGTTGCCCAGCCGTCGCCGACAAACTTTCCGCCGAAGAGGTTGGCGGTGATGGGGCGCGGAGTTCGGCCGGCGGCGACCTCCTTGCGCCGGTCCACCCACGAGCCGAACAGGACACGGTCGTCGTCGATCCAGATCGGTCCTCTCACTTCGGTGAGTTGAAAGTCTTTGTAGCTCATCGAGTCGAGGGCCAATTCTCCGAGGCATCGCACGCGTTGGGCGTCGAACGCACCCCGCAGCGACACCTCTCCGCAAACGTTTTCCAGCGACAGGCCGCCGCACCGCAGGCCGTTCCGTTGCAGGCCGAGCGTCACGTCCCACTGCCAATGGAGCGGTTCTCCGGACCGTCCGGTCCGCCGCAGATCGAGGCTGCCGCGGAGGTTCATCGGCCCGGTCGGATTCAGTGCGGTCAGGGCCTTCTTCAACCGCGGCGGCAAGGCCTGGATCAATTCCCGGTCGGCGCGGAGCCGATCGACCGACAAACGCTCGAAGCGGATGTGCCACCGGCCGTCGGGTTGAAAATCGCAGTAGCCCTCGGCGGCGAATCCGACCGGCCCGTGTGCGGCCTTGAAGCGCTCGAAGGCGACGTGTCCGTCGCGGTAGAGCAGCGTGCCTTCGAGCCGGTCGAGCCGATATGGGAACCGCACCGGCTCGATCGAGGTAGTTTGCGGTTGCGGCTGCGCGCGGATGCCGACGCTGAATTGCTTCCGCTCGACCAGATAGCGGACTTCCGCCGTCAGATCCACCATGCCTCGCGGCCGCAAATCGTGCCAGACCTGCTGAATGTGCGGGCTGAGCGCGTCGCGCAGCTCCTCTTCCAGCGGAACGTCCCGGCCCACGAAGTTCAGCACCAGTTCCTTTCCCTGAAGTCCCGGTGACAGATGCCCCTCGCACGTCACCCGCGCCGTGTCGTTGGTCCCCTCGAAGTTCCGGAACGTCCAGTTGCCGTCGAGCATCTCGATAGTGCCGCGGACGTTCGTCAGCGGATAAGGGAACTTATCGAAGCGTATCGAGCAACGGTTCGGACTTACCAACAAATGTTTGTGCATCGGCTCGCCGGGTCGGCGGCGCCACATCCGCGCGTAGAAGTTCACCGTGCCTTGGGGATCGAGCGAGCGGACCACCTTCCGCGATTTCTCGGGCAGGGCGGCGAACAACGCCTCGTCGAGTTGGATGTTGTCTCCCTTGGCCTCGAACCAGCCCGTCGGATTAGAGAAGGGATGGGTCATCTCGGCCGTCAGACGCACCGGCTGGCTGCCGCTGTAGGCGGTGAGATTCACTATTAGCACGTCGTCTTTCAGTTCCACGGTCCCCTTGCCGTGTTCCAACCGGTAGGGGAACTTGTGGTGCGTCAGCGACACGTTCAGATACCGCGCGGAAATCTCCGGCCGCCACTTTTGACCGTCGAAGTCCAACCGCACGTCGGCGTCGATCCGGCCGGCGGGAAGGAACTTGTACCATTGATCTTGCAGGGATTGCGGCAGGATTTTCAACAGCGCGCGGTCCAATTCCAATTGGCGGACTTCCGCCGTCAGCCGCAGCGGGGCGTTTGCCTCGAACCCCGACCGCCGGCAGGACATCCGCAAAGTGGCCTGGCCGATCCGCGCCGTCAGGTCGTCGATCGTCACTCCGCCGTTGTCGACGCGGACCGACGCGCGGATTTCGGTCAAGGCGTGCGGCATCCGCGGGTCGTCGATCCGCCCCCGCACGAGCCGGCCCGAGACATCGTACTTCAACGGCTGCTCTGCCGCCGGGTCGTAGCTCAACGCGAACCGCAGGTCTCCCTCGCCGCGCAAATTGCCCAAGGCCAGAAGTCCTTCGGGGAGTTGGCCGGGTAGGCGGTCGCGCAACTCCGGCGATACATTCACTCCTTCGGCCTGACCGCGGATAGAGCAGGCGGGGGCGAGAAAATCGACCCATCCCTCGAAGGTCACCCGCCGAAATCCGTCGCCGGCCACCATTCCCTGCAACCGGCGCGCGCCGGAGGTGGCGCCGAGTTCAGTCGCCGGCGGCGAGGCGAGCGTGAAGTTCAAGTCCCGCAAGGTCAACGCGGCGGCCGGATTTTTTTGTGGATCGAATATCTCGACGACGCCCCCTTGCACCACGATCGCCGGCGGCCGATCGCTGAAACGGGGCGGCGGAAACAACTTGTCGGCGCTCCACGTGCCGTCCGGCAACCGGGTGGCGCGAAGCGTCGGCCGGCGGATCGTCACCCGCCGAATGGGTATCTCGCCGCGGACCAGTTCCCGCCAGTCGGTCGAACACTCCAGCAGCGCCTCCTCGACGCGCAGCAACTCCGCTCGCGGCCCCTCGGCGCCTGGATCGACGATCGTCAGGTCGTAGACCCTGATGCCCTCCCCCTCGACCAATCGAGCGGAACGGATGCCGACCCTCAAACCCCGGTAGTGTTCCGCGATCCGCTGCTCGACGCGGCAGCGAATCTCCTCGTCGACGCGGCGATACACAAAAGGGATGGCCACCGCGCCGACGACGATCGCCGGCACGACTATCCACTTGAAGCAAACCCAACAGCAGTTGACGGCACGCGCGAAAATGGAACAGGCCCTCCGTGGCTGTTATGTCGGGGTTCGGGACTCGGGGATCGGGACTCGGGGATCGGTGTTGTCGTTCTTCCCCCGATCCCCGAATCCCGATACCCGAATCCCGATCTCTCCCGCCGCCAGCGCCAGCAACGCCAGCATCGCCGGCTCGCGGTAGCGGATGGAACTGACAAACACGACGTGCAACATGGTCAAATACACGGCCGGGAGCCAGCATAATATATACGGCCAACCCCGGCCGAGCGTTCTGCCGACCCCTATTATGGCAAAAAACAGCAATGGGGTATACGTGAAAAAGACCACCAGTCGGATGGGCCAGCCGGACAGCCGCCGCTCGTTGGGCCAGATGTTCCACATCCGCAGGAACTTTTTGCCCGCCAATCGAGCCGTGCGGCCGGGATTAGCCCAGGCCCAGGCCAGGGCCTCGTCCCGCATCCGTCGATCGAGCCTTTGCTCGAACTCGGGCGACGGTCCATCCGTCGGGCCAACGCTTTTTATACGTCGCACGGGAGGTAGTGAAACATTCTTCTCGGATGGAAAAGATTGTTGCACTTCCAGCCGTTCTCCGTATAGACGCTCCTCGGCGATGAAGCGGTCGACGAAGTCCATGTTGCTCGAGCCGTCGGCGTCTGCGTTCAGGCCGTCGTACAGGCTGGCGCCCACCTGGAGGGTCGTGGGAACGAACCGGCCGGTCACCCGTGCGTTCCGAATCCACCACGGCGACATCGCCGCCGCCAGGCCGAGGATCATGCAGAACGCAATCGCGGCACGTTGTTTAGCCGTCGGGGTGGCGCGTGGCATCATTAACACGGCCGCGGCCAGCGGTGTGAACAGGAGCCAGTCGGGCCGCATCAGGGTGGCCGCTCCGGCCGCCAATCCGGCGGCAAACCCCCAAACGGTCCTTCGATTCGACGTCGGTGCGTTCCAGGCAAGAATGCATAATGCCATTTGCAGCAGCATGAGCGGACAGAACGGGGCCTCGCTGAGCACCAACACGCTGGAGACGATGGCGCCCGGATAAAAAGCCGCCAGCAGCGCGGCGATCCAGGCCGCTTGCCGGTCGAACAGCAGAAGCGCAATCCACCACACGCCGAGCACTGCCAACGTGCCGAACAGGGCGGCTTCCGCCCGGGCCAGAAGCACGGCCCCCGGCCCGTCGCCGGCCAGAAGAAAGATCGGCGCGAGCAGCAGCGGATAGCCGGGCGTGCGGAATACTTGGGCATCTTGTTGTCCGTAGACGTAAGGCCGGCCTTCGGCTATTGCCCGGCCAAGCTGCCAGTAGCTTTCGCTGTCGCCCAAAGCGAACCGTCCGTCGAGCCGCGCTTGCCATACCCCGCCGGCCGCCAGCCGCAACGCAAAGGCGACGAGCAACAGCAGCGCAAGTTGACGCCAGGAGGAGTATTTCATGCCGGTGAAAGGTAGTAGTTGTAGCGCAGCGATTGCATCGAGTTGCGTAGGACGGATTTCCTAATCCGTCTCCGTTTGGTGAACGGACTTAGGAAATCCATCCTACGAACTTAATCAAGAACCGAGCTTGAGAAGATAGGCGAGATATGTTACCCTGGGGAGCCTTTGAGGGTCAAGGCAGGTTTGGGGGCTTTGGCGAGAAAATGTGCCGCCGGTCGGCGGGTGCAGGAACGCACTTTTTTAGCTGGCGTTGGCGACTGCGGGGGAACGGTGGCGGGCGTTGGGGCGAAATGGGTTGCCGGGGCGGGTTTTTAAGTGCCGTTGTAGACGGGCGTCGTCGCATAATGCCGCCGCCCG
>JAUWNG010000098.1 GCA_030612765.1 Planctomycetota bacterium
GAACCCCGAACCCCGAACCCCGAACTCGACCTTAATGGCCGGCCGGGGGTGATCGGACGGGCCGACCGATTCGTGGAAACCGAACCCGACTTCGCGCCGTTGGCCAAACGACTGCTGGGGCAGACCTGGTTCGTCGAAAAACTGGACCACGCCTTCTCCTTGGCGAACGCTAAGGGGGACAGGTCCGATTTGCCGCAGAGCGGCCCGAAGGGTGCTTCGCACAAATCGGACCTGTCCCCCTCGGGGTTGACTTTCGTCACCTTGGCCGGAGAACTGCTCGAACCAGACGGCACGCTGGTCGTCGGACCGCGAAGCGTCTCGACCGGCCTGATCTCGCGGCGGAGCCAGTTGCGCGCCCTGGGCGTGCAACTCGGCGAATTGGAGACGGCCATCGGAACCGCCCAAAACACATTCGTCGAACTCGACGAGCGGATCGCCGCCGAACAACTGGCGGTCGATAATCTATCGGCCGAACATCAACGGACCGCCGCCGCGCTGGCCGAAAACCGCCTGGCCGTCGCGGCCGCCGAGCAACGGCGGAGCCAGTTGGACCAGCAGCGGGCCGCCTTGGACGTCGAGTTGCAAGACGCCCGACGGCAGTACGCCGACGCCGCCGGGAGCCTGACCGAAACCCAGCAAAAACGCCGGCAAACCGACGCCACGCTGGCCGAGATGGAGTCGTGCGTCGAGCGGATCGGCCGAGAGATCGAGGAATTGGAGGCGCGGCGGCTGGCGGCCGACCGCGAAACCACCGAGATCAAAGTGGAATTGGCCAAAAGCGAGGAGCGACTGCGGAACCTCCACTCGCGGATGAGGCAGTTCGAGGATAGCCGGCAGGAGCGCCAGCGGGCCATCGAGGAAGCCCGACAGCAGCTTACCGAGGGTATCGAGCGCTCCGAGGTTTCCCGCCGGGACGTCTTACGCGCCGAGGCCGAAATCGCCGACCTCTATCTGCGCAAGGAAACCTTCGCGGCCGAGACCGTCGGCTTGATCGAGCGACGCGAGGAGCTTCACCGGCGTCGGAGCGAGTTGGCGCCGGAGGTTCAGAAGATCCGCGGCCGCATCCGCAAACAGGAAGAGAAGATGCACGCCGCCGAGTTGTCCGCCACCGAAATCCGCCACGAGCGCAGCGCCCTGGCCGGCCGGATCCGCGAGGATTACGGCATCGAGTTGGCCGAATTGGAGCACGATTTCAGCGACGAAGAGCAACGTCGGCGAGAGGTCGTGCAGCAGGAGATCGAGGAGTTGCGGCAGAAGATCGGCAACCTCGGCAACGTCAACCTGGAAGCCCTCGATGAACTGGACCAGCTCGAAACGCGCCACAAGCTGCTGGCCGGCCAGTATCACGACCTATCTTCCGCGAAATCGTCGCTGGAAAAGATTATCGAAAAAATCAACGTCAACAGCCGGCGGCTTTTTTCCGAAACGCTCGATACGGTCAGAGGTCATTTCCAGTCGCTCTTCCGCGACCTGTTCGGCGGTGGGCGGGCCGATATCGTCATGGAGGAGGACGCCGACGTGCTGGACAGCGGCATCGAGATTCTCGCCCGGCCGCCGGGCAAGGAGCCGCGGAGCATTTCGCTGCTCAGCGGCGGCGAGAAAACGCTCACCTGCGTGGCCCTGCTGCTGGCGATATTCCGCAGCCGGCCAAGCCCTTTCTGCGTGCTCGACGAGGTCGACGCCGCGCTGGACGAGGCAAACATCGACCGCTTCACCCAGGTGTTGAAGGGTTTCCTGGCCTGGACGCAATTTATCATCGTCACCCACTCGAAGAAGACGATGACCTGCGCGGACACGATCTACGGTGTGACGATGCAGGAGTCGGGCGTCACGAAGCAAGTCTCCGTCCGTTTCGAGGACGTCAGCGAAGACGGCGAAATACTCGCCGACCGGGCGGCCGACGACGGCGAACCCCAAGCCGCGTGAGTCGTTGGAGAAGCATGAGAACTGACCGGCGCCGCTTGTTTGTGTCATTGTCCCAACAGTTTGCGCATGCAACCCGTTGCGGTCGGTTCGGTGAGGACGCTTTGTCTGACGATTTCGTTGGCCGCCAACTTCGACACGAGCCGGGGATCGGCGACGTTCTTCGCGCCCCAAGCCTTTAACAGCCCATACTGAGTGCGATTGACGAAGCGCCATCGGAACGGCTCGTTTCCTTCGCCGTCCCCGATGTATCCGTGCAGCTTCCACCAATCGACCAGGGCCGCCGTGCCGTCGGCAATCGTTTTGGCGGCTTCTTGCGGCGTTTTGGCCGGCTGTCCACACGCTCGCAGCAGACGGATTCGGCAGTCGACCTGGGCGGCGAGAATTTCCAGATAGCGCGGCGCCCCGCCGGGCAGCAGCAAAGCCGCAGGGTCGGTCAATTTCGCGGCCCGCAATCTCGCCGGCAACTCGGCCGGTAGCTCGTCCAATCCACGATTCAGACACGACCAGGCGGGAACCAGCAACTCCGATGGGCCACCGAGGAATCGGGCGAAGTCGCCGAGAACCTTTTCGTCAGGCTGATCGAGGTAGCTCGGGTCCGCCGATCCCCGGGCGAAGAAATAGAGGTTTGGCAGGACCATGATCGGCTGCTGGGCATTGCCAAAAACACCCCGCGCGCCCGCGGATTCGGCCAATTCCTTCGTCAGGGCGTCGCGGATGTCGGCTAGCTGAAGGACTGCGGCCGGCGGCGACGGCTCGAACTCGATGGCCTCGTAGAGAAACAACGTCGAGCGGTCGATTAAGCCGGCTTTTCGTGCAAGCTCGATGTTGATTCGGTCGTTGGCGTGGCCTTCACGACTGCGGCCGGGCAGCAGTTCCCACGGCTCCGGCATCCGCTGCTTCAATGCGTCGAGGGTAGCTGAGACAAACGGTGCAATCGGCTCGGCCCAAACGCCTTTGGCGCCCCAGCCGCACCAGATCCAAGGGATCACCTTCTGGGCCTTCGGATGTATGCCGACCCGGTCGATTGTCTTTCGGTCGTTTAGAAGGACTTTCAGAAACTCGGACGGCTTTGCCCCGGGATAGCCACCCGGATCACCGTCGATGGTCACGTAGCCGTCGGCATTATTGAGGATCTCCATCAATGCCGCCCTGTGGTGCAAGTAGTCCGCCGCTTCCTGCGGATTGTCCAACCGCACCGTTTTCATGTGTGGGTAGAGGCTTCGCTCGAGCCACGGTTTGGCGGCGATTTCCGGCTGCGAGACCACAGCCGCGCATTGGGTGAGCCAGACCTCTAAGCCGCACTTCCGGGCGTCGTCGATGATGGGCCGAAATGCCCGCACCGCTTCCCGATCCGCCGGCGAAAGCGGCGCCGGCACGGCCTCCAGGACGGGCCACAGCATTACGGTGTTGAAACCGAGACGCTTGAGCAGCCGGAAAAAGTTCTGGTAGTCCGCCCGTTGCCAACTCCGTACGGCAAACGGATAGTTGTACTTCCAACATGCATGGAGATAGAAGCCGCGTCGCTGGAAGGCGGGTTTCGTGGTGGCCCCGTCCTCGCCGCTCGCGGCCGAGACAGGGCCGGCCAACGCGGCCATCGCCAAAATGAGAACCAATACCAATAGCCCAGCCGTCTGGGACACGTGGAGCGGGCAAGATGCCCGCGATTCCCGTTGGTCAACAACTCGTCTGATTTCCAAATCCCGTGTTCTCATCCAACCATCTTGCCACGAACCGGTAAGGGCCGAAATATGACATCTCATATCTACCACCATACGCTTCGCGGGCAACGTTGTCTAGGACAAGAATGACGATGCAGGAGTCGGGCGTCACGAAGCAGGTCTCCGTCCGTTTCGAGGACGTCAGCGAAGACGGCGAAATACTCTCCGAACGGACCGCGGACGACGGCGAACCCCAAGCCGCGTAAGAGCGCGTTTGCAATATCTTCCCTCTCCCTTATTTAGCCCCGGGTGAATACACCCGGGGCAAGCGGTTTTACGCGGTCACCCCGGCCCGTCCGTCATCGCTGGCAGCGCCCTTGTTTAACCCGGAGCCAGCGGCGACGGTGGGCGGCGACGGTGGGCGGGAGACATCCCCGTCGCCGCGGGCTCCGGGTTAAACGATGACGGCGGAGGGGAGGAAACAAGGTGTCAATACTATTTCCGGCAAGCGAACGATTCCCCAACAGACGAGGCATTTTAGAAAAATAGTTCTGACACCTTTTTCAGCCCCTACTCGCCCACCTTCTCTTGTGCTGGCTACTTGACACCTAAAGACTTCACAACTATTTCGGCAGCCACTTTACTCAGAATATCCGTGAGAAGTTTGCCGCCAATTGCACCACCTTTGACAATCGCCTTCTTGAATCGGGCAATCGCAGTAGTGGTTCTCGTGGTTTCGTGAATCACGTCGGGGATTGATTCTTTCAACTTGCCCCGCTCGGTTTCACTTAATTCGTCTAGTTCGTCGATTGCATCCGCTAGGGCCTCGGTCTTGCGTTTCGTCCAAGGATATGGCTTCCCGCATTTGTGGTAATGTTTCGGCAAGGTCCATTGCCCCATGCTCTCTTGGTGGTAGCCCCGAATAGGCTCTTTACATTCCGGGCAAGCATCAATCGTCGGCTCCCCGCATTCCGTGCAAAAATCGGTATTGAACTCGGGATTATATTGAGAAGAAGGATTGATGTCATGCCCGTTGAGGCAGACTAAGGCTACGTCATAGAATCCCATTGGTCTTTCTCATCATTCCTTCGTCGCCGGGCGCCACTGCTGGCTTACCCAACAGTGTCCGGGTGAAGCGGACTAATCGGCCACGTCCAACCACTCGCTAGTGCATACGACCCAGCCGCTTATCTTACCCCTTCCGGTACAGGGCAACAAGCCAGCCGTGGCACCCACACGGTTCTCCAGCACACACAATTGTGCGCTCACTTTTCAAGAACGCGTCTCGGGCGGAGTTTTGCGCGCGAGCGGCGATTTAGGGGTCAATTCAACCCCGCGCCCCCAGGTTGATCAACCTGGCGCTTCAGGTTGATCAACCTGGGGTTAAACAGTGCTTACGTCTAAAGCACGGTTGCGTTGCAAAATGAATAGCCCTGGTTTTAAGCGGTTCGAGAACATCGGCGGACGGCGGCGAATCGACGTAAGAATTAAATGCCGAATTCGGGTTTGTTTTCCAGTTAATTCAGACCAAAAAATCGACTGTAACCTGAATAACACCTTATGCTTGCGGCGACGATGCACAAAACTTTTGCAATTACCCCTCCTGCGAGGTATGTGCGACGAGGTCATTCTACCAGCCGAAAACGCCTAAAAAAAGGCTGTTTTCTGGCCGCCGGTATTTTCGCCTTTTTTGCAAGGGGCTATGGCGGGCGCAAAAACCGCTTTTTCTGGTCCGGGGAGGGGCAAAACCGGCGTGAAATCCCTCTGCCGGGGACGGTTTCCGAGAAGTTTTCGCAACGGACGCGGGAGCGGCCGGGCAGTTCCCAAAAGCTACTCCTCCGGCTTGGGACGGGTCAGCGGGCGGAACTGCGGCGTGGCGTGGGCCGCGTCGCGGACCGCGGCGACCGCGGCGCGGTAGAACTTCACTTGGGCGCGCACCCGTCGCCCCTTGCAGGCGACCTTCTCGTAAGTCCCGTCGCTCAGCAACCGCCACGACTTGACGTTGTCGGCGAAGTAAGTCCGCAGCGCATCGATCAACCGCCGCCGGTGGCCCGGCTCGATCACCGGGAAGAGCAATTCCAGCCGCTGGTCCAGGTTCCGCCGCATCCAGTCGGCGCTGCTCAGATACACCTCCTCGTGGCCGCCGTTGCGGAAATAGAACAGGCGGGCGTGCTCCAGAAAGCGATCGACGATCGATCGGACCTCGACGTTCTCCGAGACGCCGGCCACGCCGGGGCGCAGACAGCAGATGCCGCGGACGTTCAACATCACTTTCACTCCGGCCTGGCTCGCGCGGCACAAGGCGCGGCAGACGTCCGGATCTTGCAGCGAATTGACCTTCGCCATTATCAGTCCTGGTCGATCGGCCGATGAGGCCTGGATTTCCCGCTCGATCAGGTCCAGGAATTTCTGTCGCAACCCGATCGGCGCCACGGCGAGTTTCGTCCAGCCCACGGCCTCGGAACAGCCGGTCAGCAGGTTGAACAGCGAGGCCGCGTCGGCGGCGATCTCCCGATCGCAGGTTATCAGGCCGACGTCGGAATACTGCCGGGCGGTGCGGTCGTTGTAGTTGCCGGTGGCCAGATGGACGTAGCGCACGATGCGCTGCCCCTGACGGCGGACGATCAGCAGGGCCTTGGCGTGCGTCTTGAAACCGGCCACTCCGTAGATCACGTGCGCTCCGGCGTCTTCGAGCCGTCGCGCCCAGTTGACGTTCCGCCATTCGTCGAAGCGGGCCTTCAGTTCCACCAGGACCGTGACCTCCTTGCCGCCCGCCGCGGCCCGGACCAACGCGCGGACGACCGGCGACTCGCCGCTGGTGCGGTAGAGCATCTGCTTGATGGCCAGCACTTGCGGGTCTTCGGCGGCCTGTTCCACCAGCTTCACCACCGGATCGAAACTCTCGTATGGATGAAACAGCAGCACGTCGTGGTCCTGGATCGCCTCCCAAAGGTCGTCGGTCCCGATCAGGTCTCGGGGAACCTGCGGCGGCCAGTCGTCGATTTTCAGGTCGTCGAACCCCGGCCGCTCGACCAGTTCCATCAGCGCCGAGGCCTCTTGGGGACCGTCCACTTCGTACACCTGCTGGTCGCGCAGCTTGAGCCAATCGGCCAGCCGCCGCCTTAGCTTCGGATCGGAACCGGCCGAGATGGTCAACCGCACGGGGTTCCGACGGCGGCGCGAGAGGACCACCTCCTCCATTGCGTGCAGCAGGTCGTCGATCTCCTCGTCGTCTTGCAACACTACGTCGGCGTCGCGGGTGACGCGGAAGGCGGCCGTGCCGAGCACCTCCGCGCCGGGAAATATCGTCTCGATGTTGGCCGCAATCACGTCTTCCACCCGCGCCAGATGGGTCTCCGTTTCCGAGGGGAGCGTGACCCAGCGCGGCAACTGGCTGGGCACCGGCGTCACAACCAATCGCTCGTCGGGGACTGTCCCAATTTTCGCGGCGCCGTCGGCGTCGTCGTTCGGATCGGTTTTACCGCCGCGAAAATGGGACTGTCCCCTTTGTGTCGCGTTGCGCGCCAGCAGCGCCGCCACGTGCAATTGCAGGTTGGGCAACAACGGCTCCGGCGTCAACTCCTCGATGGCCAGCGGCGTCAGTATCGGTTGGATTTCCCGCGTGAAATACGACCGCACGAACTTCTGATGTTCTTCGGTCCACTGGTCGCGGTTCCAAACCTTCAGGCCGTGCTCCGCCAGCCGCGCGAACACGTCGCGCACTCCGGCGGCCTGCTGGTCGACCATTTGGTGTACGCGGTGTCCGACGGCTTCGAGTTGTTCGGCGGGCGTCATGCCCGAGATATCGCGTCGTCGCCCCCCTTTCGCTCGGCGCTGCATCAGCCATGCCACGCGCACCAGGAAGAACTCGTCGAGGTTCGAGTTGACGATGGCCAGGAACTTCAGCCGCTCCAGCAGCGGCAGTTCCGAGTCCAACCCTTCCTCGAGCACTCGCTGGTTGAACTCCAGCCAGCTCAACTCGCGGTTGATATACAAATCCGGCGATTTCAGTGGGTCTTTGGGCATGTGAGGAGCGGGGCAGTCCTTGGTCGAGAAGCAGTTTCATGTCGCTATGGACAAAGGCACCGTTTTGTCTTCAAGATTCGCGGCGGCGTATTCCAGCGCCTGCCGGATGTCCTCGTTCTCCAACTCCGGATACTCGCGACGGAGTTCCTCGCGGTCGGGATATGTTGCAACCGCCTCGACCACCCGCCGTACCGTCAAACGCAAGTTGCGGATGCACGGCTGACCATTCATCCGCGCGGGATCGCATGTTATTCGATCAAAACTCATCGGTTTCCCCCTTCCATCAACCATGTTCGGCCACGTAGGTTATGCTTCAGCATAACGAAAGCGTCGCAATCCGCCAACCGTTATGCTAAAGCATAACCTACGGCTGTAATGACGTATTGTCGGAGACGTATTTTACGAACCCAGCCCGAGGGTATTGCGAAGAGCGGCATCCACGGGTTGCATGTCGTCGCAGTGGCCGATTGCGCGATCGATTTCGGAATCCAGAACCGTAGCGAGATTATCGGTCATAATGACTGAATCCGAAAGCAACCCCATGCGCAGTCCTTGTGGAGACGATCGAGCCACCCTCACCCGACTTGGATGACCCGACCGAGACAGATTGCTGGTAATCATGGCGACGATGGTCTGCACGAGACCCGTCTGAAGCCGATCCGCCTGCACAACCAACACGGGACGCCGCTTTGCGGTGACAAGGTTGGAGTCGGGAAAAAGCACCAAAACCACGTCGCCGCGACTATAAGGCATCGTAGGCATCCATTTCGGGTCGTTGCCAATCCTCGGCGAACGTCGTCAGCCGGCGGCGCAGATCGGCGGCTTGCTCGGGATTCACGCCGCGCTCGGCAAGTTCGACCGCCGTGTCCGACGAAGAAACGAAAGTCACAATCACGCGTCCGGCCGCACCCTCCGGCGGCGGTCCGACAAGTTCAACCTTGCCGTCACGGTAAACACCTTCGATGGACTTCAGCATATCCGGCCCTCCACTCCCCCAATTATAGCTAAAAGGAAGCAATTTGGCTACCTGAGCATCTACCAGCCTGTTGAAAAAGGGTGCCACAACTGGCTTGTCCAGCAGTGCATGGGGAAAAACCCCCGCACTCCCCGCCGGCACACGCCCGCTGGGGCACCCGAACTCCTGAAATCCGACTTTTTCAACGGACTGCTACGCCTCTTCCAGCCGGATTTTCACCCCGAAGATGTCTTCCAGCAGGCCGCCTTTGGTTTCCAAGGCACGCTGTTCCAGCAGCAGGTCGAAACCGCCGGGCATGGAGACGATCAACTCGTCGCCCTGCCGCTGGAAGTGGATGTCGGACTGGCGGCGGTGATGGCCGCGGACCACCGCGTCGGCCACCCGCAACAACGCCGCCAACTTGCTCACCACCACCCGCGATTCCCGCGTCAACGACGCGTACGAAGGATGCGACGCGCGGGGAACATTGCGGCGATGGTAGCGGGCGATCTGCGACACCAATATGATCTCGTGGCGGGGTAGCCCGAAAATTTCCGAATTGGCGATCAGATATTCGCTGTGCTTGTGATGGGCGCGGCTGCTGACGAAACTACCCACCTCGTGCAGCAACGCCGCCACGCGAAGCAGCAGCCGGTAGCGCGGGCCGAGACCGTGGTCGGCCTGGAAAACGTCGAACAACTGGACGGCCGCCTCGGCCACGCCGCGGGCATGGTTCAAGTCGACGTGATACTTCTCCGCTATCGCCGTGGCCGAGTGGATCACGCCGACGGGCAACGACTCGTCCTCCTTGCCGGTGACCTCGCGGGCCAGTTCCAACAGCAGGCCGTCGCGCATCGAGACGTGCGAGACGACCATCTCGACGGCCTTGGTCCGGTGCAACAAAACTTGGTAGACCAACAGCGCGGGATTGAGGGTCTCGGCCTCGGCGAAGGGCAATCCGTAACGCTTGGACAATTCCTCGGCGGTGTGCTTCTCGCAGCGTGCCACGAGTTTGTCGAAGGCGGTCGCCTCGACCACCGCCAATTCGCCGGCCTCGGAGGCGGGGGCGCCGATTTCGCGGGCGGCGAAACGGGCGTCGCCCCCCACGGCGACAAACGAATCGATCTCGACCAACGGCACGACGCTCTCCAGCACCGACAGCGTGTTGGAGATGTGTTGGCGCAACAGATCGGCCGAGCGCCGCGGCGACTCCTCGCTCGTCGATAGCGTTTCCTGCAAGCGGATCGAACCGAGCCGGAGGCTTTGGGAGGTGGTTATCTCGCCGCTATCGAGCACCGTCAGCAAGGTGCTGCCCCCGCCCACGTCGGCGATCAAGGTCTCACGTTGGTTGATACCCAGGGAATTGCCCACCGCTTGCCGCACGGCGGAAACCGTCAAGCGGCTCTCTTCCGAGGGATCGATGATCTCGACGTTCAAGCGGGTGGCCATGAAAACGCGGTCGAGGAACGTCTCGCCGTTGGACGCCTCGCGGACCGCGCTGGTGGCCACGGCGCGGACCTTCTCGACCTTGTACAGATCGAGCAACCGGCGGTAATCGCGGAGCACTCCGATGGCGGCGCGCATGCTCTGTCCGCCCAATCGGCCCTGGCGGAAAGTGTCTTGTCCCAGGCGGACGGCCCGCTGAAGCCGCTCCAACACCTCGATCCGCCCATCGGAAAACACTTCCGCAACGACCATCCGCAAGGCGTTGGCTCCCACGTCGATGGCGGCGACGATCTTGACCGGTTCGGTATCGCTGGGCTGAGTTGGAAGAGTATCCATGACGTTTATTGTTTCGATCGGGCCTTGATGGTCAAGGGTGCTTCGTAAATGTGCCGGCGTGAAACCAAGGCGAGACCGGAAGGAGGAATCCTCGCCCTCGGAGGGGAAACCCGCAATTTCGAGCACATTCCGGGGGTTGTCAGCAGCCCGTTGAAAAAGTCGGTTTTCGGGAGTTTGGGTGCCACTGCCGGCTTGTCCAGCAGTGTTTTCCCGGGTGTTTCTCCCCACACTGCTGGGCAAGCCGGCAGTGGCGCCCTTTTTCAACGGGCTCCTAGCCGTCTTGCTTATGCTGCTGTAAAATGTCCGGCACTTCGCCTTTGTACAATATATTACTTCCCGTTGCCGTGCATTATTCATGTTGACGTTTCGTCCGTTCCGCAACGTCGATCCGCCCGTGTTGGCCGCGTTGTGGCGGAGCCGCGCGGGCCAACCGGGGCTGTTGCAGCCGGTCTCGCCCGATCTGCTTGAACAACTGGTCTTCGCCAAGCTCTATTTCGACTATGACGGTCTGATCCTGGCACACGACGACGGCCGGCCGGTCGGATTCGCGCACGCGGGGTTCGGTCCCAACGAAACGCGGAGTTGGATATCCACCGAAACGGGCGTCACTTGCCTGATCTTGACGCGCCCCGACTGCGACGAAGATGAAGTCGCCCGCGGGTTGCTCGAACACTGCGAAAACTACCTGAAAAACCGCGGCGCAAAGTCTTTGCAGGGAAGCGGCGTAGGGCCGCTGAACCCGTTCTACGTCGGACTCTACGGCGGCAGCGATCTGCCCGGCGTGCTCGATTCAGATTTAGTCGCGCGGCGCGCTTTCGAGTCGTGCGGATACCGGGAAGTCGAACGAACTGTCGTCATGCGGTGCGAGCTAAGCGAATTCGAGGCCACCGTCGATCGACGGCAGATGAAAATCCGCCGGCAGATGGTCGTGGAAGTGACGATCGACGTGCCCACTCAATCCTGGTGGGAAGCGTGCGTTTTCGGCGAGTTCGACTTGACCCGCTTCGATCTGAAACCGCGCGGCGGCGGCCCGGCGATCGCCACCGCCACGTTCCGGGGCACGGTGCCCGACGGTGCGACGACCATGGGTCGGTCGGTCGGTTTGGTCGAGATTTCCGTCAACGCCGACTACCGACGCGGCGGCCTGGCCCTGTTCCTGCTGAACGACGCCTTCCGTTGGTTCCTCCGCCAAGGGATCGCTTGCGTGGAAGTGCAAACACACGAGACCGACGTCCCCGCCTTGGCAACGTTCTCGAAGCTCCACTTCCGCCGGATAGAGCAAGGCGGAGTGTGGCGGAAGGAAGTATAGCCGTACCAACTATTTAGCCCCGGGTGAATACACCCGGGGTACGGTCCACTGCGAAAAACCACTCTTCCCCACCGTGTATTCACGGCGGGCTAAATGGTATTCACGGCGGGCTAAATGGTGCTATTCCCGAACGCCTTCGGGAAATCCGTGCTACGCGGCCTTCTTCTTGGCCCGGCGCCGTCGGGGGTCTTTCCACCGCCGGTGCAGCCACCAGTATTGATCGGGCGCGTGGCGGATTAGTTCTTCCAGCCGGCTGGTGTACAACTGCGTAAGTTCGGGGATCGTGCTCAGTGAATCGGCGGCCTCTCGGGGGTCGATCATGGCGTGGTTGTCCAACACGAACCGCATCGGCCGCCCCCGCCGCCGCGAGGCGGAGACCGAAACCCGCGCGTTGTGTTCCAGCGCCAGCAGGGCGATCGCTTTGTGGGCCGAAGCCGGACGCCCGAAAAACTCCACCCAACACCCCTTCGCGCCGGCGTACTGATCGGCCAGAAACGTCATCGTGCCGCCGCGGGACAAGACCTCGACTATCTGGTCGTAGCCGCCGTTCTTCGGAATGATCCGTTGGCCGGTCCCGCCGCGGAACCGGTTGACGAAGCGGTCGAGAAAAGGGTTGTCGAGCGTTCGGGCGATTGTATAGGTGGGAAAACCCAGGATACCCAGCACGTATCCGCCGACCTCGAAATTGCCCAGGTGGGCCGTAACGATCAAGGTGGGGCGATCGTCCAACAGAGCGCGGACCAACTCCCTCTGATTCTTCAGGCCGACGAATTCGCGCCAGTTTGTCTGGTGAATCTTTCGCGGCGTATGGGCCACCTCCAACACGAGCAAAAACAGGTGCTCCCACATTCGCCGGGCCAGGCGCGCCCGCTCGGCGGGAGTCATCTCCGTGAAGGCGTAAGCGAGGTTCTCGTCGACCACCGTGCCCCGCACCCGCAGCACGTCGTGGAACAACCAGGCCAGCGAGCGGGCAAGCCGCTCGCCCGTCTCGATCCGTATCGCTTGCACGATGCAGATCAATATCCGCACGATCACATATACGAGATAATCGACGATAAGCCGAGGTTGCATGGTAGCCTGTTGAAAAAGTGTGCCACTGCTGGCTTGTCCAGCAGTGCAGGGGAAAACTCCCGGAAAAACACTGCTGGACAAGCCAGCAGTGGCACCCAAATTCCCGAAATCCGACTTTTTCAACGGGCTGATAAGTGCCGGGGTACGCCCCGACCTATGGATGAGTTCAGAATGCGCACGAAAACGGCCCCCGGAGAGTAATTTACTCCGAGGGCCAAATCGTCGCTGATTCGCGGACGGGTCGAGATTCAGACCGCCGCCTTGACGTTCTCGGCGCGGGGACCCTTGGGGCCGCGGCCTTCATCGAATTCAACCCGCTGACCTTCGCGGAGTTCCTCGATGGCGATGCCATCCAAGGCGGAGTGGTGGAAGAACAATTCTCCACGCTCGCCCTCGATGAATCCAAAACCCTTGTCCATGATCAACTTTTTGATCGTTCCCTGCGGCATGACTGCCACCTCCTCAAAAAAAACAAAAAACGGAAACACAAACCGGCCGGCCCTTGCCATCCGCTCCACCCCTTCCGCAGACGGAGGCCCGACCAAAACACATGAGGGGAGCAAATCAACCGCAATCGAAAAGCCGCATCAATACGCCGCTAAGCGAAACGCAGTGACTGGTTTGGACCCTCGGAAGGAGCTGAAAGTCCAATCTCCAACACACCCCATTCATTGGGTACTATACCACAAATACTGGTAGCAAGGGAAGTGCCGCCATTGCGTTTTTTTCGCATTTCTCATTCCCACACGTTCCGCGTGGAACGCACGGAGCTGAACGCTCTACGTCCGCAAGGTGGAACTGGCTTTGCTGTAATGGGTTACATCGAAAATGAACTCACGGCGTCCGAAAAAACGTTACGACGCGGAGAGGCTGTGAATTTTTCGATTTGGCGTGGTTAAGACCACTAATCCGTAGGGTGCGTGAAACGCACCATGCACTACCGGTTGTGGTGCGTTTCACGCACCCTACGAAAGTTCACAACCTCGGAGCGTCGTAACGAGAGGAAGCAGCACCCCCCCATCACCCACCGGCGGTGGGTTACTTCCACATCGACTCTGCCAGCCCCGCCGCCACCGGCACGAAGATCATCAGCGGAACCCAAGCGGCCAACGAGGGATCGATCAGCAGTATACTCCCCAGGTGTTGCGCCCCGATCGCCACCAGCCAGAACATGGTGGTCACCGCCATGCAAACGCCCATGGCGATGAACACGCTGCGGCTTTCTCGACTCACGATCAACGGCAGACCGAGGAACAGCAACGTGATGTCCATTAGTGGTTGCACTATCCGCGAGTGGATCGCCACCCGCACGTCGGCCCCAAACCCCAGGCTCGGGTTCCGCAGACCGCGGATCAACTCGGCCGTCGACGACAACTGCGTGTAGTCGCCGCCGCCTAGCAACAGGTCGAAATCGACGTTGCTGACGAGAAAACACTGGTCCGGCTCGAGCCACTTGGGAGCATCATGCGGAGTGATCAACACCGGTTCCTTCCCCAGCAACAGCGACGGCCGGCCGTCGAGGTTCTTCGGTTCATACACGCCGTCGAGCAGGTATCCGCCGGGACGATTTCCCTCGGGCCGTTTGTAATAAGCGTTTTCGGCCCTCAGGTGATTGCCGTACCGGCGCAAGGCGGGCGGTAGGAAAAAACTCGGTTCCGCAATCCGTTTTTGGTCGGAGAAGGTGCTTTTGCCGCCCAACAACACGTCGGTCTGGCCGTCGTAGCGCGGTTCGAGCGGACGAGCCTGGTCTCCCAGCGGGTTTTGCGGGTGACGCGACAATTCATCGCGATACCGTGGAATGACCAACTCGCGATTGGCCGCCGTGAGAAGGCCGACCACGACCACCGCGACGATGATCGGCGCCAACACGCGGATGCGCGAGACGCCGGCGGACATCAACGCCGTCATCTCGTTGTGCCGCTGGATCCAGGAAACCGTAAACATGGCCGAAACCAGCACCAACAGTCCGCTGGTGCGGTCGAAAAACAGGATCGTTTGGTAGGAATAATAGTTGGCGATGAAGGGAATCACCCCGCCCACTTTTCGGCCGCAGCGGACGAACTGCTCCAAGTTCGTGAATAAGTCGAAAACGATGTACAAACCGGTCAGACTCAAGAAACAGATTGCGAAGGTCTTGAAGAACTGTCGCAGCAGATACCGGTCCATGATGTACATGACGGCAAGATACGGCAATCCGGGCGGTTCGGTCAAGGTGAATTGCCCCCACGACCGCAGTCGCGGGGCGTTTTGACTAACTAAAACTCACGTTTCGTCGGCTGGAACAGATTCCCACCAGACGGTATATTGACCGCATGATTGGCTTGGTTCGCGGTTTGCGGGATGGAATCTGCGGCCTTCGGCGGGCCGGCTTCGGGCTGCTGTTTCCGCCGCGGTGCGTCCATTGCGATGCCGATCTTTTCGATGCCCTCTCGGGGCCGTGCCTTTG
>JAUWNG010000183.1 GCA_030612765.1 Planctomycetota bacterium
CTATCCACTACCCACTATCCACTACCCACTATCCACTACCCACTATCCACTACCCACTAGCCACTATCCACTACCCACTACCCACTACCCACTATCCACTAACTCCACTTCACCCGCAAACACCCCAGCCACTGATGTTCCGCGTCGATGACCGTTTGTCCGAGGCTGTTCGGCGCGGCGGCGCGGAGGACCAGGCCGGCCATCACCGGTTGATTCTGCACCTTGACCACGCCGGCCACGGAGGACCAGACAGTACCCTTGCCGCCGACGCCGGGCAATCGGGCGTGGTTGAAAAACAAATAGGCGAAACCCCGCGCGCTGACCTGATTCGGCCAGCGGCGGATCAACGGCCGGTGCAACGCCGATACCTTGTCCAGACCCGGGATGAGTGCATCGAGCAGCGGCGAGAGCTGATCGTCAGGCGGTAGCTCCCGGCCCACGCCCACAGGGGCCAGGACGACGGCCGCCAGCCGCACCGGAAGGTTGTATAACTCGAGCACGGGCGGACCTTCCGGCGGGCCGCGGTCTTCAAGGGCCGCTACTTCGACCTTTAGATCGGCCCTGAGCGGAGCCTCGACTTTACGCCGCCGCCGCAACAGCCGCCACACGATCAACAACACCACCACGACCGCCGCGACCGGCACGACGAAAGCCGCCGCGCCGCTGCCAAGCGAATCGAACGCCTCGCTCAGTTTGTCCAACAGCGGATGTTGCATGGTCAACGTAGTAGGCCGGGTTGCAACCCGGCGATCATTCATTATCATCCACGGTCGCCCAACCATGCCGGGTCACGACCCGGCCTACTGCTACCGTCAATTCATCAATCATCATTCATAATTCATCATTTCCATTCCTGCAACCCACCGGGTCAGCGTCGAGCCGCGACGGCGGGGCGGCCGAGGACTTGGATCGCCACGTCGTCGAGCCAGGCCTCGCCCAGCCCGGAAAGGGAAAAGGTGACGTACATCGGTCCCGACCGGGGCGCAGCGCGATAGAGGACAAATTGCCGCCAGCCGTCGGTCTGTCCGATGCGGTCGGCCAAGTCCTCGCCGCCGAGCGAATCGACGATCAGCAGGCCGTCCGTGCTTGCTTTGATCGGGGCCGGTATCCGCACCCAGCCGTGGATGCAAACGAGCGCTCCGGCCTCGACATTCACGGTGGGGCTTGTCAGCAGCACCGGCGGCCGCTCGGCCACGGCGGGCGGATTCCGCGGATCGGACGCCGCGGCCGTCATCCGCAGACCGAGCCGGCCGCTACGGGCCGATTGCGGCGCCAGATCGACCGCCGTCTGCACGTTCGGATCGGCGTGAAACAGGTTTTGCCAGCCGGCGCGCATCATCGTGCCGACGTCCTCGAAGTCGCCGCCGCCGAGCATGTTCATGCCGAATCGTCCGGCCGCCAAACGGTCCATCATACGCCAGTGGCAAGGCAAGGTCTCGAAGTCGAGCGCGGCCGGACTGGTCGCCGACGAGGCCAGCCCCCGCCGGGCGGCCTCCCAAACAGAACGTTTGACCAACCGCAACGACCGCATCGTCCGCCGCGCGTCGAGCGCTGCGCCCGACAGGTCGCCGGCGGCGAGTTTTGCGTCGCACTCCTGGAGGCTTTTTCGGGCGGCGGCGAGCCACGCCGGCGACGACGCGACCGGCGTGCGAGCGGCCAGCAGGCCGACAATCGATCGCACCGCGTTCAGTTCGTGGGCGGCCAAAGCGCGCTGCAACTCGGCTGCGCGGCGACCCGACCGCGCGACGCGGCGATGGACCGCGCCGACGATCAGCGGATCGTGGGCCAGCAGGACTTGGGCGGTCAGATCGAACTCACCGAGCGCGACGCACACTCCGCCGGCGATCCGTTTGCGCCGCAGTGGTTGTACGCCGCTGGGGGTCAGCAGATAGGCGTTGCTGGCCTCGGGCACGCCGGGCACGACCAGCGATAGCGCCTTGGAGGCCGACTTCGCCGGAACGCACTGTGCGTCGGGCGACGACCAGATCGGCAGCAGCAGTTGCGCGCGATCGACGCGGAGCACGGAGCCGGAAACCTCCGGCACGTTGGACTCGGCCGTCGCGGCGAATCGGCCCGCCGCCGCCCAAGGCTCGATCAATTCCAGCTCCAAGTTGATCAGTTCGAGCGTCATCGCCCGCCGCCGCGTGTCCGGGTCGGGCGCGTCCAATGGCGAATCGGAGAGGAACACCAAGGCTCGGCTGCCGGCGGCCACCGCCGTGTAAACCAATAGCCGGATTTGCTCGGACGAGACCCCAAGCGGCGCCGCGCGGCCCGGCTCCAAGGCCATGAGTTGTCCTCGCAGCGCCTCGTTGGGCTGCGTTTGCACGGTGGTCCAGACGGGTGTGCCGGGGCGAGCCAGCAACGGCTGGCGGCCGACCCACGCCGCGTAGTCGGCCATCTCGATGCTCGTACCCAACGGCCGGCGGTCGAGCAGCAGCAGGTCCGTCGCCCGACTGTAGCTGCGCAGGTCCATCGTTGGCCGGCAGATCACGGGACGGTTGCCGCGCCGGTCCGCCGCTCGCACCTGCCTGGCCCAAACGCGGGTGGCTTCGAGTTCCGCCTCGTCCAACTCGCCGCCGAGGTCCCAAACCAATACGCAGTCCAACGACGGAGTGATTTCGGCCAGCGAAGCCGTGGCCACCGGACGCGGCGGCGGACAGATCAGCCACAGTCCCAAGCGGTCGGCCTCTTCGAGCAACTCCGGCGCCGGCAGACGTTTGAGCCAGATGGCGTTGAAACCGATCTTCTTCAGCACCGCCAACGGCTCGCCGCAATGCTGGACGACACGCGGAAACATGGGACGGTCGTCGACCAACAACACACCGCCGACCAATTTCACCGAGCGTCGCGGGCCGGGTGGCTTTTTTGGGTCGGGTGGAGGAAGGCGGACGATACCCCGCGACGCCCAGGTCTCGGCCGCGGCCGGCACAGCGGCGGTCCGTTCTCTTCCAATCGCGACGTGACCGGCGACTTCAAGGTCGTCGATCCAAACGTTGGTCTCTCCCGGCCCGCCATAGACGTTCAACAACACGGCGTCGAGGTATGCCTCCCGACCGTCCACCTGTGGTCCGAGCTGCATCCGCAGGAGGTGGATTTGCCGGGTCAACAGGCGTGGGATTCCGTCGAGCCGCAATTTTTGCCAGCGGCCGACCGCCGTGTAGGCGCCGCCGGCAATGATGGCCTCCACCGCCCGCCCGGTTCGTTTATCGATCGTCCGGGGCAAGACGATTCGAGCGTAGAGTTGCGGGCCAGGCCGGTTCGACTTGACCCACACGCTCGGGGCCAGTTCGTCGATGACCGGGGGGCGTCCAACGTCGTGGGCGACGTAGACGCGCGAACCGCCACGGCCTTCGAGCCGGAGCCACTCGCAGCCTTTGCCCGAGTGGGCATCGCCCTGGAGCCGTTGGTGTTTTAGGATGCGGTATCGGGCGTCTCCGCCAATGTCGCGCCAGGACGTTTGCGGCGTCTCGAACCCCTCGTGCCACGCGCGGGTGCCACGGGCATCTTGCCCGTGCAGCACTGGCGAGACGCCAGTGGCACCCTTCGCACCACCGGCGAGCGACAACACGATCGTCAGCAGAAGCACGACGAGGGGTGTTCCAGTGGAAAACGGCATTGGTCAATTTGTATTGCCCGTTTAGCGGTCGCCGGCACGGCGGCCTGCGGTGGTACACGGGCCGCCGTACCGGCGGCCGCTAAACGAACGCAACATTGATATGCGCGGTGCGTGTGGCGAAATCGCGACAATATCCGGTTGGATGCTACATCGACGTAAGTGATGCTTGTATCAGGATTTGCGAATCGCATCCAGATCAAACGTGGCGGTTTGTAAACAGACGGATCAGGAACGGATTTTCGGGAATTGCCGTAACGGCTTATCGCTTAATGGTTTACGGTATTTTGGCGGCTGGTAGGGGTACTCTGGTACGCTACGTGCTTTTTTCTCCGGTGTTGTCATCACCGAAGGAGCATCCCATGAGCGAACCGGCCCGTAGTACGATCAATACCGAAGAAATCCCCCGAGAAGTCCTCGATCTGGCCGAGGCCGTCGGCATACTGCCGGAGGAATACCGCCGGACAATCGAACCGCCGTTGGGCCGGGTGATCGACAGCAACCGCCGTCGCCGCCGCATTCTGTCCCTGATTCAAGACGCCCTGAGCCAACTGCGTTTGGACATGAAATATCTGGCCTTCGATCTGGAGGCTACCCGTCGAGAGCGGGACGAGTTCCGCCGCAAGCTGGAAGAAACGGCGTGAACCACTCATTCGGCGGGGTTGTGGGCTGGTCCATGTTATTCTAGGATGAAGTAGATGGGCCGTTAATATGCGGTCCCCGTATTATCTCGGGCATCATTCGTTCTTCATCCGATATATTTGCGTGGAAACGGGATCGGCATGGCATACCAGACGGCCGAACAAGTCGCTGAGCGCGCTTTCGACCTGGGCCTTTTGGACGAACGGCAACTGCGAGACGTTTGGGGCTCGTTTGGCAGCCATAACGTTCCGATGGAGGACTTCCTCCAGATACTGGTCCGCCGGGAGTATTTGACCAACTATCAGGTGGAACGTCTGGTCAAAGGCGAACGGACCGGGTTCTTCTTCGGCAAATACCGGGTACTCTATCTGGTGGGAAGCGGTACCTTTGCGCGGGTATACCGCGCCGTGCATCGAGAGACCGGCCAAGTCGTGGCGGTGAAGGTGCTTCGCAACCGCTACAGCGAGAACCGCGCCCAAGCCGGCCTGTTTGTCCGCGAGGGGCGCGTCGGCTGCGCGCTTCGCCATCCGAACATCGTGCCCACCTACGAAGTCGTCTCCGAGCGGAAGACCCACTTCCTGGTGATGGAGTTCATCGAGGGGCGCAACTTGCGGGAGTTCGTCCGCATCCGCAAGAAGCTCGATCCGCTGGAAGCCACCGAGATGATAGCTGGGATCGTCGACGGAATGCGGTATGCCTTCGAGAAAGGGCTTACGCACCGCGACCTGAAGATGAACAACGTCCTGGTATCCAGCCGCGGTGAGGCGAAGATCGTGGACTTCGGCCTGGCCTCGATGGACGATACGCTCAGCGACGACGCGGCAGCCGATCTGCCCAACACCCGAACGGTGGACTACGCCGCGTTGGAACGCGCTACGGGCGTCCGGAAGGACGACGTGCGGAGCGACATCTACTTCCTCGGCTGCATTTACTACCACATGCTGATCGGCCGGCCTCCGCTGACGGAAACCCGCGACCGATTGCTACGGCTGAGCAAACAGCGGTTCCTCGACGTCGTTCCGATCCAGAAGGCCGACCGTTCGCTTCCCGCCTGCGTGACCATAGTGGTCAATAAGGCCATGGCTCTCGATCCGAGCCTTCGCTACCAGTCCCCTTTGACGATGTATACCGATCTGCGCACGACCGCCAAGCGTCTTTCCGCGGGCGACACCGAATCGGAAAAGGCCGGAGAGACCGGCAAACCCGCCGTCCATCGCCGCCGTCCGACCGCGCTTGCGGCGCCCGACACCGGCCGGTCGGTCATGGTCGTCGAGTCCGACGTGCAGATGCAGGACCTTTTCCGCAAGAGTTTCAAGCAGGCGGGATACCGCGTTTTGGTTACGGTCGATCCAGCCAGAGCAGCGGGCCGGTTCCGCCAAGACGCCTCGGTGGCCGACTGTGTTCTGTTCAATGCCCAGCGGATTGGGAAGAACGCCTTGAAGATGTTCAATGAATTGGGCGAGGACGAGCGGACCAAGGCCGTTCCGGCGGTGTTGCTTTTGGACGAGAGCCAACATAAGTGGAAATCGCAGGCGCAGACCAACCGGCACCGCATCGTGCTTCCCATGCCCATCACCATGCGGCAACTCCGCACTGCCCTGGAACAGTTGCTGCCGGCCGGAAAAGCGGGATAGGTCCGGTATTGACAAGATAGGCAAGCGCCCGATGCGGATATGCGCCTACTGCACCCTGCCAAACCACTGGCATTTCCTGCTCTGGCCCGAGCGGGATGGTCAACTGGCGGCGTTCATGCAGCGGTTGACCATTGCCCACGTGCGGAACTGGCAGGAACACCGCCGGGTGACGGGAACCGGGCACCTGTACCAAGGCCGCTACAAGTCGTTTCCCGTCGAGGAGGATGAGCACTTCTTGACCGTGGCAAGGTACGTGGAGCGGAACGCTCTGCGGGCTGGCTTGGTGTCGCGGGCAGAGCAGTGGCAATGTGGAAGCCTGTGGCGGCGGTGTGGAGGCACGTCGCAGCAGCCGGTGGCGTTGGCCGCCTGACCCATGCCGATCCCTCGGAATTGGGTCAAATTGGTGAATCACGAGGAAAATGAGAACGAGTTACAACGGTTACGGACCAGCGTTTATCGCGGCGACCCTAGCCAGTAGTTTCTAGGACTTTTGGGATCCGAAAAGTTGTGTTTTCCGGCGAATTCGAGTGGCTTTCCAGGTTTTCGCATGTCTCGCGGTGGGTAACGCAGACATGCAAAAACCTCGACGACCCTCAAAAAATGCGGTGTTTTTGCACATTCGATACCTGAAAGTGCTAGAAACTACCGGCTAATACTACAACGCTAAGTCGAGTCCCAACAGCATCGTTTCAGTTGAGTCAATATGATGCCGAATTCCCGTAGTTTTCGCCGCTTTCGCTTGATGTGGCTCTTACGTGCTTTGGCGTTGTCTTGTTGGGTGGTTTGG
>JAUWNG010000026.1 GCA_030612765.1 Planctomycetota bacterium
CCCCGCCCCCCCCCCCCCCCCCCCCCCCCCCCCCCCCCCCCCCCCCCCCCCGCTACACACTCGTAGATGAACGTCCCACCGCTAAACCGCCCGGCGTCGGACAATTCGCCGCAGCAGAAAGATCGACGCGCCAAACGCCAACAACACGAACGTCCCCGGCTCGGGAATCAGGTCCGTCTTGAGATCGAGTCCCAAGATGCCGTTCGGCTCGTCGAAGACGATCCAGTTGAACGCGCCCGCCCGAATTTCCCAGGTTGAAACATTCGCGCTGGCCACCATGAAGTTCATTCCGAAGATGCCGTCGAGAATGAGGGTGTCATCCGTCAATGGGTCTTTTAACGTGATGTCGAAGACGAGCACCGGCGCATTGAGAAAATTGAATCCGTCGTCTTCCATGGTGGGCACGAGAAGCGAGTCGAGATTGAATCCCGCCACGGTTACACTGCCGCCGATGCCGCCGATTGTTGCCTGAAATTGGTCTTCGATCAGCGTGCCTGGCGCGCCGGGATCGAGGGGATCGTAAAGTTCGAGTTGCGGGTAATCGGTGCCTTCTGTCTCCGCCATGTAGCGGACGTTCAACTGGTCGGCCAGAGAAGCTGAGATCATCGACATCTGCGCGCCGGTGTCCAGCAGGAAGCTCCCTTCGGTGGAAACGCCCCCAAACGCCACGGTAATGCCGGGCGTGTCGCCGGCAGGCAGACTCGGATCGATCGAAGCAATCGGATTCGGGCCGATGAAGGGGTTGTGCGAGAGGGCCGGGCCTTCGGCCCCGGAGGGCGTTACAACAGTAAACCGGCCGAAATCGCCGTAGCTCAACTCAACATGGTGGCTGGTCGCGGGTATCCCGGGAGACGCCGCGTTTCCGGTGTAAGGGGTGTCCGGATCATAAATGAACGTGTGCATCAGGTCAAAATCGGGAAAGGCTTCGAGTGGCTTGGGGTCCATTACCACGACTTTGCCGGCCATGACGGGCATGCCGACGATGTCCAGTCCTTGAAGCATGGGGATTGACGAAGTCTCGGGACTTATCTGGGTGCGAATCGCCCCGAAGACCTGATTGTAAACCGCAAGTTGAGTTCCCGGGTTGTCGATGTCGATGGCATTGGACGGCGCAATAGCGACGTAGAGTGAATCGGAGACGTGGAAGAGGGCGCTCCCGGCCACGCCGACGTCTTCAAAAGTGACCAATGAACCGCCGCTAGTGGCTTTCGTTACCCCGAGGTAATCGGAGGTTTCCTTGCTAAGCAGGATTCCGCTGGCGCCCGTATCCAGAAACGCCTGAATGTTGAAAGTCGAAATGCCTTCGACGTAGGCCGTAAGGGGGTCGCCGGCGGGGGTCCAGCGCAGGGCCACGTTTACTCTCGGTTGATCGAACGAGACTCCCTGCGCACCTTCGATGTCGATGGCCAACACAGCAGGTGCAAGTGACAGGAGTACGCCCAAAAAACAGAGCGCAAGACAAACCCGCGACGGATGAAGCTTAGCCATGGTTGCTCTCCTTGCATCGCCCGGCGATTGGCGTGGATCGTTGGCCGACATTGATGAACGAACCACGACTAGACGAATACATTCTCCTTTTTACCATATATACGCGATTTAAGCAAGCATTGTGCGTTGGAATCAGACCAATGATCAATGATCGGTAGGCCCTTATCTAATCCAATGGATGGGGTAGCATCGGCGGCTGGAGACGCCTCCTACAACTCGTTCGCGGGAACCGTTCGCCCTTTTTTTCTGTTGACGGGCCGACAATGCCACGATATATTCAAAGTAGGCTTTGAGAATGTGTTTGGAGATCATTCATTTAGCCCGCCGTGAATACACGGCGGGGCAGGGTGGCCGCGAAAAACCGCTTACCCCGGGTGTATTCACCCGGGGCTAAATACAGATAGTTCAATCTATATGAGGAATCATACCCGCCCAACGTGTCGGTTTGACTTTGCCGTCGTGCTTTCTTCTCGCGGCATGATGGTCTCTCGCACTATGCGCTCTTCATGCTGCATGGTGATGTAAAGCCCGAATGCGCGTCCCAACGGACGTGTATTCGGGAATCTCCGGGATAAAGCTCTTTTATCCATTTGCTGTTTGTATTTCCACTTGTAATTGCAGGTTTCCGTCCCGATTTCGCGGCGTAAACGGCGCCAATTGCGAAAGGTCCATTTCCGTCACCCTGAGCGAAGCGAAGGGTCTCGAAGTGCGGAGATTCTTCGCTTCGCTCAGAATGACAAGGGAGCGACGACGCTTTCCGCAACAGAAACTGAGGAGAATAAAGTTGTCAAAAACTATTGCCGAGATAAACGAGAAGATTAGAAATGGAACGGTACGTGTCGTTCGCGCCGACGAAATGACGAAAATCGTCCGGGACGTAGGCCCCCGGCGCGCCGCCGAAGAGGTGGACGTGGTGACGACGGGTACTTTTGGGGCCATGTGTTCGTCGGGCGTTTGGCTGAACTTCGGCCATGCGGAGCCGCCGATTAAAATGGCCCGCGTCTGGCTCAACGACGTCGAGGCATACGCGGGCGTGGCGGCGGTAGACGTCTACTTGGGCGCGGCACAACGCTCTCGCCGACGCGGAATCCGCTACGGCGGAGCACACGTGATCGAAGACCTGCTGCGGGGAAAGTCCGTGGACCTACGAGCGGTCGCCTACGGCTCGGACTGCTATCCGCGAAAGAAGCTGCTCGGCCGCTTTACGCTGGCCGATCTGAACACGGCGATGCTGAGCAATCCGCGCAACGCTTACCAACGCTATACGGCGGCGACCAACTCGACCGAGCGGACGTTGAGCACCTACATGGGCAAGCTGCTGCCGCGTTTCGGCAACGCGACTTACTCCGGCGCGGGCGAGCTGTCGCCGTTGTCGAACGACCCCCGTTTGGCGACCATCGGAATCGGAACGCGGATTTTCCTCGGCGGCGCACGGGGATTCGTCACCGCGGCCGGGACGCAACACGATCCGCAAAACCGCTTCGGCACTTTAATGGTCCAGGGGGACCTCAAAAAGATGTCGGCCGAGTTCCTTCGCGCCGCGAGTTTTCACGCTTACGGGACTACGCTATACGTCGGCCTCGGCGTTCCGATTCCAATACTCGACGAGCAAATCGCCGAGAGCGCGGGAGTGGCCGACGCCGACATCACCACCGAAGTGCGCGACTACGGCGTTGCCTCGCGCAACCGACCCGTCCTGGGAACGGTGAGCTATGCCGACCTGAAGTCGGGCGCCATTTCGCTGAACGGCCGAAGCGTTCCGACTTCTCCGCTGTCGAGTTTTTACGCCGCGAAAGTGGTCGCCGAGACATTGAAGGAATGGATCGGGCGTGGCGAGTTCGAGCTTTCCACGCCGGTCGAGCCGCTCTCGCGGACGGCTGCGGTCGGGCCGCTGAAGTTAAGGGCGGCCGAGGCCGACGAGGCGGAACCTCCGCTTTCGGCCGCGCCGGCGTCGGAAACGGTCGTTTGGGACGAGGCGAAATGCGTCCAATGCGGTCTATGCCTTTCACTTTGCCCGCGAGGCGTGTTTCAGCGCGACGCCGATTGGAAAATCCGAGTTGACGTCGAAGCGTGCCGTCCCTGCGGACGCTGTAGCGACGCTTGTCCGACGCAGGCCATCCAGGCGCCGCGGGGAGGCAGGAAATGAAAGTAACCGTTAACAGGGGACTGTCCCAATTTTCGCGGCGTGAGGGACGTTGCCTTGGAAAATCGCTTGACCGCCGCGAAAATGGGACTGTCCCCCTTGCGCCGCGGGAAGGGGACAGGTCCATGTTTTCGGCCAACCGTTTGCCCGCGAAATGCGTTTTTCGGCCGAAAAATGGACCAGTCCCCAGCCAACCCGTGAACGCTTACGCCCCCGGAGTGTCCGCGGATCGTGGGTTTTCTCTCCGGGGGCTGTTGGCCCCCGGCTATTTCGACATCGCAATGCCGTGCGGCTCTAAACCTCGTCGGCGATCACCCACGGCTGGCGGTACGAGCGGCGCAACATCCGCGCCGCCTCGGCGTTGTCGACGATCTGCTCGGTCTTCGGGTCGATAACCAACTTCTCTCCGCCCAGCCGCAGGCTGATGTTGGCGTATTGAGCCAACAGCGTGCTGCGGTGCCCCTCCTCCACGTCGGCGTTGGGCAACTCCCGGCTGCGGATGCACCGGACAAAATTCTCTTTGTGCTCGGGGTCGGGAAAGCGGCCGTTCTCCTCGGCCTTGACCACCGGTTTTTCGGCCTTGGTGCGGACGAACACCTGCCAGCCGCCGCCGTGCCGGCCGACGTACATCACCCCCTCGCTGCCGTAGATTTCGATCCGCGTAGCGCTTTGCGGCCAATAGGGATACGCCGTCAACGATTCACGCGTGGCCGGCGAGGTCTTCAGCATGTACGGCGTGTAGAGCGTCATCTCGAAAGTCATCAGCAGCTTGTCGAACTCGAACGTGGCCACCTGGGTGTCGGGCGTCTCGTCGGCGCCGTCCGAGTCGAAACGGCCGCCCGCGCAGTGGACCGTCTTCGGATAATCCACGCCGATCAACCATCGGGCAAGGTCCAACTGATGCACGCCGTCGTTGATGATGTCGCCGCCCGAGTAACGCCAAAAACTGTGCCAGTGGTTCACGTAGTTGACGTTGTAGGGCGAATCGGGGGCCGGGCCGTTGAACATGTCCCAGTCGAACCACTCGGGCGGCCGCGAGTCGGGCATCGGGCGGAAGTCCCGCTTCCCCTTCTGGTTGAACACCCGGCATAGATGAATCCTGCCAAGTTTGCCCTCCTCGATGTATTTTTTGGCGGCGAAGTTGTACGGCGCGCTGCGGTTCTGAGTGCCGACTTGGACGATCCGCTTGTACTTCCGCGCGGCCTCGACGGCCTTGCGTCCCTCCCAGGCGCTGTGCCCCAGCGGTTTCTCGACGTACACGTCCTTACCCGCCTGACAGGCCCAAACCGTCGCGGGACAATGCCAATGGTCGGGCGTGGCCAGCACCACCGCGTCGACCGACTTGTCGTCTAGCGCGCGGCGGAAATCCTGCTCGACTTTCGGCGGCGCGCCGCCCTGGGCTTGGGCGAATCTCTTCGCACGCATCTCGGCGATCTTCCGGTCCACGTCGCAGACGTAGACGATCCGGCAGTCGCCGCGCTCGATGAATCCGTGTCCGAGCGAGCGCCCCCGGCCGCGAACGCCGATTATCGCCAGTGAAATCTTGTCTCCGGCCGGCGTTGCCCGAACGGAGCGGGCGTCGCCGAGAATCGTCATGCCGACGGCCAGGCCGAGCGTCGTTTGTTTCGTGCGGCCGAAAAATTCGCGGCGGTTCATGGTGGGTCTCCTATTTTGAGGAAGTGAATTGAGGCGGGAAACGCGAAAACAAACGGTTGGATTCAACAGTCTCTATTATACACAAAATCAATGTTGCCCACAACTCGCGTAGGGTGCGTGCAACGCACCAGAACCGGATAGTTGTGCATGGTGCGTTGCACGCACCCTACGAAATTATCCGCAACGGAAAATTACACTTCGCCGCCCGACTTCGAGCCGTGCATGTGCTTCAGATATGCGCTGGCGATCTCGAATCGCCGCACCATGCCGATCAGCCGACGACGCTGCAAGTCGTTGACCACCGGCAGCGCGATGAGATCGTTTTCCACGAACAGTTCCAGCGCCCGGTCCAGTTGATCGCGGGGTTGCAGCGGTACGACGTCGGTCCGCATCAAATCCGCGGCCAGTATCAAGGGCTGCAAGTGCGCGGCTTGCGCGGCCAGGTGGACCTCCTCAAGGTTGACCACGCCGAGCAGCCGATTCTCGTCGTCCACCACCGGCAAGACCGAGTAGGCGGTGTCGCTCAGTCGGCTCAGCACCGCGCTGAGCGGATCGTCGGGATGAAGTGTCAGGGGAGGATGCTTGGACTTGAGATACTGACTGACCCGCACCCCGGAGAGAACTTGCCGGACGTAAGCGCCGCGATGGGCCGGCGAGCGCGAACGGCTCTCGACCTGCGCGGAATAGATCGACTGCTTGTCGGAGAGGATAAACGCCAGCGCGCAGACCCACAGCGCCGGCAGCAGGAGGTGATAGCCGCCGGTCATTTCGCTGACGATGATCAGCGTGGAGAAGGGGGTTTTCGCGGCGGCGGCGAAGAAGCCGGCCATGCCCACGATGACGAAACTGGCCGGATGCGGGACCAGCCACGGCCACCAACCGTGCAGCAGCAATCCCAGCGCCCCGCCGCCGCAGCCGCCGATGACCATCGAGGGGCCGAAGACGCCGCCCGAGCCGCCGCTGCCGATCGTCAGACTGGTGGTGAGGATTTTCCCCAATGCTATCGCCAGCAAGACCCAGGCGCTGACGTTGGTGTCCGAAGTGATCGCATTCTGTACGGCGCTGTAGCCGAACGAGAGGACGGACAGCACTTGCTTTTCGCCTCCCAGGGCGTAATACAAGCCGACGGCGACCCCGCCGGTCAGCAACGCCCCGACGGCCGGCCGAAAATGCGGCGGCATTGGCAGGCGGCGGAACGCGCTCACGCACCCGTAAAACGTCCGCGTGTAGAGCATCGCCAACAGGACCACGAACAGCACCAGCAACAGGTACGGCCCCAATTGCAAGGGGCTGCTAAACGTCAGGTCGGGCATGGCAAACAGCGGCTTCCAACCGGCGTACATGCCGAACGTGCAGTAGGAAACCACGCAGGCGATCGCCGCCGGCATGATTACCTCCGGCTCGAACTCCGGCGAGCGATAGAGCACTTCGGAGGTGAACAGCGCACCGGCCAGCGGCGCGCGGAAGATGGCGGCGATGCCGGCGCCCATCCCCGCCGCCATCAGTATCCGCCGTTCGGCCGGCCGTAGGTGGAACAGATTGGACAGCACGGAGCCGAAGCCGGCCCCGATCTGGGCGATCGGTCCTTCGCGCCCCCCCGATCCGCCCGTGCCGAGGGTTATCGCGCTGGCGATGATTTTCACCAACGGCACCCGCGGACGGATCTCTCCCTGCCGATGGTGATAGGCCTCGATCACTGCGTCGGTCCCGTGTCCTTCGGCCTCCGGCGCGAGAGTATAAACCAGCACGCCGCTGAGAAGCCCGCCCACGGCCGGAATTACTATCAACAGCCAGGGACGAAACGTGGTGTTGACCTCGGGCAGCGACGAGATGGCTGTTTCGCCCACCGGATGAGGCGTTGGATCGTAGCCGGCCACCACGCCCAAGGCGTAATGTTCCGCCGCGCGGGTAGCCACGTAAAAGACGATCGCCCCAAGCCCCGCGACCAGTCCGACCAGGATCGCCAACCCCAACAGCCGCGCCTGAGTCCGAAAACGACTCTGCCCCAGCCGGACGACTTCGGGTATCCAAGCCAGGGGATGGGAACTGGAGTTTGATTCCTCCAAGGGCCGATCCATTTTCCAAAATCCTTCGCTAACTCAACCGATACGCAATCTTTTATTATCCCACCAGTCACCCCATCCTGACAAGGGGTGTCCAAACGGCGGTGGGTGGGTTGGTTTGATTCTCGGATTCTGGAAAGCCAAGCTGCCGCGATTGGCGGTTGGGAAGATTGGGCAAAAAAGGGTGGTGGCCTGCTCGTGCCGCTAAGTTGACGGCAGAGCGGAAGATAGAAATTGCACAAAAGGCTGCCGCAAAACGATGGAAGCGTTCGCGGTAGTAACTTGCGTCATGTCTTTCGTGACTTCCTCTTTGCGGCGGTGCGTTTTTTCTTTTGCAAATGAGCCGCCTTCTTCTGTTCGGTTGCTACTGGATGCGCCGACTCCAGTCGCAAAAGTGGCAATGTAAGTGACGGAAGCCCCATTCGCGAAGTCATGGACTGAATGAATTCGCGCCAGTAGGGCCATGCGTTATTTACCCCAATCAAATGCCCAAAGGCTGCTATCTGTTCTGGCGTGACTTTAATCGACGTATGGTATTCATACAAAATCTCGAATGTCGCCCCAATATGCAACGCATCCTGGCCGTCAAGCGTGAATGTCGCCTGCACAAAAATTGCCTTCGGATCGGCATCACTAGGGCCTACCTCGATCTGGATGGTTTGGTGTAGGTCCGGCGGACTCTCTGGGATCGTGAGAAGCACAGACTCGCTCTTACGTAATCGCAAATAGCGCAACTGCGCATGTCTCACGAGCGGTGCGACATCGACACGAGGCGTTGCCTTTTTGTTGACTTCACTCTGCGGTTTTGTAGTGCGTCGTGCCTTAGCCATTTATGCAACCGCCATCTGATTGTGGCGTTTCAGGCCAGTAGTGGAAATCTGTGGCTGCCACTGCGTCTGTCTAGTTTCCCACTCTGGGATGTCCACAGAGAACTCCTCGACAGACACGACGCTCTTGGTTGCGGATTGTTCGAGGAAGACAACCTCAATCCGATCCCCCAGTGCGTTAGCAATACGCTGCAAAGTTTTCAGTGAATGACCATCATACTCTGCGTTTTCCAGTCGCGCAATTGCAGATTGCCGCATCCCAACACGCTCTGCGAGTTTCTGCTGCGTCATCCCAGCGCGAGTTCGCGCCTCATGGATGGCAGCCCCCACACTGATGTTGAATCGCTCGTTATCAACAGCAGCCGCAAGAGCTTTGTCGGATGCCAGTTCTCGCCTGATGGCTTCTGCCAGATTCTTTGTGATTGCCATAGCGGTTCTAAACAGAAAAGTCAGCAGTATATTTGTCGGGTGACGCCTTTACGAGTGTCATGCGTCCTATTGCTCTTTCGATATCCACGGGCGGTATCCGGCTTTCCTTGGTAACGCCATGCGACAAAGCAACAGCCTGTTTGCCGTAGAAGAAATACAATAGGCGATACTGTGTGCCGTTTAGCGTTGCCCGCAGTTCGCATATTCCGTCCCGCAAATAGTCGGCATGGGGACGCCGCATTTGGTTTCCACGTTCCGCCAACTCAAGGATGCGAGCCAGACACTTCTTATACGCCTTTGGTTTGGTGTCTCTGAGATTCGCGAGCCATTCCTGTACAGGAATGCTTCCGTCAACATCTTGGAACGCTCGAACCTCAGTTGCTGGCATGTGTCATGCACTATATATAACAATAATGTGATATCGACGCAAGTCAACTGCTTTCTTTAAGCCAATAGATTAGGGGCTTCAATAGCTATGGTCAAGATGTTGGCCAGTGTCGAGGAAGATATGCGCCGGACCACCACCCAAATTACGGGGGTCGCCAAGAACACCATCCAAAAGTTGACCCGCGAACTGGGTAAAGCGGTCATGCTGTACCACGATAACATGGTGCGGAACGTCAAAGCCCAACGGGTTCAATGCGATGAAATCTGGGTCGTTCTGCTACACGAAAGACAAGAATCTGCCCGACGATATGCGTGGGCAGCCCGACGTCGGCAGCATGTGGACGTGGATGGTTTTGGACGCCGACAGCCAGTGGCATCCGAACGGACCTATGGCACTCAATTTTGCGCTAACTTTCCAAAAAAGCATCTCGGGCGGGTTTTTGCGCGTGGGCGGCGTTTTGGGGGTCAATTCAACCCCGCGCCCCCAGGTTGATCAACCTGGCGCATCAGGTTGATCAACCTGGGGTTGAACTGGGCTTACGTCTAAAGCGCGGCCGCGTTGCGAAATGAATAGCCCTGATTTCAAGCGGTTCGAGAACATCGGCGGACGGCGGCGAATCGACGTAAGAGTTAATTGGCGAAATCGGGTTTGTTTTCCAGTTAATTCAAACCGGAAAATCGACTGTAACTTGAATAACAACATGGGCTTACAGCGACGGAGCGCGAAACCTTTCGCCAGCCCCCGCCGATGGGGTATGCGCGACGAGGTCATTCTACCAGCCGAAAACGCCTGAAAAAGGCTGTTTTCTGGCCGCCGGTATTTTCGGTCTTTTTTGCAAGGGGCTATGGCGGGCGCAAAACCCCCTTTTCCCACCGAAAATCGGCAATCAAAACCAGCGACGCCAGGGGGTTAACCGTTCACAGGCCAGTAGGGTATCTGTCATTCTGAGCGCAGCGAAGAATCTCGGATGAAGGTATGTTGTGGGCGAGATCCTTCGCTGCGCTCAGGATGACGATCGCCCCGTGAACGGCTACCCAGGAGACTAACAGCCGCCGGCTGTTTGTTGCCCGTTTTCTTATCCGAACTCAGGCTCAGACCTCGACCCACTTGCCCGGCACGGGCACTGGATAGCGGCCCTGAGAGTCGGCGCTGACCGGGGCGGGACTGTCGGTGGTCAACTCGGCCACGTTCGAGCAGAATTGGAACTTCGAGGCCAAAGTTTCGTCCAGGGTGATGATCTTTCCGGTATTGATTGCCGCTCGGCCCATGATCGCCGCGTAGCTTGCCATTGCCGCCCGACGGCTCTCGTTGTGCGGCCGGTCGTTGCGGATCGCGTCCAAGAGCACGTTCCACTCGGCCTGCCAGGGATTGACCCTCTCGCGCGGCGGCTTCCAGGCGACGTTGTCGGCGGCAATTCGTCGGTCCTTGTAGATTTGCACGGTCGGGGCATGCACGTTGCCGGAAAACTGGGCCGCGCACTTCGTGCCTTGAACGAAGGTGGCAAAATCGTTGAAGCAATTGTTGATGTAGCGGCTCGTGACCAGCGCCTGCGAACCGTCGGGGAAGGTGTACTCGACCGAATAGCTGTCGAGATTCTGGCTGCAATCGTCGCTGCCGACGTATCGTCCGCCGACCCCGTGCGCGGCGACCGGCCAGGCGTCCTTGATCCAGCAACATTCGTCGATCTGGTGGATCATCATCTCCAGCAGCAGTCCCGAGGAACCCCAGAGGAAGTTCATCGCGCGGCGGATTTGCCAAAGCAGCTCGTTTTCGCCTTGCGGGAACGGCTTGAGGGCGGTTCTGCCATGCATCCGATAGGCGCGGGAGAGGAGCACGTCGCCCAGCGCGCCGTCGCGGATTTTCTGGATCAGCGCCTGTCGGGCCGAGCTGTGGC
Source organism: Planctomycetota bacterium (assembly GCA_030612765.1). Classification (GTDB taxonomy): domain Bacteria; phylum Planctomycetota; class Planctomycetia; order Pirellulales; family Thermoguttaceae; genus JAHIKV01. The sequence continues at coordinate 10,889 of JAUWNG010000026.1, forward strand.
GGCACATCAATCCGGCGGCGATCTTCAGATTCTTCTTTTCGGCCGCCTCGCCCGCGCGGATGATTTGCCGCACGCCCGCCGGATCGGATGCGAACGTCTTTTCCATGAAGACGTGTATCCCCTTTTGCACCGCGTAGTCCAAGTGGGTCGGGCGGAAGGCGGCGTGCGTGGTCAGCAGCGCCACGTCGCCGGGGCGCAGACAGTCGATCGCCTTGCGATAGGCGTCGAAGCCCAGGAATTGCCGCTCCGCCGGCACGTCGATCTTCTGGCCGAACCGTTTACCCAGCGCCTTGTGCGACCGTCGCAATTTATCGTCGAACAGATCGGCCATGGCCGTCAGCTTGACCTGTTCGCCCGGAACCGACAGGGCGTTTCCCACGGCCCCGCTGCCTCGGCCTCCGCAGCCGATCAGCGCCAGCCGGATGGTGTTGTCCTCGGCGGCATACACTCGGGGAACGGCGACTCCGGCCAAGGCCGTGGCCGCGGTCGCTCCGGCGGCGGTCTTCAGGAACTCGCGACGAGGCGTTGTATTGCGGGTGGGTTCTCTCATGGCGGGTATTTCTCCAAGTTAAAACGGTTTGAGTGTTTGCGTTTTCTGTTTAGCGGGCGGGCCGCTATCGCACCAATTCAAGCGTCGCCCATAGGCTGGGGTCTTCCTGGTATGGCATCGGGCCGCCGACGCTAAAGGTCTGCTCGCCCAACTCGCGGTCGATCGCGGCGTATGTAAAACCCAGACGGGGATGTTCGGCGGGGTCGAAGCCGGCAAGGGCCTCGGCGGGTATCAATACATCCAGTATATATCCGTCGCCGTGCATTTTGCAACTGGCCTGCAAACTATCGGGCGAAGCGGACCGCGGCTGCCCCTTGGCGCGGTTGATCGGCAACAGACAGGAAAAAGCCGGAAATCTCTTCGCGGAACCGGTTTCCGACGCCTTGTCCCCCTTCTTTTCCGGCAGAAATGCGAAGCGGTGGCAGAAGCGGCCGGCACGGTGAACGTTGTGGACGTCGCGGGTGTCGATCCATAGGTGCAGGCCGTCGCTCTGTTCGGGCAGGGATTGGTCGCACCACGGCGGCCGGCGTTTGCCATGCACGATTGCCGTGAAGGCCAATCCCGCTTCGCTCCACGCCGCCCGTAGGTCGGCCCAAGCGTCGCGCCCCTCCAGTTCCGTCAGGCCGGCCAGCCGAAACGTTTCGTCCAAGTCCGCGCCCTTGGCGGTCCACAACTTCTTGCGGTACATGCACGGCGCCGCGAAGCGGAACAGAAATCGGGCTGGAAGCAGCGGTTTGCTCATTGTGTCGGTATTCCTCCGGGCTTGGGCTCATCCATTGTAGCAGCGAAACGAGCAATCCCAACAGCACAAGGATCGGCAACCCCGCCATCGCCGGCGAAAGAACGGCCGAGCCGAGCGGATCGTAGACTCGGCCACGCGTCAGACCGAAACAGAACTAATTGGACTTATCCCCTTTTCCTTTCCTCGCCTCGATATTGATCGTAGCATCTATGGGCGAGCGACGTGCCTAATACTCCGGCTCCATCCAACGTATCTTGGAATCAGGATACTCCACCAGCAAGAACCGATCGTTACCCTTCGTGATTAGACGAGCCTTTAGTGGGTTTTCCGAAGGCCACTGGTCCCCGTCGCCAATCGCTAAATAGTTCGCAATTTCGTTGTCGGCCATGCTACGGTCCATGTTAAAGCCGTGTGCAAACCGCCTCAAAGATCGAGCCACCGCCAAGTTTTTTGGGCTGTTCCAAGTCTCGGAGAAATCATACTCGGAGTACAACTCCTTACAACTGGCACTGATGTGCGGCAACAACAACACGCGCCAACTGTGTACTGGTCCATCCGCCGCTGCCTGATATTTAGTCGGCGGAAAAGCCCCATGCTCCTGGTGGTAGAGCATTAAGAACCACTGTAGTTGTGCAAATCTGCTTTGAGATAAAAAGACCTTGCTAACGTTTTTTGCTTCAATAAACCCCCCTCCCACCCAAAACGCCAAGGCGGAAATTATAAGAACAAATACAATCATTGTTCCGATTGCGATTGCTCTACGGAATAACCTCATACCATCCTCCTGCGGCGGTTACGCCGCATCCAGACCCTCCTGACACACCTACCACGGTAATTCCGGCTGCTGTTGCCGCATTCATTACATCATCCCCACCATAATTCGACTGAGGGGTGTTGTCACCACCGCATATTATCGCCTGGCATCCTTTCGCCCACGCAAATCCATCGAGAGTGTCACTTGGGGAATCTCCTCCAGTGAAATGGAACACACGCACAGTTCCTCCACATTTGACCACTAGGATAATGCACCCAGACGCACCGCCACTACCAATTGGTCCAGGAGGAGTAGCTGGAAATCCGTATGTTTCGTTGCTGCCGCCCCATCCCGGTCCCGTCACGCCCGCCGGACCTGGATAGGGGATAGTTGTTATGCCGGGAATTGGACTGAGGCGACTGGGTTTGTCATTGCAAAACCGGTTACATGGCCAATCCCAGCCCCCATAATACCCAATGCCACCAGGTCTCCTGTCATTCGGTTTCAACCCGGAAGGGTCTGCTTTGGTGAGGGGGTCATTGTTACAGTAGCCATACAAGTTTCGCTCCCTCATTCGTTCGGCCACGTATTCGTGGCTGTACAGGACATCGACGCCGTTCGGAGACGGCGGGTCGCGCTCGGCTATCTGTCCGGGGCCAAGATTAGCGTACATCGTATTCTCCTTTTTGCAAGAGAGGTTCTATCTGGAAAATTCGATCTGATTCAATGGCTGAGGCACGCCCATCGGCAATGACGGCCCGTGGGGGATTGATGGAATCGGCACGCCGCCGAAGGGTTGAAGCGGCAATGGCCCGTGCGGCCATGGGTCCGACCGACGCTCGGCCTGATTGATGATGTCCGGGGCCATTTGTTCCAACGGCGTCAACGGCCGGCCGAGAATCTCGGGGGACATGGGGTAAATTCGCCCTCCGGAGCACGAAACCTGCACCAACACCTCTTGTCCGTTGGGCATCTTGAACCAACGAGGCACTTTGGGACCAGGGTCGAACGGATCAACGGGATTCGAGATGAATAAGTGGCCCCGCGCGCGCAACCTGCGATGCGCCTCCCAGTTATCATACGTTCTTCGGAAACGCCGGTTGTGCGGCGCGAGTTCCACGGCCTTGCGCATCGCTTTGACTGCGTCGGCCAGCTTGCCGTGCTTTACGATGCAACTGGCCCGCGCGGCGATGAACTCCGCGAGTTCTTCCTTGTGCGTCAGCGACTTGAGGAAGATGCCCGCCTCGATGTCTTCGGGCGGAATCTCGTGCGGCCACGTTTTGTAGTGCTCATCCGGCAGACAGTGAATCCCCGGCCCGGTCGCCTCGATGTTGAACCGGTCGGGGTGGAGCCAGTGCTTGCCATCGGGATCGTCCCAACGCAGGAAGATATGCCGAAACGCCTTTACGATCTTCAGCGGATAGCCCAGCCGTCGCCCAATGGCGGCATAGAGTACCGGCAGCGAACCGCACGTTCCGCCGGGACCGTCGATGATGGCGTGAATGAACTGGTCTTCGGCATCCCGGCCGAACTCCGGCGGGATCGGTTTGTCGATCGTGATGCACGTCCACTTGGGGTTGTAACGGACGCCGCAATCCTCTTGCAGCACCGTAATCATCTGCATAACACAGAAGTACGCCTGCGAATTGCTGAACCGCCCCGGCGAGTCGATGAACTTGTAGTAGTTCCGGTCCGTGTCCAAGCGGACCAACTCGGCCCATTCGTCCAATTTGCCCAGCAGGCGTGGAATATCCAGGCTCTCGGCGCCCGGCAGCCCAGTGGCGCAGAGCAGGTTGAGCAGGGCTATATCGGCCCTCTCCAGATTGAACCTTGGCCGGTCCAAGAGATCAGCCAGCGTCGGCGTCTGCTTCTTCGGCACCAGGGCCGTCTGGCGTTGCCGTCTCTTGGATGCGCTCTTCGTCCGTGTCATGGGCGACGCCCTTTATCGCGGTGATGCGAGGAATCGCTGCCTTTAGCGAGAATCTTCGCACCGTGGATTACATCATCATTGACCGTATGCGTGGTCTGATTACAACACCAAGAATTGAGCCACTACGCCGCAATTGCACTGCCTCTTGGCCGACAGGGGGTTGTCACGGGCGAACACATCCCGCCCCATTACGATACCCCCCGGCGCGGGGTGCTTTTCACCGCTGGGTATTTCCGCTATGCTATGGGCCTGAGTTTCCGATTCACTCGAATGGAGTAGTGTTATGTCTCACGGAATTCCGATTCTTCTGGGTCAGAACGTGCTTCCCTGGCTGGTTGGCGTAGTGGTGCTGGGCGTCTTCGCCATTATTGCCGTGGTGATCGTGTTCAACTACTTCGGCATCTGGTTCAGGGCTTACATGTCCAGCGCCAACATCAGCTTGTTGAGCCTGGTCGGCATGAGCTTCCGCCGGGTTGACGCGCGGATCATCGTGCAGGGCAAGATCATGGCCGTGCAGGCGGGCGTCGGATTGGAAAAACTCACCGGAGTCACCACCCGTCGGCTCGAAGCTCATTTCCTGGCCGGCGGAAACGTGCCGAACGTCATCAAGGCTATCATCGCCGCCCATCGCGCCGACATCGATCTGGACTTCGACCGCGCCGCGGCCATCGACCTGGCCGGTCGCGACGTGCTCGACGCCGTGCAGACCAGCGTCTATCCGAAGGTGATCGACTGCCCCGACCCGAAACGCTCGAAACGCACCACGCTCAGCGCAATCGCTAAAAACGGCGTCGAGTTGAAGGTCCGCGCACGGGTTACCGTGCGGACCAACCTCGAGCAGTTGATCGGCGGGGCCACCGAGGAGACGATCATCGCGCGGGTCGGCGAGGGAATCATCACCGCCATCGGCTCCTCGGACAGCCATCTGCAAGTGATGAAGAACCCCGACCGCATTTCCACGGCCGTGCTGAAACGCGGACTGGACGCGCAGACCGCCTTCGATATCGTCTCGATCGACATCGCCGACATCGACGTGGGGCAGAACATCGGCGCCCGACTCCAGGCCGATCAGGCCGAGGCCGACATGCGGGTCGCCCGGGCGAAGGCCGAGGAGCGCCGCGCGTTGGCCACCGCCCACGAGCAGGAGATGAAGGCCGAAGTCGCCCGCAACCGCGCCCGGGTCGTTTTGGCCGAGGCCGAAGTGCCGCTGGCCATGGCAAACGCCTTCCGCGAGGGCAATCTGGCCGTTCGATGAGGAAAATGATGAATGATGAATAATGAATGATGAATATTCATCATTTGCTCAATTCAACATTCATCATTCAACATTCAACATTCTTTCTCCACTATCCCATGTCCATCGACGCATATTCACTCTGCCCCGGCGGCACCGGAAAGAAAATCAAGTTCTGCTGCAACGATCTGCTTCCCGAGTTGCAGAAGATCGACCGAATGATCGAGGGCGAGCAGTACACGGCCTGCCTGCAATACATCGACCGGCTGATGGAAATGGAGCTGAACCGCGACCGGGCATGCCTGTTGGCGATGAAATGCACGGCGCTGCGGAACACGGATCGGCACGAAGACTTGGCAAACACGGTCGCCGACTTCCAGGCGAAACATCCCGACAATCAGATCGCGCTGGCCGAATCGGCGCTTCTGTCGGTCCAGGGCGACGTTCGCGCGGCGTTCGCTTCGCTGCTACGGGCCATGCGCGTCGCCGGCGGCAAAATCGAACTGCAAACCTATCAGGCGATGGGGATGGCGGCGGCGTTCTTGCATCACCGGGGCTTTCCGCTCCCCGCCCGCGCGCTCGTGTTGTTGATGTGCGAGATTTCCAGCAAGGACCATCGGGCACAAGAGATGCTGCTCGCTTTCAGTCAGGCCCAGGCCGTCCCCTTGCTGTTGCGCGACGATCAGCCGGCCTTTCCCGCCCCCGACGATGCGCCATGGAAGACTCGATTCCACGAGGCGCGGGAGCCGTACAGCCGCGGTGATTGGCTCACGGCGGTCGAGCGTTTCGAGGCCCTGGCGGCCGACGTACCCGATTCGCCGGTCGTGTGGCGCAATCTGGCGACATTCCGCGGCTGGCTGGCCGACAACCCCGGCTGCATCGAGGCGCTGCGCCGTTTTTCAGCGCTGCGGGCCGAAGAGGAAAACGGACTGGAAGACGCCGCGGAGGCCGAAGCCACCGCAATGTTCCTCACCGACGATCCGCTCGGCGACCAGAAGGAGATGTTGAAAGCCGTTTGGACGGTCAAGGACGCCGAGCGGGCGCAGGAGGCGTTCCTCTCCTCGCCGCGGTGGCAGGCGATCCCCTTCGATCCGGCACAGTTCAGTTCCACCGACGCGCCTCCGCCGAAGGGCGCCTTCATGTTGCGAGACCGCCCCATGCCCGCGTCGGCCGAGGGCTTGAGCCTGGAGACCGTTCCGCGGCTGCTCGGCCATGCCCTTTTGTTCGGGCGACAGACCGACCGCGAGGCCCGATTGGAGGTGATGGGCGTGGCGGCCGACGAACTACCGGCCGTCGCCGCGATGATCGCCGATACGGCCGGCGACGCCGTCGAGCCGGAACCGAAACGAGAAACCATCAACGAAGTGTCGGCCAGTCGAAGGATGCTGCGTGCCCCTTGGGATCCGCCCAACGACGCCACGTCCGACCAACTCGACGCAATGATGGTTCAGTACGTCCGCGAGGCCGTTCTCGACCGGTGGCCGGACCTGAAGCTGGGCGTGCTCGACGGCCGCTCGCCGCGCCAGGCGGCCGACGATCCGGCCTGCCGCGCGCGGCTGCTGGGCGCAATCATGGTGCTCGAACATTGGGCGGAGCAAATGCCCGGCGAAATCGACTTCAACGAACTTCGCACACGGCTCGGCCTGCCGACGCTCGATCCGATCGATCCGCAAAAGCTGCCGGTGGAGAAAATATCGGCGGTGCGGCTCGCGCGAATAATAGTCGAACCGCTCTCCGACGACGACCTGTTGGAAGTATTTCATCACGCCCAGGAGTTTGCCGTTCGGCCGGCGTTGCGGAAGTTTGCCAGGGCGATAGTCGATCGGCCCAGCCTCGCCGAATCGAAAGACCGGGAAGATGCTTTCGTCACGATGGCCCAGACGGAAGAGGACTTCGATCGCGCGATCGAGTACGTCGATCGAGGGCGGCGTGCCGCCAAGGCGGCGGGCAAATCGGACGCCATGTGGGACTTGATGGAGCTTTCGCTCAACTTCGCCCGACGCAACGGCCGGGAAGCCGCCAGATTGATCGAACACATCCAGCGCAAACATGGTGAAGAGCCGGGCGTGGGCGAAGCGCTTACCCGAATTATGATCGACGTCGGCTTGTTGCGACCCGACGGCACTCCGGCGATAGATCCCGACGCGATGGAGCCGGCGATGGCCGCGGCCGAGTCGTCGCCGGAGTCAGAACCGGCCGAGCTTTGGACCCCCGACTCCGACCAGCCCGCCGGCGGCGGAAAGCTCTGGACCCCGGGGCAGGAATAGCCGAGGGCATGTAAAGTCAGCCCAAATCAGGAGTTCCTGATCATTATCGTTTGATCCGTTCAATTTGACCGCAATTGCGAGCCCCGTTGGCCGAACCTATAATGTAGTATAAGTTTGGACTGGATATGGCCGCTTTGTGGCGGTACAATTTCAAAATGACTTTAGGTGTCCCTGAAATGGTGAACTGGCGGCAGTTTACGCTCGATTCCGTGCAGGCGGCGATGTTCACGCCCGACCATTCGACATTCGTCGGCGGCCGGGTCGTGGCCACTATCCTGCGTCAATTCGGGGAGCAATTCAATGGGGAAATGCAGGTTCTCCCATCTGCGGCGAATTTACCTTCTGAAATCCCTCGAGTTGTATTGCAGAACCGTGACAAGTCTAAAAGTATACAAGCTGGCCCGGGACGGTTCAAATTCATCTGGAATCGAACTGTATCTGATGACCAAGTGACGTTGGATAAAGTTCTCCCTCAGTGCATCGAGGTGTTGGAGTATTATGTGCGCGAGACTCGTACGCACGTTGGGCGACTCGGTCTTGTCGTGCAGCGGTCCTGTCCAGACGAAAGCCCGGCGCAGACTTTGATACGACGTTTTTGCACTCCGGAAAGTCAGCTTGAACCTTTTAACCGATCGGCAACCTTCGAGATTCACAACCATAAGGAATACTCACCAAGTTACGAAGGCATAGAATACAAGATTAACAGTTGGGTGCGGTGTCAATGTGGCATTATCGAGTCGGATAACCGCTCCGCTATCGTGGTGATACAGGACTTGAACACATTGGCTGCTGACGTGGAGCAGCATCGGTTCGATGTCGAAAAGATTAGATGTTTCTTTTCGATGGCGTCTATTGAGGCCGAAACAATTATTAAGAAGTACTTCCCAGAGTGAGAATAACCATGCCGGCAGTAATTTATGAACGCTCGGTGTACCAACCACACGAAGCAGAGCTTCAACTAGAATTGGCATGTGTGGTAAAGCCCCACGACGAAGACTCTTGCTCAACCCCGGAGCCGATTTCCCCCGAACGAATGCAGATGGCGAACGCCGGAATCCTCTATCTTTCGCCAATCTTACAACAACTTTATGGGCTTCAAAAAGGGCCAGAGACTGACGATTACGGTCGCCTGCAACCGACGAAACACGCCTTCGGAAAGGCGATTGATCTCTTGGTCAATGCAGCGATAGATGCCTACCCCCGCCAAATCCCATCGGGTTGTGTTTCGACCGATTCCGAGGGCGGCGTGCGAATCGAATGGGTGCGAGAAACGTCAAGCGTGCATCTGGTCGTTCCGGCGACAAACAGCAGCGAATCTTACGTGTATCACGAGGTCGACAACAACTACGCGACAGAAGATGCAACGTCGGAGAGCCTCTCCAATTGGCTAAAACTGATCGCCGATGGACCGTGAATCTCGTCCCATATAGCACAAGATGAATCCACTCCCTTGTTCGGCGATCGTGTTTCGGGCCATAGCGCGCAAGAATTGGATCAACAAGCAGTCGAATGGAGTCTTGCCGACTGCGTTCAAGCTTCGCCCGCAAGAACAGGGTCTTTCCGTTGACATTGCCTCGCCCCGTTCGTGTCATAATGCTCTAAACAAGTGCTTTGGGGTTGTTTCGCTTCATGTCGGGCAAGTGCGCGACGAAGAATTGGATGTCGTCGTGGACGAGGCGCCGCACGCAGATATCACCGGCCTGCCTCACGAGGCGGATAATAGGACCGAATCGGAACGTCTCGCAAGCCAATTGGCGAAGCAGTCGCGCATCGTCCCTCCCGACCGATACCTGGACTCGGTGTAGATCGAGTTTTGTTAAGCAATGAAGATTCCTGCTCCCTACTACCCTACTACCCTCTACCCGCTCTTCTTCCTCACGATCCAGTCGCCGAGGGTTGGCCAGAGGGAGGAGATGGCGAACAGGATTCGGGCGCGGTAGGGAATGACCAACTCCGGCTTTCGGCACTGGCACGCACGGAGGATGCCCGCGGCGAGTTTTTCCGGTGCAATGGTTTTCAGGCGGACGCCGGTGCCCGGCATCCGGGCATTCTCGGGGACGCCTTCGACGCCCTCCAGCGGATAGAGCCGCGGCGAATCGCGCCGGATCGGCCCCGGACAGACCAGCAGCACATGCAGACCCCGCGGGCCAAGCTCCAGCCGAAGTTGCTGCGAGTAGGCCGCCACGGCAAACTTGGTGGCCGGATAAGCGCCCACCCATCGGGCAGCGGATTTCGACGCCAGCGAGCCGATGTTGACCACGTGGCCGCGATGTTCGAGCAGGTGTGGGACCGCCGCTCGGGTGCAGCGCACCAACGCAATCAGGTTCAACTCCATCAAGTCGCGGAATTGCTCCGGCGTGGTGTCGAGTACTCCGCCGCGCATCGAGCGGCCGGCGTTGTTCACCAGCACGTCGAGCCGGCCGAAACGTTCCAACGTTTGGCAAAACAGCCGGTCAACGTCTTCCTGCCGGGTGATGTCGGCCGTGATACCCAACACCTGACGGCCGTTGGCCTGCATTTCGGCGGCGGCTTGTTCGACCTGTGGTTTTTCCAAGCCGACCAGCGCAATCTTCGCCCCCTCGGCGGCGAACGTCTCGGCGATCACCCGCCCCAGGCCGCTTGAGCCGCCGGTGACCAGAACCACTTTTTCCTGCCAAAAGCTCATGCCGATAGGATAGCCCGGCAACAAATGCAAGGCTAGGGGGCAAAGGGGACGAACGTCGAACTCATGCCTCGATTGCGTACGGCTTGCGCTGTTTGCGGCGGGTCAGTTGGTTGGCCTCGTCGTCGCCGACGAACTCATACTTCTTCTGGTCCCACGTGACCTTTCGATCCAACAGCATGGCGATGTTGGCCATGTGGCAGGCGTTGACCGCGTTGCAGTGGGTGAACACGTCGGAAATGGGCAGCGAGCGGTCCTTGAGGCAGTCGAAGAAATTGGCCGTGTGGCCGTGGAACGGCTTGCCGCGGTAGAGCTTGGCCACTTCCTCGTCGAGCCACTGCTTGTCGGCGGGGCTCTTCTTCAACTCCTCGACGAACCGGCCGCGGATGCCGCCGCGGTTGACGGCCAAATGGCCCTTCTCACCCGCAATGTATATGTCTTCTTTGTCCGTGCTCTTGAGGTTGATCACATTGCCGTTGGGCAGGGTCATCGTGTAGTCGAACGACCGGGCCACGTTGTAGCTGTTGGGCAGGTCGCCGACGGGCTTTTTGCCCAGGAGGTAGTCGAGCGTCAATTCGCGTCCGAGCGGGAACTCGCCCTTGCCCTCGACTTCGGCGGGGCCGGTGTCCTCGCCACCCAGCGCCCAGAGCGCGATGTCGCAATGGTGGGCCCCCCAATCCGTTATCTCGCCGCCGGAGTAATCAAACCACCAACGGAAGTCAAAAAGGAAGCGGTTGGCGCAGAAGGGAACCTTCGGGGCCTGGCCCAACCAGAAGTCCCAATCCAACTCCTTCGGTGGATCCTCGGTCGCAAACGGCCCTTTTGACGGGGCGTGGCCAGTCGATAGCTTTACCTTGAGCTTGGTCCCCAGCCGGCCGTCGCGGGCAATGGCCACCGCCTCCAGGAAGGCACCGCGGAACTCGCTCCGCTGTTGCGTGCCGACCTGGAACACCCGGCCCGTCTCTTTGGTCACTTGGCAGATGAGCTTGCTTTCCTCGATCGTCAGCGTCAGCGGTTTCTCGCAGAAGATGTCCTTGCCGGCCTGCATCGCCTCGATGGCGATCTTGGTGTGCCAGTGGTCGGGCGTTCCGATGATCACGGCCTCCACGTCCTTGCGGTCGAGCACCTTTCGGTAGTCTTGATAGACCTTGCAATTGCCGCCCACTTTTTCGGCGAACTTATTGGCGTTGCCCAAGTAAACGTCGGCGCAAGCGACCATGTTGCCCAATCTTGCCGCCTGACGGCCGATCTCCGAGCCGCGGCCGCCCACGCCGATGGCCGCCACGGTGAACTTGTCGTTTTTCGACTCTTCGGCCTCGGCCGGGGCACCGGTGAAGATATAGGGCGTTGCCATGCCGGCCGCCGCCATGCCGGCGCCGGTTTTCAGAAAATCGCGACGTGTGTGTGTGCTTCGATTCATGCTTGACTTCCTCGTGATTTCAGGTGGGGATGGGGTGTGGGGCTAAAGAGGTTACACCCTTGGAATCTCGAATCCTTCGCGTGGTTTGCGAGCGAACAGCGCCGCGGCTTGATCGTCGCCGACGATTTTTTCGGCCCGCGGATCCCACTTGATCATCCGGCCGAATCTCGCGGCAATCGCCGCGAGATGGCAGGTGTTCATTGCCTGGACGTGGCTGAACACGTCGGAGACGGGCAGCCCGCCCTCGCGGATGCAGCGGTAGAAGTTGGTCTTGGAACCCTCGTGCGGCTTGCCCTTGTAGAGACGGACAAGGTCCTCCGGGCCGAACTTGCCTTCGTCCCACTTCTCTTCGATCGGCTTACCGGTGATTCTGTTGCGGTTGACGAACATCCGGCCTTTGGTCCCTTCAAAGAGGATGCCGTTTGTGCTGCGGCTGTCGACGGTCATCTCGATTCCATTGGCGAACTTGCACTTCACGGCAAAGTCGTGGGACGTGTTGTAGCAGTCGTCCACGGTCGGATAGCCGTCCTTGAAAGGCACCGGATGCTTGGCGTCGGAGCCGTCGATCTCGATCGGTCCCATGCCTTCCTTGTCGTGCTCGATGGCCCAGGTGGCGATATCGACGTGATGGGCGCCCCAGTCGGTGAACTTGCCGCCGGAATACTCGTACCACCAGCGGAAGTCAAAGTGGCAACGCTTTTCGATGTAATCGACCTTGGGTACTGGGCCGAGCCAGAAGTCCCAGTCGAGCTCCTTCGGCGGCGCGACCTTGGGGAACGGTCCGCCCGTCGGGCTGCTGCCGATGCCGACGGTGATCTTCTTGATCTCGCCCAAAAGACCCTTCTGCACCATGTTGACGGCGCGGAGGAACAGGTCGGCGGTGCTACGCTGCTGCGTACCGACGCAAAATATCTTATCCTTGTACTTTTTGCAGGCGTTGCGGATCAGTTGGTTCTCTTCGAGTGTGAGCGTCAACGGCTTTTGGCAGAAGACGTGCTTGCCGGCTTGAAGGGCCTCGATGGCGATCTTCACGTGCCAATGGTCGGTCGTGACAATGCTCACCACGTCGATGTCGTTGCGTTCGAGGACTTTGCGGTAGTCGCCGTAGGCGTCGGCTTTGCCCTTGCTGATTTTGGGGTCATTCTTAGCGCGGTCGGCGTGTCGCGAGTCGACGTCGCAGACGGCCACGATGTTGCCGAAATGGGCATGATTGCGGGCATCGCCGGTGCCCATGCCGCCCAGTCCGATGCAGCCGATCTTCAGCCGGTCGCCGGCCGAAGCATCGGCGAAGGCCCGCCGGCTCCAACCAAGGTACGGGACCGCGCTGCCCACGGCCACCATGCTGGTACTGATCTTCAGAAAATCGCGACGTGTGGACTTGCTCCGGTTCATGGCTGCTCCTTCGTGGTTTCTGGTGGGGTGCGAACGAGATGGAATAAATGGGGAGGAGCCGACTTGAGGTCGGTCGGTCGGCCAGTACATCATTTTAGAATACCACTCCCCCAATCGGATTGCAATGCACAGGCAATGGACGGTGCCCCTGCCAAATTGCCGGGGAGCGAGGGGGGGTCGCACGCCGTCGCGAACCCGGCTAAACTCACCCTTAGGAGACTCCGCCATGCCCAAACCCCACTCACCCATTGAATCCCGTCCCTCGCGGACCAAGATTGTCGCCACGATTGGACCGGCTTCCTCTTCCCAGACACAACTCGTGGCCCTACTCGGCGCGGGCGTGGACGTGTTCCGCCTGAACATGGCCCACGGCGGACCGGCCGAGCAGGAAGCCCCGCTGGCCGCGATTCGCGCCGCCGCCCAGTCGGTCGGTCGTCCGGCGGCCGTGTTGACCGATCTGGCCGGGCCGAAAATCCGCCTCGGCGAAATACCCGGCGGTCAATTGGTCTGCAACGCTGACGACCGGGTGCAATTTGTCCATTCCTCGTCCCTCGTCCCTCGCCCCTCGTCCCCTTTTCCGCTGACCACCACCTACGAACCGCTGCTGGACGAACTGGTCGTCGGCGACCGGATCATGCTGGCCGACGGCACCGTGAGCCTGACGGTCGAGGAAGTCGACACGGACGGCGCGATCTGCCGCGTCGTGCAGTCCGGCGTGGTCCGCAGCCGGCAAGGCGTGAACCTGCCGGGCGTGAAACTCAGCGCAAAGGCCCTTGACGAGACCGACCGGCGCAACGCAGTTTGGGCAGCGAAAAACGACATCGATTTCGTCGGACTCAGCTTCGTCCGCAAGGCCGACGAGGTGCGGGAACTGAAGGCGCTGCTGGCCGAGCATAATCCAGAAACGCAGGTCATCGCCAAGATCGAGAAGCCCGAGGCCCTGGAACACCTCGACGAAATCGTCGCGGCGGCCGACGGCGTGATGGTCGCGCGCGGCGACTTGGGCGTGGAAATCGACATCGCTCGGGTGGCAATGGCGCAGAAGGAGATCATCGCCGCCTGCAACCGGCAGCGGAAGCCGGTGATCGTCGCCACGCAGATGCTCGACAGCATGACGCACTCGCGGACCCCTACCCGCGCGGAGGTGGCCGACGTGAGCAACGCCATCCTCGACGGCGCCGACGCCTGCATGCTCTCCGGCGAGACGGCCATCGGCGAATATCCCTGCGAGGCGGTCAAAATGATGCACCGCATCGCAATGGAGACGGAACGATTGCACGCGTTTACCGCCGAAGACGTATTCCAAAATGTCTCCCCTCTCCCAAAGGAAGAGGGGGCAATTGCCCTGAACCCCATCACCGAGAGCACCGTCGCGGCGGCCGGACGGATCGCCGAGGAGCTTGGGGCGAAGGTGGTGGTGGTGGCCACGGCCAGCGGCGCCACGGCGCTGTCGATGGCAAAGAACCGCCGCCGCGTATTCACCCTGGGCGTGAGCGACTCGCCGGCCACGTTGCGGCGGATGTGTCTCTACTGGGGCGTGATCCCGTTGGCCGGCGCTCCGATCGACGACAGCGCCGCGCTGTTGCGATACATAGTCGATCTCGGCCGCGCCGAAAAGCTACTGACGACCGGCGACCGGATCGTGCTCATCGCCGGCACCGGTCTGTCCGTCACCCGGCACAATATGATCGTCGTGCATGAGGTGGGGTAAACAGGCTACACTTCGGGAACCTCGAATCCCTGACGCGGCTGGCGGGCAAAGAACGCCGCGGCCTGGTCGTCGCCGACGATCTTTTCGGCCTGCGGATCCCACTTGATCACCCGCCCCAGCCGCGCGGCAATCGCCACCAGATGGCAGGTGTTCATGGCGATGACGTGGCTGAAGACGTCGGAGACGGGTAGCCCGCCCTCGCGGATGCAGCGGTAAAAATTATTCTTGTGGTACTCGAACGGCTTGCCCTTGTAGAGACGGACAAGATCCTCCGGGCCGAACTTGCCCTCGTCCCACTTCTCTTCGATCGGTTTACCGGTGATTTTGCCGCGGTTGACGAACATCCGGCCTTTGGTCCCTTCAAAGAGGATGCCGTTTTCGCTGCGGCTGTCGACGACCATCTCGATGCCATTGGCGAACTTACACTTGACGGCGAAGTCGTGCGACGTGTTGTAGCAGTCGTCCACGGTGGGATAGCCGTCCTTGTAGGGCACCGGATGCTTGGCGTTGGTCCCGTCGATTTCGACCGGTCCCATGCCCTGCTTGTCGTGCTCGATAGCCCAGGTGGCAATATCGACGTGATGGGCGCCCCAGTCGGTGAACTTGCCGCCGGAATACTCGTACCACTAGCGGAAGTCGTTGTGGCAGCGTTTTTCGATGTAATCGACTTTGGGCGCCGGGCCAAGCCAGAAGTCCCAGTCGAGTTCCTTCGGCGGGACGACCTTGGGGAACGGTCCGCCTGTTGCACCGCCGCCGATGCCGATAGTGATCTTCTTGATCTCGCCCAAAAGACCCTTCTGCACCATGTTGACGGCGCGGAGGAACAGGCTGGCAGTGCTCCGCTGTTGCGTGCCGACAATAAATACCTTGTCCGCATATTTCTTGCAGGCGTTGCGAATCAACTGGTTTTCTTCAAGGGTGAGCGTCAGCGGCTTTTGGCAGAAGACATGCTTTCCCGCTTGAAGGGCCTCGACGGCGATCTTCACGTGCCAATGGTCGGGCGTGACAATGCTCACCACGTCGATGTCGTTGCGTTCGAGGATATTGCGGTAGTCGCCGTAGGCGTCGGCTTTGCCCTTGCCGATTTTGGGGTCGTTCTTAGCGCGGTCGGCGTGCCGCGAGTCGACGTCGCAGACGGCCACGACGTCGCCGCGGCGGGCATGACTACGGGCGTCGACGATACCCATGCCGCCCAGGCCGATGCAGCCGATCTTCAACCGGTCGCCGGCCGAAGCATCGGCAAAGGCCCGCAGGCTCCAACCAAAGTACGGCATGGCGCTGCCAGCCGCCGCCGCCATTGCCGATCTCCTGAAAAACTCACGTCGGGAAGGTTGTTTTTGAGTCATGACCACTCCTCGGGGGGAATGTGGTGAAAGGAAACGAGGGCGGGGACTGCCACTTATGCACGTTCACTGCTTGATATTATCATACCAGTTTTCACATTGGGTCGCCATCTGGCGGCCCATCGAAAAACTATAGGAGGCAACTCCACCCGCGTAACGCGAGTATCGAAGTCCAGCCGGAATCGTCCAGTCTCGGTATCCGGACCGGCCTAATCAGTTTACCCCTTGCCCCTCGTCCCTCAAACGCCGCCGATTTTCGGTCGGAAAAGCGGTTTTTGTGCCCGCCATAGCAGCCCGTTGAAAAAGTCGGATTTCGGGAGTTTGGGTGCCTGCTGGCTTGTCCAGCAGTGTTTTTCAGGTGTTTTAGCCATGCACTGCTGGGCAAGCCAGCAGTGGCACCCTTTTTCAACGGGCTGTTAGCCCAATATGACAGCCCAGGGCCGCCTTCCAAAAGCCCTTTGGGCTAACAAAGTGCGGAATGCACCCCCCCCCCGCTGCCCGTGCTTCTCGTTAGCACTGGCGAAACGCCAGTGCCACCCAGCGGACGGCACACGGAGTGTGCCTGCTACATTGGCAAACAATTTTGCGCGAACTTTCCCAAAAAGCATCTCGGGCGGGTTTTTGCGCGCGAACGGCGATTTTGGGGTCAATTCAACCCCGCGCCCCCAGGTTGATCAACCTGGCGCTTCAGGTTGATCAACCTGGGGTTTAACTGTGCTTACGACTAAAGCGCGGCCACGTTGCGAAATGAATAGACCGTGTTTCCAACGGTTTGAGAACATCGTCGGCCCTCGGCGAATCGACGTAATAATTAAATGGCGAAATCGGAAATTTTTTCCAGTTAATTCAGACCGGAAAATCGACCTTAACCTGAATAACAACATGGGCTTGCGGCGACAACGCAAAAAACTTTTGCAATTACCCCTCCTGCGAGGTATGTGCGACGAGGTCATTCTACCAGCCGAAAGTGCCTGAAAAAGGGCATTTTCTGGCCATCGGTATTTATGCACTTTTTCGCCCGGGCCTACGGCGGGCGCAAAATGCGTTTTCCGGCCCGAAAATCGAGCTCCTGGTGGGACTCGATTTGCTCGGCCCACCCGCTTTCAGGGTGCCCTGGGCAAGCACAGCTTGCCCGTGTGTCCCAATGTTGCACCACGGGTAAGCTGTGCTTACCCATGCCACCCATTCCGTGAATTTTATTGTCGGGGCTATGCAGCGCGACGAACGGCGCCCGCGGCGGCCAAGCCGTCGATCGTTTGCCGCGGCATTACGTCCAACTCGTGTCGGCCGTCGGGTTGTTCCCGCTCGATGAAGACGATCGACCGCCGGTGAAGCATCCGGGGGACGAAGAACCAAACCCGCGCAATCGAGGGCGATTCCAACTCCGCCGGCAGGATCAGCAGATCGACCTTGCCCAACGAGTTGGCGATCCGCACGATCGACTCCGTCGGGTCGCCGGGCACGAGCCGCACCCGAACGCCGGCGTCGCCGAGGAGTCGATGCGCTCCCTTGAGCGTCAGCCTCGGCCCGGCCGATCCGGCCTGGTCCTCGAACCGATCGAGGCCGCAGTATTCCACGTCCCTATCGGGCGAGGCCCGCTTTGCGACGGCGATCATCCGCATCGCCCGGCTGCCGTCGCCGATACCCAGTTCGACAATCTTCAGCGCGCGGGACCGGCGGATTGCCCGATAAATTGGGCGGGTGGCGGGTGGATTGGAAAAATAGCAGAAATGAAATAGCCGAAGTTGACCGATAAGTGACAACTGACCCTCCTTGGCACTATGTTTGGGGCACTTCAAGAGTACGGCACAACATGTTGGGGTGGCAGTTCAACTGTCACCCCATCTTTGGCACTATCATCTATGAATAAGTTTCGACTGGCGGCCGGTGGGAAGTATAGTCGATCCACCGCGGCTAATTTGCGGAGCATGGCATGCTCGCCGGCAGCCAGCCCCCCCCACAGGCACCGGCGGCCGGAATCTTCGGCCTATTCATTCACCATACAATCATGTATTCTTAAAACCCGAGTTTGGGATAATCGCGTTAAATGGCCAGGCGCTAACGGCACTCGGAGTGTGGTGAGCAAGGTTTCAAGGACGAGGACGGTTTGATGGCGGCCTTCCGGGGATTGTCGCCCCCCCGGCTATTTCTAAGACGCGGGCACGTGGAAAGAGAGCGGAGATTGCCAGCGATGAAGTATGCCGCGATCGGCCCCGTGGCAATCCACTTGCCGGAAAAGGTCGAAGACAACGATTTTCTCGGGTCTCAGTTCCCCCGGTGGAACATGGACTTGATCTACGCAAAGACGGGGATTCGTCGGCGGCACATCGCCGGAGAGAACGAGTGCTCCTCGGACCTGGGTGTGGCGGCGGCGGAGAAACTCTTCGCCGAACACAATATCGACCGCAACTCGATCGACTTCCTGCTGTTCTGCACGCAGACGCCCGATTACCCGCTGCCCACGACCGCCTGCCTGATGCAGGACCGGCTGGGATTGCCCAAATCGATCGGGGCCTTGGACTTCAACCTCGGCTGTTCGGGTTTTGTCTATGGGCTTTCGCTGGCCGACGGGCTGATCCGCGGCGGCACCGCCCGGCGCGTGTTGCTGATTACGGCGGAGACCTACTCGAAGTACATCGATGCGACCGACCGTTCGCTACGGACGATCTTCGGCGACGGCGCGGCGGCCACGTTGATCGAGGCCTCCGACTCTCCGTCGCTCGGCTCATTCGTTTTCGGCACCGACGGCAGCGGCGCGGACATGCTGCTGGTGGCCAAAGGGGGTACGCGGCCCGAGGCCGACGCAATCCAACCGCGGAAGCGCCGCCGCTGGCCGAGCAGCCTCTACATGGACGGACCCGAACTGGTGAAGTTCAGCATCGATGTGACACCTCCGCTGATCGAGAAAGTGCTGGCCGCCGCCGGGTGGCGCCGCGATCAGGTCGATATGTTCCTGCTGCACCAGGCCACCGTATTTCTACTCGACCATATCCGCGAGCGGCTTTCGCTAGACCGCGACCACACGCCCGAGGCCCTCGAACAATACGGCAACACGGTCTCTTCGACGATTCCTATCCTGATCCACGATTTGCGTCGGTCGGATCGGTTGAGGCCGGGCAAGCGCACGCTGTTGCTCGGCTTCGGCGTGGGGTTGTCGTGGGCCGGCTGCGTGTGGACCGAAACCTGGGACGCCAGGCAAATGAAAGCGGCTGAAAAAACAGGAGAAAAGTCGGACGCCAAATCGACCACGGACTCTTCCGACGAATCAGCCGAAGCGCCGGTCGACGCCGGGGACTCCAATGTTCCCGGCGAGGCCGCATAGGCAGTCGAGACTGTGCGCTTATTGACTCTGAAAAACGGGAATATCGCATCTGCCAACGCCCCTCGACTGCGGTCGCGGGGATAACAGCGGCGATTCCCACCCCCCCCCACGACCGCAGTCGCGGGGCGTTGGCGATATTGAATCTGATGCTCGCTAGAAGCGAAGCTCCAGCCCCAAGTTCAAGCCCTGTGCCCAGAAGCTGGACGTCTTGCCCGGAAACGCCGGGAAGGGCAACGCGGGGTTCTGGACCACCGGGATGTTGCGCGGATCGACGTTCAAGTCGATCTGTTCGGCGGCGTGGATCACGGCTCCCCAGTAAAGAATGTTGTAGCCGACGTACGCCCGCCAGTTGTCGTTGACCTGATATCCCAGTTCGAGTCCCAACTGGGGAATCATCGTAAACGTGTCGCGGGTATACGTGCCCTCGTTGGTGCGGACGGCGAAAACGCCGCCGTCGCGGACTTGCGTCGCTTGGCCGGCTGGCGTGACGATAGTCTGGCCGTCGATGGTCACCACCTGATGAGTGTTGCCCAACGCGATCTTGGTCAACACTTCCAGCGACCATCGCCCTCGATATATCCGGTTGCGCAACCCGAACTCGCTCCCGTGGAAATCGTTCCTCGCGCGGAAACCGTCGTCCACCTGGAAGAGCCAGTTTGGAAACGGATCGACCAAATACCGCAGATTCTCGCGGATCGCCACGCTGTTGCTGTATCTATAGTGGCGGTAGCCGATCAACAGGTCGGTCCGGCAGCAGAACAACATAGGCAGACAAGAATCGACGCAAGGGTCGACGCAAGGATCGCACGAGTCGCAGCAGCAGAGGTTGTAGCTCAGCGTCACGCCGGTCGATTGGAAGTAGTCCTTGGCGTTGACCGTGATCGTCCCTTCGACCACGTCCGGGTAGGCCACCAACTCGCGGTTCTGCTGGATGGTGTCGACGTCGTAGAACGGCCGGGCGAGGATCGGATTGCCGGTCGAATACAGGCTGTAGTTACTTGCCCCCGCGCCGAGCGCGAAGTAATCGCCCTCGATGCCCCAGATGTGGCAGTTGTCGAGCCACAGCCCCCACGACGTGCGGAAACCGGAACGGCCGTAGTCGGCAACAGTGCTGTCGCCGAATAGTATCGTGGCGCCGGGCAACACGCCGGCGTCGGCGACGGGCGTACCCTGGGGACTGGTGGTCACCAGCGGCGGCAACCGCATCCCATTGGTCCACCACATTAAATAGTCCGCCCTCATCCAGAACCGCCCCGGAGGGCTGCAACACGGAACGCCGCAAAACTCCACGCATTCATCTTCCTCGGCGACCAGCAGCGATTCATCTATGTAGCCATACGTCTGCGGCTGGCCGTTGTCTGCCTGGGGGGCCATCGCCGCCGATTGGTCGGGGATCGGCTGGAGTTGTCCATTGGCAGCCGGTGCATCGGCGGCCCAAGTTTGATTGCCACCCAGAAAGAGCGTTCCACCGACAATAAGAACGCCGGCACACCAAAACGAGATACGCTTAGCAGCCATGATTCCCCTCTAAAGTGTTGTTTGACCTGAACGGTTAGCGCGGGATTATGGAACGCAACGATTATTCACCCCATAACACATCGGCAAGATTTGCGGACTACATTAACTATGACGGCACGTATTGTGTGAATACAGGAAGACCAGGGTGGCTAGAGAGGGATTTTTCGGTGTTATGCAACCTGAGATGATCCACTTTCTGGATCGGGGGGGGATTGCCGGCTATCTAGTCGGAAATTATTTCACCGTGGTTTAGCAGTCCGTTGAAAAAGGGTGCCACTGCTGGCTTGTCCAGCAGTGCAGGGGGAAACTCCCGGAAAAACACTGCTGGACAAGCCAGCAGTGGCGCCCAAACTCCCGAAATCCGACTTTTTCAACGGGCTGTTAGCGGGCGGGCTTTCCCGCCCGTTGTGGTGGGTACACCGCGGGCCCACCCGCCCGCGACACAATGTTTTTTGATTAACCCCCGGCA
>JAUWNG010000173.1 GCA_030612765.1 Planctomycetota bacterium
GGGGGGGCCACGCTACGCGCCCCCCCAAAAACGGCGGAAAAAACGGGGTGGGGGCGGGGGTTGGTTTCACCCACCCTACTTTCTCAAGCCACAAATACTGCCCGGTCCATATTATCACTTTCGACTGCCGCCGGAACCTAACTTGAAGTTCAGCATCGGCCTACTTTCCTCCTTGCCCCACGCCGTAAGTCCGGTTAGACTGCCGAAAGAACAATTCCACCAGCCAATGGGGGGGCGCGACTGTGTCGAACGAGCAGCTTTGGGCCCCCTGGCGCTTGGAATACATCACCGGCGGAAATGACGACCCCGAGCCGTGCGATCCCAAAACACTCTTGCCGGGCGCCGATCCAGAGTGCTTCTTGTGCCGGGCCAACGCACCGGGCGACGATCGACGCCGGGGAATCGTCCAGCGGGGTAAGCACACCGTCACCCTGCTAAACCGGTATCCGTACAACAACGGGCATCTGCTGATCGCCCCCAGCCGGCATCTCGCCCGATTGGACGAGCTTGGCGTCGAGATCGAGGCCGAGCTATCGCGGCAGACCACCCTAATGACGGGCCTGTTGGAAAAAGTCATGAATCCCCAAGGATTCAACATCGGCGTGAACCTCGGCCGTGCGGCGGGCGCCGGGCTGCCCGGCCACCTCCACTGGCACGTCGTCCCCCGCTGGATCGGCGACACGAACTTCATGCCCACCATCGCCGGAGTCCATACCATCCCGCAATCGCTCGATGCGCTGTGGGACTTGCTGACGGAGGAGTTGAACCCTTGATCCGGCAGCAAATGAAGTTTCGCCAAAATGAACTCGAGTGATTCCAGGAGAAAAATCGTTTAGCCCCGGCGTCCACGCCGGGGAGTATACTAAACATGCCGGTCAAGTAAATCGAGCTGCGTTTTGTAGGTGGTCACAATTTGTGACCACATGGAAGGATGCGACTCGGATGTGGTCGCAATTTGCGACCACATCGCAGCGGCCTCCTGACAGTTTATTACTCCGAAGGTGTTTTGATATTGAAACATCCGCATTTAGCCCCGGGTGAATACACCCGGGGCACGGTCTGGTGCGAAGAACCACTTTCCCGCCGTGTATTCACGGCGGGCTAAATGTGATTCCAAAACATGTTCTCAGTTTTCCCCTCCTCTCACTCCACCCCGCGTTCCTCCCATGTGACCGCCGCGGTGCGTTTTTTCAGGTCGAGGGTGAGTTTGATGCGGTCGCCGATCCGCGCGCCGTTTTTGCGGAGAAACGCGCCCAGGCCCCAGGCGCGGCCGTCCTTGGTGGCCAGCGTGCCGATCTCGCGGCCGTCGGCGTCGAGAAACTTGAAGCGGCCGCGGACCGTCTTCTTCAAGGCCGCCGGAATGGTGATTACCGCGTAGGTGCTGGCCGCCTTCGAGAGCCGGTATTGGAGCCATACCTTGCCGTCGGCGGTCCGCCCGTGGCCATCCAGTACGCGGCGGTCGGCGCGGTCGGCGCGGCGTCGAGCAAGCACCTCCTCGACCTGTTCCGGCGAAACCTCCGCACCCAGCAAACCGTACACGCTGTGGCCGAACTGTGCAATCACCGGCGACCAGGAGACGAAGGCGTGGAAGCTGAATCGGTTCATGCCGTCGCCGACGCAGAGATCCTCCATCTCTCCCCGTTCCATCAGCGGGCCGTGTTTCTTCAAGACGGCGACCAGCTTCGCCTCGACGCCGGTCAACGACTTTTTCCAGTCGCGCGGCGGGTCGGCGATGATCCGATC
Source organism: Planctomycetota bacterium (assembly GCA_030612765.1). GTDB lineage: Bacteria > Planctomycetota > Planctomycetia > Pirellulales > Thermoguttaceae > JAHIKV01. Next base: position 1,744 of record JAUWNG010000173.1, read on the forward strand.
GCCCTCGACCCGGACGCCGGGCATCCGGCGGCAGAACTCCAAGAGCACGTTTTCCGGCGGCGGCACTTTCCACAGGCGTCGATTGCGCGACAACGCCTTGTAGAGTTGTTCGCCCGTCACCTCGCCGGAAACCGCCAGTACTTTGTCGATCGTCTTGGGCAATCCGTGGCGTTGGATCGACGATAGGCAGAACCAGCCGGCCGACTGGTCGAGCCAGTGGAACCCCTCCATCAGCGCGACGGTTTGCCGGACCAGTTCCGCGTTTGCTTGGCCGCTGCCGGGGAAAAAAGGGGACAGGTACATTTTGCCGGAACGGCCCTGTGGGTGCTTCGCACAAAATGTACCTGTCCCCTTTTTCCCCTCGCTGCCACGCCTGGCAATCGCCTGTTCGATCCGTTCGACGGTCGTCAACCCATGGAAATAGGCTTCTTTTTTCGCCAAGTCGATAACGGCGGTGACGGCCTTCTCTTGGCCGGGACGGACGGCCAGCCGCCCGTCGGAGGGTTTGTGGCACAGCCGCCCTCGGCTGTGTGAGCCGCGCGACACAGCCGAGGGCGGCTGTGCTACAATTCGAGAGTGGACGGCGACGATCTCAAATTCGACCGGTCGGTCCAGCAAGCGAGCGGCGGCGGCCACGGTTTTCAACGACATTCCGACGGCGGTGAACCCCTGCCCGGCCAGTTCCGCCTCGATACGCGCGGCTGGAGCGGGCAGCATCTCGGAGATCAGCTTGAGTACACGGTCCATGATCGGGGCCGAAACCGGAACGGTTTTAAGCCTTTTTGTCAGCTTGGCACAGACCTGGCGGACCCGCTCCCTGGTAATGCCGAATCGGGCGCCGACTTCCGTAAGCGTGTGTTGCCGGCCGTCTTTCCAGCCGTAATATCCGATGAGAATCTCCCGGTTTCGCTGGGATGGAGTAGAAGCGAAGATGTCGATGAGTTCTTGCTCCAGCGTCATGCACGTGCCCTTTACCGTCGAGAGATTGCCCCGCGGATTCGGACGCATTATAGCCGACCCGGCTGGTGCCGACAAGCCTCGCGCCGATTGCTCATTGACCTACATTAGCCGGTCTGATATTCTGCATTCGTTAAGCTGCAATTGTTGGTCACGCCGTGGAGGTGCGACCGCCGTCAAGCGGCTTTCTGTCAACTCAAGCACACGGAGTAAACGAGATCATGGCTTACGAAGTGACGTTGATTACCGGCGACGGGGTCGGACCGGACCTGGCTGCAGCCGCACGGCAATGCGTCGACGCAACCGGAGTGAAGATTAATTGGGACGTTCAAGAGGCGGGCTTGGACGTGATGGAGCGTTGCGGCACGCCGCTACCCGACGCCGTGATGGAGAGCATCCGCCGCACGCGCTGCACCTTGAAGGCGCCGATCACCACGCCCGTGGGAACCGGCTTCCGCAGCATAAATGTCCACCTCCGCCAGACCCTCGGGTTGTATGCCTGTCTTCGCCCCTGCAAACATTACCCGGGCGTACGAACCTTCTTTGGCGAAACGCCCGTCGATCTGATCATCGTCCGCGAAAACACCGAGGACCTTTACGCGGGCATCGAGTTCGAGGCGGGAAAGCCGGAAACCGGCGAGTTGATCGACTATCTGAACAAAATCTCCCCGAAACGGCAGATCAAATCGGGGCGCGAGGAGACCGGCGTGTCGATCAAACCGATCAGCGTCTCGGGCACGGAGCGGATCGTCCGTTTCGCCTTCGAGTACGCCCGCGACAACGGACGGAAGAAGGTCACTGCCGTCCACAAGGCGAACATCATGAAGCACAGCGACGGCCTGTTTTTGGCCACCGCGAGGAAGGTCGCCGAGGAGTTTTCCAATTCCAACATCGAGTTCGAGGACCGCATTGTCGACAACATGTGCATGCAGCTCGTGCAGAAGCCCGAATTGTACGACGTGCTGGTGTTGCCGAACCTCTACGGAGACATCATCAGCGACCTGGCGGCGGGACTGGTCGGCGGACTGGGAATGGCGCCCGGCGCCAACATCGGTCCCGACGGCGCCGTCTTCGAGGCCACTCACGGCAGCGCCCCGAAGTATAAGGGAATGAACAAGGTCAATCCCACGGCGTTGATCCTCTCGGGTATGCTGATGCTCCGCTACCTGAAGGAAACCGAGGCCTCCAACCGGCTGGAGCAGGCCGTCGCGGCGGTGATCGCCGAGGGCAAGGAGGTGACCTACGACATGAAGCCCAATCGCGACGATCCCACGGCCGTCGGCACCCGCGAGATGGCCGAGGCAATCTGCCGCAAGTTGTAGCGGCCGTTGATGGCGAACGCAATGTTGGAAACGCAATGTTGGGGCGGCAGTTGAACTGCCGCCCCAACTTAGTTGTGGTCACTTCATCATCAGCAGACTCAAGGCCATGACGAGCATGCCCGCGACGAGGCCGAGGATGCTGTCGTGTCCCTTGCCGTAGGCCCGGCTGGTGGGCAGAAGTTCGTCCAGGCTGATGTAGACCATGATGCCGGCCACGCCGCCGAAGAGGATGCCCATAATGTTGGCGGGTATGGGGCTGTCGCCGTCGCCGACCATCAGCAGCAAGACCAGATAGGCGATGCCCGCTCCCACCGGTTCGGCCAGGCCGCTGAGCAGCGAATAGCAGAACGCCTTGCCGCGTTTGCCGGTGGCGTAGAAGATTGGGACCGAGACGCTGATTCCCTCGGGGATGTTGTGCAGGGCGATGGCGATGGCGATGGCCACGCCGAGTTCGGGGTCTTTCAGCGCCGCGATGAACGTGGCAAGGCCCTCGGGGAAATTGTGGATGCCGATCGCCAGCGCCGTGAACATCCCCATCCGCATCAGCTTGTGGTTGTGTCCGACGTGGACGTGGGTATCGGCGGTTTTTTGCCCGGCGGCGACCGCGTCGAAATCGGGCCAAGGGGCCGAAGCGTCGTGCAGCGGGGCCGTCTCCTCCTCGGAGTGCGACTCGTGCGGGTTCTCCGCCGCGGGGATCAGCAGGTCGATCAGGCCGATCAGCCCGATTCCGCCGAAGAACGACGCGACGTTGATCCAGCTACCCCAATAATCCCCATAAGCCTCGGCCAGCGCGTCCTGTCCCTTGAAAAAGATTTCCACGAACGAAACATAGAGCATCACGCCGGCGGAGAAGCCGGTCGAAATGGAGAGGAAGCGGAAATTCGTTCGTTTGGCGAAGAATGCGATGGCGCTGCCGATGCCCGTGGCCAACCCCGCCAACGTAGTCAAGCCAAGTGCAAACCAAACGTTCGACATGCCGGCAATTCTATCATGGGGTTGGACGAGAACAAGGCGGGTGCAAGGGGGACAGTACCTTGTGAACGGTCGGCTTTCAGCGGTCGTCGTCCAATTCCATGTCGAGCGGGAGTCGTTGCAGGAGCGAGTCGGCGGCCAGCCGGGCGTCGTGGGCCAGTTGGGTCGAGGGGAGCATGAAGCCCGACGTGGCCAGCAGCCCGTCGAAACCCGTCAAGGCGCGATCGGTCAGGACGTTCATCGGGGGCAAGTCCTCGATCTTCCCACTCAAGACGAAACTGTTCGTCGCCAACTGATTATCCGGCGAGAGCGGCCGGTCGTCGGGTCGCATGAGGTTCGCGCTGAACCGCCAGCCGATTGCCACGGCCGCCAACACGCACGCCGCCGCCAATACGGCCGTCAGACCGCGCCATCGGCGACCGGCGGCCGTGTTTCTTTTGCCCACGGCGGCCCCTTCCGCGTACCGCTCCCCGATGGAACGGATGATTCGCTGGTGGAGCGCTTCGGAAAACTCCGGCCGCGAATCGAGCGCTTCCCGCCGAAGCCGCTCGCGGATGGTTTTGGAATCCGCGGGTTGCAACCCGTGGGCTTGGGGTCGCGTGAAATCCGATTTGTTCGAGTTCTTAGACATGAGTGGTCCCCACCTTCTCGATTTGCCGCGACGTTTTTTTCTTCGGTAGTTTTTCCGACGGCCGTTCGCCGTCAAGTTCCGCCAGCAGAGGCAACAGCTTCTTGCGTGCGCGAAACAACATCACTTTCACCGACGCGACGGAGCGTCCCAACACCAAGGCGACGCCTCGGACCGGCATGTCCTCGACGTAGTACAGCCACAAGGCGGTCGTTTGTTCTTCCGACAGGGCATCGGCGGCCAGGTCCCACAGCCGTCGGCGGCTTTCCGCGGCGACCATCGCGTCCAGCGGCTCCGCTTCCGGCGAAGGAATCGCATCCATTCCCGACCGCTCGATCACCGGCCGCGCGCGACGATGATGGTTGATACTCGCGCGGCGGGCGATCGTGAACAGCCAGGCCGAAAACGACCACCGCGGCCGATAGCGGTGCAGATTTTCATAGACCCGCAAAAAAGTCTCCTGAGTGAGATCCTCGGCGTCGACGGCCGCGCCTCGATGCCGCAGAAATTGCAGCACCGGGGCTTGAAACCGCCGCAATAAACAATCGAAGCTATCCGCGCAGCCCCGCTGCGCTCGGCAGGCGAGTTCCTCGTCGCTTGTCGTGGCCAAAGCGGGGTCGCGCAACATGCCGGTAATACTTCTCTTATTTAGCCCGCCGTGAATACACGGCGGGGAGTGGTTTTTCGCACCAGACCGTGCCCCGGGTGTATTCACCCGGGGCTAAATAGTTGGGGGGGCAGTTGAACTGCCACCCCAACAAAACTCCTTCATCTCCGCCGGTCGGGCTACTCCTCGTCGTCCGTCTCGGGTAGACTCAACTCGGTGTCGATGCGGAGCTTTTTGTTCTCTTCCATCTTTTTCAGGAAGGTCCAAACCTTCTCGGCCGGCGCCCGACATTCGATTTCGACCACTTTTCCGTCGACATCGACTTTCAGGGCGTCGATGATTTCCAATGCCTTGGAGTCACCGCCGTGGACCATTACGGCCATTGCGCGGACGCCTTCGACGACGACCTTCATCTGCTTGGCCAACTCGGCATTTTTGACGGTCATCCTGCCCGTGAAGAACGACTCTCCCTCTTTCTCGCCGACCGCCAACGCCAGGGATTCAGTCTGTTTTATAATGGGGAACTTGCAGGGCAGAGCGTCGGCATCCGCCAGACCGACCACCCGAGCCAGGAACATGGCGCCCGGCGGGACCGCGGCAGCCAGCGGCGAGTCCTTGCCGGCGAGGTTCGGCTTCGCGCCGTCGAGCACGTCCAGGGCGGCCTTCACTTCGTCGAGCGAGCCGAAGACGATGACGTCCGGCTTGTAGAACACGCCCGTCATCATCCGTCCATGTTTCGGGCCTTTGAGATGCTTATGCTTCCATGTGTACAACTCGTACTTTCCATAGGCGCTCACTTGGTGTTCGGGGATATTCTTGGCCTTTTCCAGCAAGAGTTGCTGATCGACCTTGGCGTGGACGATCGCCACGCCGGTGTCCTTCTTGAGTTGTTCACCGTAAAAGGTCATGTCGTGGAGGTCGGTGCGGGGGTCGAACTTCCACACTTCACGAATCCCGGCCAGAAGCACTTCGGCTCCCGGATGTATCTGCATCCACTGCTCACGCGTCTTCTGAATCACCGTGGAAGTCCACATGGCGTCGACGTCCACGTGCGCCACCCATTTTGCGTTGGCGGCGACTTGTTCCAGATTCAGCGGCTCGGCCCGTAGCGTGCCGGCCAACCCCAAAACAACAGCAATCGCCAATCCCAAGTAGACTCTCATCTCTCACCTCGCTTCCAAAGAGTATTGTAAACGACCCGTACTGGAGATGTATACACGCCGAGACGATGAACGGTTACATGGAATCCATTAACCCGAGTTCGATAATGATGAGCAACAAACAGCCGGGGCTGTTGCCCCCCGTTGTTATACGCAAATACGAATCGAGGACCGTTTACGGTCCTTGCCGCGTAAGCGGTATTAGGCCCGGCGTTTAGAGACAGTCCGGTTTTTAAGTTGTTATTTCTTCGGTAGTTAGCATGGCATCCACCTCACTTTTTGGTGGTGGTATGGCGAGGTGAACGACGAGAAGGTTATGCACAAGCACCGTCAATCCAACTTGCCGTTGCGCACGA